>JBAVJZ010000103.1:0-17510 GCA_049688015.1 Candidatus Deferrimicrobiaceae bacterium | reverse complement strand
TCCGTTCTTCCCGGGAAGGGCGTAAGAAAAGTCGGAAAAATTCTAACGGACCTTGAAGAATTGCGAAGGCGGGATTGCCGATCGTGTGCGGGCCGGTTCTTGCGCCAAGGGGAGCTGGCTCTCCCGCCTCTTTAACGGGAAGGAGATATGACGCAACCGGATCAGAGTGCCAACGGATATGCGCCAACGGATACGCGCCACCGGATTCTTACCCACGCCCCAGTTTGCCGTAATGTTCCAACATTGTGGCCAGAATGGATAAATGTTTTCCCACTCATGCCCTTATAATGCCCAATTTCATGAATTGCATCGTCGTCTCTGAAAATGGTTTTTGGAGAGGACATGCCTGATTAAATACGCGTTTTATATTATCCCCCCCCTGGGTCAACGGCACATGAGGTAATCAGGAACGATAATTGAATGGAATAAGGAAGACGAAATTAATATGTAATATATTTATCCTGGCTGCATTTTAATTTATTAAAGATCTCCCCCCTTCTCGTCGATAAAGAGGAGGCATCGGGGATCAGAAGATTTATTTTTACCGAATCCACAGAGAAATTGAGAAAAAAACTTGACAAGAGACACTATCGGCATTTTTAATGCTAAACTAATAAGATTTGTTCTTAATGGGCGAATCTTCCCGGAATATTGGGAATCCAAGCGGAAAAAGAAATAAAATACAGTTTCATACCGTTGTCCGAGCGCCGCCGAGGAGGGAGCAGATGAAACGAGGAGATCGACTCCGGGGAAAAGTTTACGGAACGTTGCTCGCCGGGCTGTTTGCAGCGGCGCTCGTCGCAATGATTCCTGACATCACGTGGGGGTTGACCCTTAGTGTGGAGGACGGGAACGGAGCCCCGATCCCCGTTTCCTACCGGTGGCTGCTGGAAGAAGACACGACCCACCCGGTGACACCGGGGGTCCCGGACAACAGCAGCCTCGGCGTGAGCATCCACAAGAGCTACGCCCCGGTGGTGGCCCACGGCACGTCCGCCGACCTCTCGCCGTTGAGCAATCCCGCCGTGCTCGATCCGTCGAAGCGGTACGTCCTCTCCGTCCTGCCGGACAGCGACTATTCCAACGGGGGGGCGAACATCGCGGTCGGTCAGGACTTCGTCCGGATCATCTGCCAGGGGCACCCGCTTCCCACCGCGCAGATCTCCGTGTACGTCTTCGCGGACAACAATTCCACGAACAGCGCGCCGGATACGCCGGCCGAGCCGGGTCTGGCCGGGTTCAAGATCGACGTCTTCGAGCAGGCGGGACCGGTGGTGGTCGACACTTTCGGGAACGACCTGGGGACGACGTACCTGCAGAATCCCGACGGCACCTTCCAGCTCGACGCGGACGGGAACCCGATCGTCGATGTGCCGGGCACGGGGATCTTCACCGACAACACGGGGAACGCCCTGGTCAAGAACCTCGCGCCGGGCAAGTATGGGATCCGGGCCGTCCCTCCCCTCGAGGACCATGCCAACTGGGTCCAGACGACGACGCTCGAGGGGACGCCGGGAATCGACGCGTGGGTCAACGCGAACGAGCCGCCCATCTTCAACGAGGCCGGGTTCTTCTTCCCGCACGTCTTCATCGGGTTCGTAAACCCCGACAACGTAGCCGCCTGGCGACCGCTGAATCCGCCGATCCAGCCGTTCGCCCCCGCAGACAACACGGTCGTTAATGGAATCGTTCCGTTCTTCCCCGTCGACAACACGGTCTACCAGGAGCAGTACGGCACCATCACCGGCCGGGTCGTCTCGAACCACACCCACCGGCCGCCGAATCTGGCGGTGTTCTCCGACGGGAACCCCGTACCGAACGCCTGGGTCGGCATCACCAACCTGAACAACGTGGACGAGCTGATCTATGCCCAGCCGGCCGATCCCGTGACGGGAGAATTCACGATCCCCAACGTCCCCCCGGGGACGTACCAACTTGTCTTCTGGGACCGCGACCCCTACATGGACTACATCATCTCGTTCCTCACGGCCGTCGTGCCCGTGTTCGACAATACGGCACCGTTCGAGCCGGGAACCCCCCAGGGAGGACCGTCGCTGGTCGCGCTGGACAACGTCCTTATCCCCCGGTGGTTCGGAACCTGGAAGGGGACCGTCTTCAACGACATGAACCGGAACGGGTTCCGCGATCCGGGAGAGCCCGGGATCAACAACATGGCCTTGAACATCCGGTTCCGCGACGGGTCGATCAACTCGAGCACGTCGACCGACGCTTCGGGGAACTACGAATTCGGCGAGGTCTTCCCCTTCTTCAAGTGGCTCGTCGGCGAGGTCGACTTCGCCACGCTGGAAGCGACCGGCGCGACGATCTGGGTGGACTACGGGGGGGATCTCCCGAGGGACCCCGCACGCCCGCACAGCGACGAGCTCAATCCCCAGCCCCAGCCGGAGAACGGCGGAGCGGATTTCCGGACGGAGTTGTCCGAGGTGACCGTTCCCGTCCTGCTCGAGGGAATGATCCTCTACGGGGACCAGGTCCAGTGGATCGACTTTGGAAAAGCCGACTATCCCCCGGGCAGGAACGGCGGGATCACCGGGATCGTCTTCTACTCGGTGACCCGGGCCGAGGACGACCCGGCCCTGGGAGCCGGAGAACCGTGGGAACCGGGCATTCCCCGGATCGTGGTGAACCTGTACGCCGACGCCAACGGCGACGGCGTGATCGATGACGTTGACGGCGACGGGACCGTCACCCGGTCGGACGCGGACAACTACCCCTTCGGCAATTTCCCCGGCCCGGAGGACGTCGACCGCAACGGCAACGGCGTGCTCGAGCACAACGATGCGATCCACGCCATCACCACGGACAGCTGGGACGACAATCTTCCCACCGGATGCGTGGGCGCGGACAACACGGCGGGACCGGTTACCGGCACCCCCTTCATCGACTGCGCCGAAATGCTCCCCTACTGGAACCAGGTCCGCCCCGGCGCCCTGTTCGACGGCGGATACGGCTTCTTCTCCTACTTCCCCGGTGGCGTCGACTCGGGAGCGGCCGAGGTGGAAGGGCTTCCGGTGGGTACGTACATCGTCGAGGTGGTGCCTCCTCCCGGCCAGTACGACATCGTCAAGGAGGAGGACAAGAACGTCGATTTCGGGGATCCGATGACCCCGAGCCTCCTGGCGCTGGAGACCCCCCTCCCCAGCACCGTGCCCCCGTGCGTGGGCGACCTCCATACCGTCCCCGCCGAGCTGACCCTCTTCCCCGGGATCCCGGCGTTCTACGCCGGAGCGAACCGCCCCCTTTGCGACATGAAGCAGGTCCAGCTGGCGGAGAGGACGAATGCGGCGGCCGACTTCCACTTCTTGACGGAAGTCCCGAAGGCGGGCCGGTTCGTCGGCCTGGTCACGAACGACGTCGCGAACAACCTTTCGCTTCTCATCAACGGCGTCCCCAACCCGCGCCTGGGCGACAAGCTTTCCCCCATGTGGCTTCCGATCGCCTTCGAGGATTACCAGGGAAACGAGATCGCCCGGGTGCACAGCGACCAGTACGGGGCGTACAACGTCCTGCTCCCCTCGACCTACCGGATCAACGCTCCGTTGCCCTCCGGCGTGTCGCCCTCCATGGTGACCGTGGTCCTGAACAGCCCGGGGCCGGTCGAATCGCCTCCCGGCTCGGGGCACTTCATCCGCGATCCCTACTACAACCCGGCGTACTCGGTCTTCCGGCTCGCGTTCGACCTGCAGCCGGGAAAGACGACCTATCTGGACACCCCAACCCTCCCCATCGGAGCCTTCTCGGCGAACCTGGGGCTTTTGGACTGCGAGTATCCTTCGGGCACCCCCGTGCTCTCGCAGGTGGACGGGCCCGGCGGCGGGCCGCATGTCGACCGGGCGGGGCAGATCATCCGGCTGATCTCGCTGCAGGACGTCACCGTCGGCTCGACCGCCCGCGACTTCGGGTTCGGCGACAATACGGGCCTCATCACCGTCGGCGGCGTTCCTCTTCCAATACTCGCCTGGACGGACACTGTCGTCACCGCCCGGGTCCCCCAAGGGGTCACGACGGGGCAGCTCGTCCTGACGCGGGGCGACAACGGCCTTTCCACCGGCATGGGGATCACCCTTGACGTGGGAGGGCGGGTGCGGCGGGTCTACCCCGGCCAGTCGATCCAGAAGGCCATCGATACCGCCCTCCCCGGGGACGTCGTCCTGGTGACACCGGGCATCTACCGGGAGAACCTCGTAATGTGGAAGCCGGTGAAGCTCCAGGGGACCGGCGCCTGGTCGACGGTAATCGACGGCTCCTTCTACGATCCCGATGCGCAGGCGGCCTGGCAAAGCAAGGTGCAGAACCTGCTCGATACCGGCACGGTGGATCACATCGCCCCCACCTTCGACTTCCTCCAGGACCAGGGGGCGGTCGTCACGGTCTTCGCAAGCGACAACGTGAGCAAGCCGAGCTACTTCCGGGCGGCCGACCCGGCCCGGATCGACGGGTTCCTGATCACCGGCGCGATCGGCTCGGGTGGCGGCGGCAGCGGGATCTTCGCCAACGCCTTCGCCCGGAACCTCCAGATCAGCAACAACAAGGTTCAGAGCAACCAGGGGGTGCGCGTCGGGGGGATCCGCATCGGATACCAGTCGGTCGTCGACCCCGCGGGGGACGTCGGCTTCGGCACCAACTACCTGAGCGCGCACAACGAGAACGTGAACATCCATCATAACCAGATCGACGAGAACGGCGGCGTCTTCGAGCCGGCTGCCGCGGGCGGGATCGGCCTGTTCAACGGCAGCGACAACTACCGGGTCACGGAGAACTGGATCTGCGGCAACTTCTCCCTGGTCTACGGGGCCGGGATCTCCCATTTCGGCCTGAGCGAAAACGGGCTGATCGAGGACAACAAGATCCTGTTCAATGAATCCTTCGACGAGGGCGGCGGGATCATCGTCTCGGGCGAGCTGGTGCCCGCCGGATCCGATCCGAACATCCTGACGCCGGGATCGGGGAACGTCACCATCAACCGGAACCTGATCCAGGGGAACCTGGCGGGCGACGACGGCGGCGGCATCCGGACGCTTCTTGCCAACGGCCAGGACGTGGCGTTGAGCCCGGCCGACGAAACCGCCTGGTACCACGTCGACATACTGAACAACATGATCGTCAACAACGTCAGCGCCGACTCCGGAGGCGGGATCTCCCTGGACGACACGGCGAGCGTCAGCATCATAAACAACACGATCGCGTACAACGACAGCACCGGCACCGGCGAGGACGCCTTCGGAAGGGCGTGTCATCCCTTCGCCGTGGCGCAGGGACATTGTCCGGCAGGCGCCGGGGGAGGAAATCCCACGGTGTCCGCACCCACGGTCGCGGGACTCCAGGCCGGGGTCCACAGCGCGAGTCTCCAGGCGGCGTTCGATCCCTCTGTGGCGCAGGTCTTCGCGAGCCCGGTCCTGTACAACAACATCATCTGGCACAATCGCTCGTTCTCCTGGGACGGCGCGCAGAACGGCGGTCTCGGGGGACTCATCCCCGCGGTGGACAACACGGGCCTTGGCGGCTTCTACTGGGACCTGGCGGTCCTGGGCGGGGGCGGGGCCGAGCAGCTCGACGCGAACTTCAGCATCCTCGACGGCAACAGCGCGGCGCTGGTGGTAAACCCGGGCGCGAACCAGATCGTAACCAGCGACAACAACACGGTCTTCCCGCGGCTCGTCGACCCGTATTTCAACATCCCGGACGCGGCGGCGTCCGCTGTGGGGCTCATCACGCCTACGTTCACGCCGCTGGGGTTGCAGGGCGATTATCACATCGAGGGCCCGAGGAATCCCCCGATCGACAACACGGCGTCGCAGGCGGTCGACGCGGGGGCGGCCCTGGGGACGATCCCGGTCCTGGGACCTCCCGGGGTGCAGACGATCACGAACCTGGGCAACGATATCGACGGGGAGATTCGTCCCTTCGACGAGCCGCTGGTGACGGACAGCCCGTCGGCGGTGGACATCGGCGCGGACGAGTTCCGGCGGTTCCTGCCGTAGGCGGGATGTTGCCGCCGACGGCAAGGAAGGCACCGTGCAGACCGAAAACGGAAAAGGAGTGCGGAAGATGAAAAGGCGGACATGGCAGATTCCTCTCGGGGTGGCGCTGATCCTTCTTTTCGGGGCGTTGCCCGCGAGCGCGGTAGTGCGGTTCCAGTGTCCGGCGAACCTGCTGACGGACGGGACGGGCCCGGGCGGCGTCCGGCTGGATCCCGTCACCGGGTTTGCGACCGGCGAGACGGACGACCCGAACGTCCTGTGCATCCATCTCGCCGCCGGCGACGGCTTCGTCAACATGGCCGACAAGCTCCGTCCCGATGCCCCGGGCGGCTGGCCCCAGTACATCTTCAGCTTCTCCGACGTGACGGGAGTGCCGGACAACGACGTCGTTTCGGTCGGCACGCTCCAGGCCAACTTCTCGGCCCCCACGATCAAGGTCAGGGAAGGGCAGGACCTCTACCTGACGCTCACCAACGTCGGGATGGTCATGCGCCCGGACCTCTTCGACCCGCACTCGGTCCACTATCACGGCTTCCCGAACGCCTCCGCGATCTACGACGGGGTGCCGGACGCCTCCGTCGTCCCCTTCCCCTTCGCGAGCTTCACCTACTTCTATAGGAACGTCGATCCGGGGACCTACCTGTGGCACTGCCACGTGGAGGCGGCCGAGCACATGCAGATGGGGATGCTGGGAAACCTCTACGTGCTCTCGGCGCAGGACAATACGACGGACTTCGGTGGCAGCTGCCCGTCGCAGAAGTACGCCTATGACGACGGCGACGGGTCGACCTGCTACGACGTCGACTTCCCGCTCCAGATCGCGGGCTTCGACAAGAACTTCCACGACCTGCACTTGGCCGTCCAGCCGCTCCCCTTTGCCGCGATGGACGACAACTACCCGATGCTGAACGGTAGGGGGTACCCGGATACGACCCTGGCCGGGCCTCCCCTTCCCTTTCCCGTCGACGTGGACGGCGTCACTCCGCTGAACCAGGAGGTCCCGTCCCAGAGGGTGAGCGCGCTGATCACCGCGACGCAGGGGCAGAAGATCCTGCTTCGGATCTCGAGCCTCTCCACGACGAGCTTCCACAACCTCGAGGTCCTGGGGATCCCGATGACCGTGATCGCCAAGGACGCCAGGCTCCTGCGGGGACCGAGTCCCGACGGAGGGGTAACCCCGGGGATCGATCTTACCTACGGGGCCAACTCCATCAGCCTCGGCGGCGGGCAGTCGGCCGACGTCATCCTGGACACGGCGGGAGTCGCGCCGGGAACGTACTTTCTCTACGCCCGGGAGCTCAACCACATGAACAATAAAGAGGAGCGGTTCGGCGGGATGATGACCGAGATCCGCATCGCTCCATGAAGCCCTTCGGCACGGGGAGGAACGCCATGCGCTGGACGCCATGCAGGAAAATCGGGATGGGGGTTCTCGGGGCGCTCGTCTCGGTCCTCCTCGGGGGAGCCCCGGCCGGAGCCCAGATCCCCGGCCTGACGGGGAACTCCTTCAGCCTGGTCGCCACGAGCGGTTACATCCAGAACGGCGACGGCAACAACCTGTTCTTCTGGGGATTCGCCGACGGGAACCCGCCCTCGGGGACCTTGCAGGTCCAGTACCCCGGCCCCACCCTGATCCTCAGCCAGGGGGACACCGTCACCGTCACGCTCACGAACTGGCTCGGCGAGCCGGTCTCCCTGCTCTTCCCCGGCATGGACAACGTGACCGCTTCCCCTTCAGGGAACGGGATCCGGGGGATCTTCACCTGGGAGGCCCCTCCCGCCGGAGCAGGCACGGTGACCTATACCTTCACGGCGAGCCGGCCGGGAACGTTCTACTACCAGAGCGGAACGAACATGGACAAGCAGCTGGAGATGGGGCTCTTCGGCGCGATCGTCGTGCGGCCCGCGGGGTTTGATCCCGCCGCCCCGACGGTCTACGGGGACGCCTCGACGGCGTACACCCCGGACCGGGAGTACCTGCTCGTCACGAGCGAGATGGACGACCGGTACCACAACCGGGTGGAGAGAGGGGAAAAGATCGACACGACCACCTTCTTCCCGACCTACTGGTTCTTCAACGGGCGCAACTTCCCCGACACCATGGGACCGGCGGGCGCCGCGTTCCTCCCGGCACAGCCGTATAACGCCCTTCCCATGCTGCACCCGGGCGACAACACCGTCTTACGGATCGTCGGGATGGGGAGGGACCAGCACCCCATGCACCACCATGCCAACCACTCGCTCATCATCGGCTGGGAGGGACAGCCCCTGACGAGCGACCCCGCCAATTTCGCCGCGGTGGGCGCCGATCTCGCGGAGCTGGCGTTTTCCGTGCTGTCGGCCCCCGGCCGGACCTCGGAATCGATCTACACGTGGACCGGGAAGGAGCTCGGGTGGGACATCTACGGCGACCCGACGCCCGGGACCCCGACGGCGCACACATGCAACGACGGGAACGGGGATTTCTACGACGACGTGACGTGGGAATGGTGCCCGGACCACGGCGTGCCTATCCCGACCATCATCCCTGCCATCCAGGAATGGGAACCCGGGGTGTTCTTCAGCGGCAGCCCGTACCTCGGGCAGAAAGGGCCTCTTCCCCCGGGGGCGGGGAGCCTGAACACGGACGGTTCCTTTTTCCATATCTTTCACTCGCACACCGAGAAAGAGATGACAACCAACGACGTCTTCCCCGGCGGCATGATGACCTTCACGGTGGTCGTCCCGCCCGGGGTTCCCATCCCGGAATGAGGAGGGACGAATTCATGCGCACTCAGACTCTCAGGAAATACGGGGTGGTCCTTCTGGCCGCGGTCTTCCTTGCGGCCATGACGGGAGTCGCTTCCTCGGTGACCTATACCCTGCGGGTGGGAATGGACAACGTGGTGATGACGGACACTGCGGTCCACCCCGTCTGGAAGATCGCCGACGTCGGCGCCGACAACGTCCTGCGGTTCCCGGGCCCCACGCTGGTGGGAACCGTCGGGGACAACCTGGTGATCACGCTCACGAACGGATTGCCGGCGGACAATGCGGCCGTCGGCACGGGAAACGGCATATCGCTCGTCATCCCGGGCCTTACCCTTCCGGTGGTGGAGAACCCGGCCGGGACCCCGCTGCCGCAGCAGGGGGCGGTCTTCTTCACGCCGCTAGTCGACAACGTCGCGCAGACTCCCCGGGTCCTTTCCTACGTGCCGATGGCGCCCGCGAACGGAGGCACGCGCACCTACCGGTTCGCGCTGTCGAAACCGGGGACGTTCCTTTACCAGAGCGGCGCCGACCCCTCCGTCCAGGTCCAGATGGGGATCTACGGCGCGCTGATCGTGCGCCCGGCGGACGCGACGCAGGCGTACGACAACACGACCACGTTCGACAACGAGCTCGTTCTGCTCTACAGCGCGATCGACCCGTTCCTCCACGAGGCGGTGGCCGGCAACACTTTCGGGACGGAAGCGTTTCCCAGCACGATCGAATACGAGCCCAAGTATTTCCTGATCAACGGCAAGCCCTATCAGAACCAGCCGGACCCCCTGGTCCAGCACCATGACCCGCTGCTCATCGGGCCGCCCGGCAACGTGACGCTCCTGCGCTTCCTGAATGCGGACCTGGTGGCCCACGCTCCGTCCTTCCCGGATACGTCGGGCATCGACGATGCATATGCTTCGGTCATCGGGGAGGACGGGAACCTGCTCCCCTATCCGCGGCCGCGCCATACCCTGATCCTGACGGCGGGGAAGACCATGGACGCCCTCCTCGTGCCGGCCGCACCGGCGAGGAAGATCCCAGTCATCGACCGGCGGCTTTACGTGAACAACAACGGGACGTACCCCGGCGGGATGATCGCCTTCCTGGCCCCCCAGGGCGCCGATACGGCGGGGCCGGTGACCGTCCTCGACAACGTTACGCCGAATCCCTCCGCGGGAATCTCCCCGGTCCTCCTCACCGCGACGGCCACCGACAGTGCCGGCGCGCCCGTCGTCGCCGCCGAGTGGATGACGGACAACACCGTCCGGGAGGGACACGGCAGACCGATGGCGGGGACGTTCGGATCCCCCGCGGTGAACGATCTTGCGGCGTACGTCCCCCTCTCGGCCGTTTCCGCGGACGACACCATCTGGATCCGGAGCCAGGATTCGGAGGGGAACTGGTCGCTGCCGGTCTCCGTCGTGATGGCGAAGGGGGCCGCCGCTCCTCTTTCGATCGTTGAGACGGACTTCGTCGGAGGAGAGCGTCTCCTCGTGTGGGCCGCGTCCAATGCCCCGGCGGGTACGGCCGGCCTGACGGTTACGTGGCCGGGGGCCCCCGGGCCGGTTCCGCTGATCTACCGATCGGGGCTTGACCTCTACGAGGCCGAGGTCGTGCGTTTGCTTGGGAACCCAGGCACCGTCACGGTCACCGGCGCGGGCGGGTCGGTAACCGCCCCGGTGCCGTTTCGGTAAGGGCGCCCGGGAGAAAAAATATTGGAACCGTCATGGAGAAGAACGATTTCCCGGGCTGCGGTTTTGCTCTGCGTTGTCCTGATCGCGGGGTGCGCGACGGCGCCCAAGGCCCCCGCGGACAAGGCGTTGGACGCCCCGGTCCCGCGCAGCGTGGAAGACCGGTCGGGAGTGGAGGTCGTAAGCCTTCGGCCGACGGGGGCGGGGGGAATGCTCGATTTCCGCTACCGGGTCGTCGACCCGGTGAAGGCGACTCCCCTGTTGCTGCGCAAGACCCCCGCCTATCTGATCGACCCGGGGACGGGAGTGATCATGACGATTCCGGAGACGAGCTGGGGCAAGATGCGGCAGGACACGCTGAAGCCGGAGAAGGGCCGCGTCTATTTCATGCTGTTCCATAACGCCGGGTTGTCCGCGGGAGACAAGGTTACCGTGGTCATCGGAAAGTATCGCTTCGAGAACCTGACCGTCCAGTAGGGAGAGGAGATAACCATGAGGAGAACAGACTTTGGCATGTGGAGCTGGTATCTGGCGGCGGTCCTGATCTCCGCGCTCGGCGTGGTCGGCTGCGGCGGAGGCGGAGGCGGCGGTGGAGGCGGCGGCGGCGGAGGAACCTCCCCTTTCACGAAGATCGGCGGCACAACAGGGAACAGCGGCGACGTCGGAGTAGTGCTGAGCCAGACCGGCCGTTACGTGGCATTCTCCTCCTTCGCCTCGGACCTGGTGGGAGCGGGCAACGACACCAATTCCAGTTACGACGTTTTCGTCTACGACCGGCAGACGGGGGACATTACGGTCGCCAGCAGGGTCGACGGGACCTTCAGCCTGAAGATCGCGAACGCGGACGACTCCAGCTACTTCCCGGCGATCAGTGCCGATGGGAGCGTGGTGGCGTTCGAGTCGAGGGCGGCCAACCTGCTCGGCCCGGCGGATCCCGCGGACACCTCTTCGGACATCTTCGTCGCCGACAGGGACTTCAACACCACGGACCGCGTGAGCGTGGCCGTGGGAGGCGGTCCCCGGGACGGGGACAGCTTCAAGCCTTCCATTAGTTCCGACGGCAGCTTCGTCGCGTTCTATTCGCACGCCACGAACCTTGTCGCGTCGGACAACAACGGGGTCGCCGACGTGTTCCTCTACGACGTTGCGGCAGGAACGACGACGAAAGTGAGCGGGGCCGCCGGAGGAGCCGTCTTCGGGCACGCCGTCAGCGACGACGGGACACGGGTGGCGTTCGAGTCTCCCCCTGCGGGCGTGTTGAAAAACGTCTTCCTGTGGACATCCGGCGCGCTCACGCCGGTGACGGCGGGGAACGGGGACAGCCGGGTCTCGGGCATAAGCGCAAACGGACTGTTCGTTGTCTTCGACTCCGACGCCTCGGACCTGGTGGCGGGGGACAACAACAGCGTGAGCGACGTCTTCGTCTACGACGTCGGTGCCGGGACGACGGAGCGGGTGAGCGTTTCCTCGACCGGCGAGCAGGCGAACGGGGCCTCGTACGCTTTGGGGCATAGGGCGATCAGCGACGACGGAAACTTCGTCGTCTTCGAGTCCGACGCGACGAACCTCGGGGGGACGGGCGCGCCCGCCTTCTATGTGCGCGACCGGGCGGCGGGTACGACGACCGTCATCGTGGGCATCTCCGCGACCGCGAATTCCTTCGGGGTGACGATCAGCGGGGACGGCGGCACCGCGGCGTTCGCCACCGACGACGGAACCATCGTGGCGGGGGACGTGGGCGGACTGATCGATGTGTTCCTGATCGCTGCTCCCTGAAACGGGACACGCCAAAACCGGACGGGGCGGAAAGCGGCTGCTTCCCGCCCCGTTTTTATTTCGAGGGGTTTCGCGGATTGGGATAGGATAAGTGGTTGATGGGAAAACGAATGAACCGCCAGTCCTTCCACGAGGCTCTCGTTTCCTCCCTGGCCATCCCCGAGGGGGAGCGGGAGGAGTTGCTCGCCAGGGCGCACACGGAAGGCCCCGCGTTTGCGAGAATGCTCGTCGCCCGGGGGATTTTGTCCGCCGAAGCGCTGCGCAGGGCGTACGAAAGCATCTGCGGCATTCCCCCGTTCCGCAAAGGGGCGCCGGAGGACCGTCCGCTCCCTCCGGAGATCCTCCCGCTTTCGTTCCTCCGCGCACGCCTCCTGGTGCCCGTTTCCCTGGATGACGGGATGCTGGTCGTCGCGATGGCCGACCCCCTCGACGCGGAAGTCCGGGAGACGGTGGCCAAGGCGACGGGGAGACAGGTGAAGGTGCTGGCGGGGACCGAGGAAGAGGTCCGCGAGGCGATCGAAAAGATGTACGGCGAGGCAGGCTCCTCCATGGAGCGGCTCGTGGAGCAGGTGGGGGAAGAGGGAGAGGGGGCCGCTACCGAGGACGAGAAGGTGGAGCGGCTGATCGGCGTCGCCTCCGAGGCGCCCATCATCCGGCTGGTCAATTTCATCATCGCCCGGGCGATCGAGCGCGGGGCGAGCGACATCCACCTCGAGCCGTACGAGAAGACGCTGCGGGTCCGGTACCGGATCGACGGGATCCTCCGGGACGTGGACTCGCCCCCGAAGCGCCTCCAGACCGCGATCATCTCCCGGGTGAAGATCATGTCCCGTCTGAACATCGCGGAGAGCCGCCTCCCCCAGGACGGCCGGATCAAGCTTCGTATCTCCGGAAAGGAGATCGATTTCCGGGTTTCGACGGTCCCTACGCTGTTCGGCGAGAGCGTCGTCATCCGGATCCTCGACCAGGAATCCGTCCCCCTGAACCTTGAAACGCTCGGGTTCTCCGACAAGGCGCTCCCGGTGTTCCGGGAGATGGTTGCCGCCCCGCACGGGATGGTCCTGGTGACCGGTCCCACGGGAAGCGGGAAGACCACCACGCTGTACGGCGCCCTCCAGGAGATCCGCACCGCGGAGCGGAAGGTGATCACGATCGAGGACCCGGTGGAGTACCAGATCCCCGGCGTCAACCAGATCCAGGTCAAGCCCCAGATCGGACTGACCTTCGCGTCGGGGCTTAGGTCCATCGTCCGGCAGGACCCGGACGTGATCCTCGTGGGAGAGATCCGCGACCGGGAGACCGCGGAGATCGCCATCCATTCGGCCCTGACCGGGCACATGGTCCTCTCCACCCTTCACACGAACGACGCCGCGGGGGCGATTACCCGCCTGCTGGAGATGGGAATCGAGGAATATCTCCTCCCGTCTTCCCTGACCGGCGTCCTGGCCCAACGGCTCGTCCGGGAGGTCTGCGGGGCGTGCTCCGCTCCGAGGGAACTCTCCCCCGCCTTCCGGGAAGAGATTTTCCGGGAGGCCGGTTTCGTGGCCGAGGGGGACATCCGGTACGGGACCGGGTGCGAGGCGTGCGGGGGGTCGGGGTTCCACGGCAGGACGGGGATCTTCGAGCTTCTTCCCGTCGCGGGCAGGATCCCGGAACTGATCCTGGCCCGGGCCGACGCCGGCGCGATCCGGGCATGCGCGGTGGAACAGGGGATGTCGCTTCTCCGGGAGGATGGATGGGAGAAGGTCCGGCGGGGCGTGACGACGATCGAGGAAGTGGTCCGCGTGACCCGGGAGTAGGCGGGGAGCGCAGGCATACGCGGGAGGCGAAAAGCCGGTGGCGGTGTTCGGGTACAGGGCGACGGACCGGGAAGGCCGCGTGTCCGAGGGGGTGGTGGAGGCCGGCGGGGAGGTAGCCGCGCGGGATCGGCTCCGAGAGATGGGCTATTTCCCCATCCGGGTGTGGTCGGCCTCCCCGTCCGCGGAGAGGGCCGCGGAGAAGACGGGAACGGTCCGGTCGGGACGGGGCTCGCGCCGGGACCTGCTTCCTTTTCTCCAGGGGCTTACGACGCTTCTGCGCGCGGGGATCCCCCTGGACCGGAGCCTGGAAATGCTGCGCGACCTGTTCCGCGCCGGGGGGATGGGGAGCGTCGCGGGCGCCCTGCTTTCCGAGGTCCGTTCGGGCTCGTCCCTGGCCGACGCGATGCGGAAAGTTCCCGGGGCCCCCTTCGGCCGGTTCACGGTGCAGATGGTCAGCGCGGGGCAGGCGACGGGGCGGCTCGAGGACGCGCTGGACCAGGCGTACCGGTTTCTCGACCGGTCCCGCGATTTCCGGTCCACCCTGCTGGGATCGCTCCTGTACCCGGCGATCCTGCTCGCGGCCTCCGTCGTGTCGATCGTGCTGCTCGTCGTCTACGTCGTTCCGAGGTTCGCCGTGGTGTTTTCCTCCTCTGGCGTGATCCTCCCCCTTCCCACGCGGGTCCTGTTGTCGATGAGCGCGTTCTTCCGGACGTACGGGTTCCTCCTCCTTGCCGCCGGCGCCCTCGCGTACCTGGCCTTTTCGGCCTCCCTGCGCCGGCCCGAAGCGAGGCGGGCATGGGACCGGGGGAAGCTCGGGTGGCCCTTCGTCGGCACGGTGCTCACGGCGGTCGAGACGTCCCGGGTGATGCGGTCCCTTTCCTCGCTCCTGTCCGGAGGGGTTCCCATCCTCTCCGCGTTCGTGATCGCCCGGGAGGTGAGCGGCAACCTCGCGGTCCGGGACGGGATGGAGGGGGCACGGACGCGGATCCAGGGAGGCGCCAAGGTGGCGCGCGCGCTTTCCGAGACGACCCCGTTCCCGGAGATGGCGCTCCAGATGATCGCCGTGGGGGAGGAGACGGGCCGGCTGGAGGCGATGCTCGAGTCGGTGGCGGACACGTACGAGGAGACGGCGCGCCGGCGGCTCAAGGCCTTCCTCACGGTCCTGGAACCCGCCGTCATCCTCGGGATGGGGCTCCTGGTGGGCTTCATCGTCTTCGCCATGTTCCTGGCGATCTTCCGGATGAACGAGGTCCCGTTCTGATGGCCGCTGTGTCCCGTCCCGCGGCGAGGGGGTTCACCCTCCTGGAGCTCGTCATCGTCCTTTTCCTCGCCGGACTGGTCGCTGCGCTTGTCGTCCCCTCGTTTTCCGGAACGCTGGAATCGTCCCGCCTCCGGTCGGGGGCCTCGGATGTGCGTGCCGCGCTCACCCTCGCGCGGACGCTGGCCGTCTCGGGATCCAGCCCGCGCGCGGCGGCGTTCGACATCGAGGGGGGGCGGTACGCCGTCGAAGGGGAGGCGCGCAGGTACGTTCTCCCGGATGGGATCCGGATCGAGTCCGTACGGACGGGGGCGGAAGAGGCTACCCAGGGGGAGGTTCGCGTCCGCTTCTTTCCGGACGGAAGTGCGCAGGACGCGGAAATCGTCGTGGTTTCGCAGGGGGGCGGACGGTTGCGCGTCACCGTGGAACCGCTGACCGGCATCGCGGAGGCGGGGACGTGAGATCCCTGCGCCGGCAGGGGAGGAAAGATCCCGGGTCCGGGAGGGAGGGGTTCACTCTCCTCGAGGTGGTGGTCGCCCTTGCGATCCTCGCCGTGGGGATTCTTGCGATCTTCGACCTGTTCTCGGGGTCGCTGCGCCTCTCGGAGGGGGCCCGGGACGTGTCGGCCGCCCAGGTCTACGCGTCGCAGCGGATGGAGGAGGCGCTCCTCTCCCCGAACCCGGTCCCGGGAGTCGAGCAGGGATCGTTCGGCGGGAAGTACCGGTGGGAAGCCAGGACGACGCAGGAGCTTCCGGAGGAGGACAGCCCGTTCCGGGAAGTGCGCATCCGGGTGATCGTCTCGTGGGACGACGGCGCACGGGAGCGCGCGGTGGAGCTTGTCGCCAGCCGGTGGGAGAGGAAGGAACCCGATGAGAAGGGGTAGTGCGCCGGGGCGATATGCGAGCGCCGGGTTCACTCTCCTCGAGACGATCGTCTCGATTTCGATCCTGGCCGCGATGGCGGCGTTTCTCGTCGTCGCCTTCCGCCTCGCGGGAAACTCGATCGAGCGGGGCGAGGCGGCGGCGAGGGAGATGGCCAGGCTCCGGGCGGGGATCGGCGTCTTCGAACGGTCGATCCGGTCCGCGGACCCGACGGCCGTTCCCGGCGGCGATCGCGGTTCTTCATACTTCCTGGGGGAGCGCACGAAAATCCGGTTCCTCTCGTCGTCCTCCGTGTACGCGGCGGCCGGGGGGGGCGGGCGCCTGATCTGCTTCTTCGGGGAAGAGGGGGCGGCGGGGGAAACGGGGATTTCCGTCGCCGACGCATCCCCGTTCCGGATGGAAGGGCCGGAGGCGTGGAACGGAACGGAGAATTCCCGATTGCTCTTTCCCGGGGCGACAAACGTGGTGTTTTCCTTCTCCGCCGGTCCGTCGGACGAGGGGAAGTGGGAATGGGACGATTCGTGGGATTCCCGGGAGAAGGGGCGTCTCCCCGGGGCGGTCCGCGTGGAGTTCCTCATGCCCTCGGAGGGCGGCACCCTGCAGAACGCGTTCGTCGTTCCCGTGATGGTGGAGAGGGCGGGATGACCCGCCGCGGAATCGCCCAGCTTGTCGTTCTGTGGGCCCTGCTTCTCCTGGGGACGCTCGCGTTGTCCTTCGCCTTTTCGGTGAGGACGGAGGCGCAGGCCTCGAGGAACGGGCTGGACCTGAATCGCGCCTATTTCCAGGCGCGGACGGGAGTGGAACGGGCAATCGCGCTGTTGTCCTCGGCCGGGACCGACAACGTTCTCGGTGGCGTGATCAAGGGGGGGGATGAGGACGTCGCCTACGAAGTGCGCGTCGTAGCGGAAGGAGGGAAGATCGACGTGAACTTCGTCACCGAGGAAGTGCTCAAGGAGGTGCTTCGCAAGGGGGGTCTTCCGGAAGAGGAGGCGCAACGCGTGGGAGACGCGATTCTCGACTGGCGGGACGAGGACGACCGGCCCCGGCAAAATGGTGCGGAGGAGAGTGACTACGCTTCCCTTCCGGAGCCGGTCCGTCCCCGCAACGGGAAGATGACCGGCCTCTGGGAGCTCCGGTACGTGCGGGGGGTAAGGCCGGAGTTCTTCGACCGGTTTCTCGCCGTCGTGTTCACCACGGAAGGGAGGTCTCCGGGAGTGAACATCAATCTCGCTCCGCCCGAGGTCCTCCGGGTGCTGCCGGGCTTCACCCCGGAACTGGCGGTCCTCGTGGCGGCGCGCCGGGCGGAGGCTCCCTTCCGGTCGGCGGCCGACGTCGCCGCGTTCTTCGCGGGGGAGGGC
>JBAVJZ010000102.1:0-7572 GCA_049688015.1 Candidatus Deferrimicrobiaceae bacterium | reverse complement strand
GTCCTTCCGTATTGTGCACCTTGTCGCCCTCGACGACGATCGCGTTATCGAGCGATCCCCCCTTGGCAAGACCGGCCGCGCGAAGGGCGTCGATCTGCTCCCGGAGGACGAAAGTCCTCGCGGGGGCGATTTCCTTGAGGAAGCTCTCGGGAGTAAGGGTTATCTTCGCCCACTGCCTCCCGATGGCGCTCGCCGGGAAGTCGACCGTCACCAATATTTCCATTTCCACGCCGGGGGAGAGGATTACCATCGACCCGTTCTGCCGGATCTTGTCGTTCTCCCAGACCCGCAGGAACTTCCTGCGGACGTCCTGCCGTGCAGGGCCGGCAGCCGCAATCGCACGGGAAATCTCGAGTGCGCTGCCGTCCAGGATCGGGAGTTCCGGCCCGTCCACCTCGATCAGCGCGTTGTCGATCTCCATCCCGTAGAGCGCGGCAAGAAAATGTTCCACCGTGGAGACTTTCGCGCCACCTGCGGAAAGCACTGTCGCGTAGGCCGTTTCGACCACGTTCTCCACCCGCGCGGGAATTTCGGTGTTCGTGTCCTTTCGGAGGAAGACGATCCCGGTATCGGGGTCCGCAGGAAGAATTCGTGCCCGGGTACCCATTCCGGTATGGAGCCCTATGCCGGTAAAGGAAAGCGGCTTCGAAACCGTATGCTGGAAAACGTTCATCCCATTCTCCCGATGAAAATTCTGTTCTTTTGTTTTGCAAACGGCGTGCCAGGTAGGCGCAAAAGGTAAAGACTGTTATTTCAAGCAGTTATCCCCTTACTGTGCAGGGAACATCTTTGTGTGTCGCATCCGTGCAACGCTTCCTGTGGCTTGGGAACAACAGGAGCTACTTGCGGAACAGCCAGAACAGAAGGGTAAGGACAACACTGATCAGTACGCTCGTGGCAAGAGGAAAGTAGAAGGTGAAGTTTTTCCGCCTGACGAGGATGTCTCCGGGCAGCCTGCCGACCCAGCCTGCCTTGTCGAACAGGAGGAGCAGAAGCCCCGTGCCGGCCAGAACCAGGCCGAAGACCAGAAGGATTTTCCCCCAGGAAGCCACCCCCAGACTCCCCCCTATTTGCCGCCGAACACCGTCTTCAGGAGGTCGGTCACCCTCGCGGCCGGATCCGTACGGATCTTTGTTTCCTCCTGCCCCACCATAAAGAACAGACCGTCCAGTGCCTTGTTCGTCACATACCGGTCGAGGTCGAGCGACTCGGCTTTCATGAACGGAAGGACGGTGTACTTTTCCATCATCTCCTTGTACTTGCGGGTCGCTCCGACTTCGTCCACGCTGGACGAAACGATGGGCTTGAACGCCTCGTACAGCCTGTCGCTCGTCTTCTCCCTGAAAAAATCCGTCGCCGCCGTGTCGCCGCCGTTGAGGATCTGTTTTGCATCCTCGATCGTCATCTCCTTGATCGCGTCGACGAAGATCGATTTCGCTTGCGGCGCGGCTTTTTCCGCCGCGCGATTCATGCTGAGGACGAATTCGTCCACCTGCGCCTGATACCCCAGCTTGCCCAGGACGTCCGCTACCTTGCGTATCCTGTCCGGCATGAGGATCTTTATGGCCTGGTTGCCGAAATACCCGTCCGTCACGGAAACGAGGCTCACGGCGTTGCCCGTCCCGATCGTCAGTGCCTCCTTCAGGCCCCCGGCGACCTGGCTCTCGTCGGGTCCCGATTGCGGCGCAACATCTCCGATCCCTTTCTTGATGTCGTCGAAAAGTCCCGCGTGGGCAGGAAACGTGACCAGTGCGAAAAACAAAACTGTCAGGGACACGACCCGTTTCCTCATGTCACCCCCCTTCACCGAACAATCCTTCCTGCTGGGGAGTGCGCCGGGGAGGCGTCAACCCGAGGTGGCGGTAGGCCGCGGGAGTGGCTACCCTTCCTCTCGGAGTGCGTTTCAGAAACCCTTGCTGGATCAGGAACGGCTCGTACACGTCCTCGATCGTGTCACGCTCCTCGCTCACCGACGCCGAGATCGTCTCCACGCCTACCGGTCCGCCGTGGAACTTCTCGAGAATGACCCGGAGAATCTTTCGGTCCATCACGTCAAGCCCCTCCCGGTCGACCTCCATCTTGAGGAGCGCATGATCGGCGATTTTCTGATGGATCTTCCCCTCCCCGCTCACCTGGGCGAAGTCGCGAACGCGCTTGAGAAGCCGGATGGCCACACGGGGGGTACCCCGTGACCGGCGTGCGATTTCGCGCGCGCCGGCATTGTCGGTCGGAATCGACAGGGATCCCGCGGATCTTCGGATCACCTCCTCGAGCTCCTCGGGGGCGTAATATTCCAGCCGGAAATTGACGCCAAATCGATCCCGCAGGGGGGAGGTGAGAAGACCGGTCCGCGTCGTTGCGCCCACGAGGGTAAACCGCGGCAGGGATAGCCGGATCGACTTGGCCGAAGGACCCTGACCCAGGATGATGTCCAGGGCGAAATCCTCCATGGCGGAGTACAACAACTCCTCCAGGACCCGGCTCAGGCGATGGATCTCGTCGATGAAGAGGACGTCACCGGGCTCCAGCGCCGTCAGGATCGCGGCGATATCGCCTTTCCTCTCCACAGCAGGGCCGGACGTGGTGCGAATCCCCACCCCCATCTCGTTGGCGATGATGTGGGCCAGTGTCGTCTTCCCCAGGCCGGGGGGGCCCGACAGAAGAACATGATCGAGCGGCTCGCCGCGGCTCTTCGCCGCCCCGATGAAGGTCGTAAGGTTGGATACGATGGGAGCCTGTCCGATGAAGTCGGCCAGGTATTTCGGCCGGAGGGAGAGATCGAACCCCCCTTCCTCCCCGCCGGCCTTTGGCGTCACGATACGCTCTTCCACCGCCCCTCCTCCGCTTTCCGCGTGCGGGTCATCTGCGCGGTCCCGAGAGGCGCTTGAGCGCCCCCCGGATCAGGAGTTCCACAGGCGCGTCCGACCCTGCCTCTTTCCGCAGGCCGGCCACCGTTATCTGCGCCTCCCCCCGGGAGAATCCGAGGGCTACCAGGGCCTGGGCGGCCTCTACTTCCGGCTCGGAGGATACACCCTTCCCGTCGTCTGCCGCGGCGGGAGCCAGCTCGACCGCCACTTTCTTCAGCCGGTCCGGAAGCTCCAGGGCGATCCGCTGCGCCAGTTTTTTCCCGATGCCGGGCACCCTCGTAAAGGGTGCGGCATCCTCCCGCGCGCACGCCGAAAGAACACCGGAAATCCCCATAACCGACAGGATGGCCACCGCGGACTTCGGCCCGACTCCGCTAACGCCGATGATCGCAAGAAAGATCTCCCGTTCCGTCTCGGAGGAAAAACCGAACAGGTCGGAGCCCCCCTCGCGCATCTGGAGGAAGGTACGAATCAGGCAGGACTCCCCTTCGGGGGGAAGGTCGGCGCGCGTCACGGAAGATACGTGTACACGCAACCCTACCCCTGCGCACTCCACCACAACGAAATCTTTCCCCCCGCCCGAAAGGCGACCGCGCAGATGCTCGATCATGGTTGTCCATCATACCATTTCTTATCCGCAGGAGAACGCGGTCGTTCGTCGCCACGAGGGGATCAGAATGAGCATCACTTCATTCCCATCGCCTTGTCTGGACACACCGGACCGGGGGCGTGGAGGAAGCCGGACCATCATCTGCACATCGGAGAATACATGTTGGGACGTAACCATTCACCATTTCTCCAATTCGCCACGGCGACATATTACCTATATGACAATATATTGACATAAAGACAGCATATAGTGGAATTGTTTTCCCGGTAGTCATCGATCTGCGGGTCCAAGAATGTCTCATTGTTAAGCAATAACAATAAGATACACTCCCGGGCCGGGAAACCGGCCCCATTGGCACATTCCTTGTTGTTAATACAGGCAACGCAAATGGCAGCGTCGGCAGACGGCAAACGAAATAGTGGTCTTGGGAAATAAAAGCGCGGGGAGGCCCGTCATGGAGAAGGGAATCAAGAGTGTAAGTCCGAGGGTAAAGACGTTTGGCCGGGTGTTTTCGGTCGCTTTCCAGCAGGCGCGGCAGAGCGAGATCGATGTCCTCTCGAAAAGAAGCTTCCGAAAACGATATGAGTCGGGGGATGATTACCTCGCTCATCCCGGGGACAAAGGATCCCATGACGAAATGCCGGCGACGCAAGCAAACGGCGGGCTGCGCACCATCTTGAGTTGTTGTTCCGAGGCGAACCGGCAAGCCATGCAAAGTGAGATCGACGTCCTCACAAGGCGGCGATTCCGGGAATTTCGCGAAGCGGGCGGACCGGAAGGCAACAGGTCCGCTCCCGGAGGGGATGCAGGGGACCCGAGAGAAACGAGGACGCCGCAAGAAGGAAACAGGGGCCGCTCCCTCCCCGATCCAGGTCAGATGGAAGGTTCGCTCCCGGACTGCCCTTAGGCGATCCCGTCTGAACGTTCCGGAAATCGAGAAGGAGATTTCGGCACGCGGGCAGCGGGACATCCGGTTCCCCTATTTCCCCAGTACGCCGTCCTTCTCTTTCCGGGGCAACCGGCCTTTCGGGGCTCCGAGAATTCTTTTCAGTTCCTCGAAACTGGCAAACCTTTGCTTAACGTTGGATTCGATATCCTCCACGATCCCCACAATCAGGCCGGGATCCGACTCGTCCCGGCGGTATATCCGGATGATGTAGCTGACCAGACCCACCGTCCCCCCGGTTCCTACTCCTCGCGCAGTCTCCGGAACAGATCGATCAGTTCCTCGCGGGGGCGGCGTCTTTCTCCCTCAAGGGACACGACCTTCCCCCGGTCCGATTCCGGCTCGTAGGAGTCGAGAATTTTCCAGAGCTCCTCCATGCTTACAAATCCCCGCTTCGTCTCTTCCCCATGCCTTTCCAAAACTCCCACGAATTTCCCGGGATTATTCCTGTCCCGGTAAAGGATCCTGATCGAGAATCTTTCCATCACCGCACCTCCGATTGCGACGGGATGGCCGGACCACCTGCGCAGCGACTGCCCGGTTCTCAGCCTGCCCCCCCTCCCTGCTGCCCCGGGAAACGTTTCTCCGGAAGGGACAACAACGACGGAAAAGCCTGGCCGGCAATGTCATCCTCCTATGGGGAAAGTGACAGATCGGAGACGGATTCGGAAAAAAAGGGGAGACGGTCAGGAGGGACGGATACGCTTCAGGATGGCCTCGGTTTCCGGAGAGGGGGTGATTCCGAGCATGGAGGAAAGCGCCTGCCGGCAGCGGTTGTATGCGGCTACCGCCTCGGCAACTTGTCCGTTGCGCTGGTGGCAGATCATCAGGCGCTGGTAGAATTCCTCCGCGAGCTCATCCACTTCCACTCCTCTCCGGTAGCAGGCGATCGCTTCTGCCCATTTTCCCTTCCTTTCCCGGTAGTCGCCAAGGAACCCCACCGCACGAAGGAATTTGCTTCTCATCCGCTCCCCCATCCCCACGGCCCAGGGGCGGGAGGCTTCCCCCGCAAGGAAAGGTCCTTTGTACAGGGCGATCGCTTTCTCCGCGAGGTTCGCCGTATGCGTTTCATCCGGGCGGACCTCTCCGCTCAGGATCGCTGCGTCGACCTGCGCGAGAAGGGACTCGAAGGCGAACGCATCCACCCAGCAGTAGCGGTCGTTCAGGGTAACCCGGCCCTCGCGCAGCAAAACGGCCTTCTCGTTTCCGAGCAGTTTTCGCAGACGCCTGAGCGTCGTGGCAAAGGACTGGTGCGCAAGGTCTCCATCCGCATCGGGCCAGAGGATGTCGGTCACCAGTTCTTCCGAGACATCCTGCCCCCCCATGGCGACAAACACCTTGAGCATCAGAAGGGGCTTGTGCTGGACCTTCCTTGAAAACGCGAGGGGCTTCCCCTCCTTGAGGAGTTTGAACGTTCCGAGCGTATGGAGCTTGAGAGGCCACGGCCAGCTCTCCAGACCCGCAACAGCGGAGCCGGGGACAAGGGCGTTCCTGCGGATGAGGTCGCGGACATACCCCGTCTCGATCCCATTTTCCAGGGCCTTCGCGGCAACTGTTTCCAGCAGGCCGGGACGCCACAGGTAGACGTCGATATAGCCCTTCTCCCTCCCGATACGCAACCCTTCCCGAAGGGACGAAAGACCGGATGTCTCGTCCCCCCGGACCAGGGAGAAGTACGCCTCCGCCAGCAGACAGATGAAACGGATGAAATACATCCCGCTGATTTTGCCCATCCGAAGCGCTCGTTTGAGATGCCGGTTCGCTTCTTCCGCCTGCCCTTCCTCGTGGAGGACGAATGCTCTCAGCAGGAGAGACAGTGCTTCGGTCCAGGGGTTGCCCACCTCCTCGCACATGGCAAGGCAGTGTTCCGAATGGAACAGGGCCTGCGCCCGGTCCCCCCGGTGCAGGGCTTCCCAGGCCGCGATGCGGTGGTAGAAGGACGCTTCCCACGGCCTTGCCGCCGAAAGCCCGGATGCCATATTGCGCAAAAACCCCCTCGCCGCCTCCATGTCCCCCCTGTGCAGGGAGGACAATCCCCCGTGACCCTTGAGCAGAAAGTCCATGTGGTGGACTCCCGTCGTGTCGGCAAGTTCGATCCCCTCCGCCACCACCTTCCGGCAACGGTCATGCATCCCGTTCCCGTTGGCGTAGGCCGCCTCGAGCCAGCAAAGGGTCAGGCGGGAGAGCGGGGAGATCTCCGGTCTCCGTCCCAGTTCGCGCAACGAGTCGAGAAGAAGCCCCGCCTCCTGGAATTCCCCGCTGTGGAACCGGTAATACGCAACGCTGAGCAGGGAGGTGAACCGAAGAGACACGTCCCGTGTCGACCTAGCGAGACGCATCGCTCGATCCGCCCACATCTCCATGTCGATATTGGGCGGACGTCTCAAGGAAAGAGCCTTGATCATGGTGCACGTCGCATGGAACTCGATCTCTTCGGGCAGGGAGGGGGAACTCTTCTTCCACATCCTGCCGAGGGTTGTAAACCAGGGATCGAGCGTTTCCAGGCTTCCGGGACCGTAGATGATCGCGTCGGCAACACCTGCCCACGCCAGGAACGAACCGTCCCGATCCTTCTGTCGCGAAAACCGCCGGAAGGCCTCCTTGAAATCGCCCTGGCTTTCCCCGGGGCGGGAAGATAGCTGCGCCACTCCCCTCCAGTAGAGAAGCCACGGGTCTTCCTCGAGGATCTCTCCCGGAAGGAACTCCAGCCATTCGGCAAGCGTTCCTTCCCTTCCCTGCCGGACAAGCGAGGGCGCCTGCTTTTGCAGGATACGGGAAAACCCGTTCCAGTCGCCGACCTCGCGGAAGATACCGGCGGCCTCCTCGAAATACCCGGAGTTCTCCATGATCACGGCCGCCTTCGCCCGGAGGCGGCGAATATATTTTTCCGAAAATATGTCGTCGGCACGGGATTTCAGAAAGTCCCGGAACAGGGGATGGTATTCGTACACCGGCTCGTAACCCGGATACACCTCGGTGAAGTAATTGTGGCGGTTAAGCGAGGCAAGGATCTTCCCGGCCCGGCGAAGCCCTGTCAATTGTTCGGTCATCCTGGGTGTCATCCGGGGAAGGTGAGCGCTTTTCAGCAGGAAGGAGTGCATCTCCTCGTCCAGATTTTCCAGGATCTCCCCCGCGAAGTAGTCCAGGAT
>JBAVJZ010000101.1:0-12124 GCA_049688015.1 Candidatus Deferrimicrobiaceae bacterium | reverse complement strand
CCGCTTACCGCGTCGCCGCCGGCGAACACGCCGGGAAGGCGGCACGCCATCGTTGCCGCGTCCGCTTCGATGGTGCCCGGGGGGGCGACGGCGGGACGGCCGCCTTCCGGTTCCCGGGAGAAGAGATCCGGATCGGTTTCCTGGCCGAGCGCGGGGAATACGAAGGAGCACGAGACTTCGAACTCGGATCCCTCGACGGGCAGAGGCCTGCGCCGCCCGCTTTGATCGGGTTCGCCGAGCTTCATGCGAACGCACCGGATGCCCATCAACCGGCCGGTCATCGCCTCCCGGATCACCTCAACCGGCGCGACGAGGGTCGCAAGTCGCACTCCTTCCTGCTCCGCGGCGTCCACTTCCTCGTGGAAGGCCGGCATCTCCCTGCGGGACCGGCGATACAGGATGACAACCTCTTTCGCACCGCAGCGGACGGCGGTCCGTGCGGCGTCCACGGCGGAATTGCCTCCCCCCACCACCACAACTCTTCCGTACAGATACCGGGGCCCGTGCAGTTCGGTGTCTCTCAGGAAATCCAGGGCCGATTCCACCCCCAAGGCTTCCTCGCCCGGTATGCCCAGTTTCTTGCCAAGGGGCGCACCCGGAGCCAGGAAGATCGCCTGGAACCCCTCCTCCCGCAGCCCCAGCAACGTGAACTCCCTGCCAAGCTTGTGGTTGCAGACGATTTCCACGCCGAGCGAAAGGATGACGTCGATGTCCGCGTCCAGCTCCTCCCGGGGAAGACGGTACGCGGGAATCCCGTACCGGAGCATCCCGCCCAGACGGGGCATCGCCTCGTAGATCGTTACCGAGTGACCCCGCAGGGACAGGTAGTACGCGCAGGTCAGGCCCGCCGGACCGCCCCCCACGACCGCGGCCCGCTTCCCCGTGGAGGGCAGCCGCTCCGGGTGTACACTGGCGTGACCGGACACGAAACGCTTCACGTGGTTGATCCCGACGGACTCGTCCACCAGGCTGCGGCGGCACGCCACCTCGCACTTTCGCACGCACACCCTTCCGCAGACGACGGGCAGGGGGTTGCGCTCCCGGATCAGGCGCAGGGCCTCCCGGTAGTGGCCGAGCCTCGCCAGGCCCAGATATCCCTGGACGTCGACGCCGGCCGGACAGGCCAGCTGGCCGGGGCACACACAGTCGGCATAGTGATCGGAAAGGAGAAGCGCGAGCGCGGTCTTCCGGGCGCGCGTGATCCGGTCGCTGCGGGTTATGACCTCCATCCCGTCCCGGACCAGGGTCGTGCAGGAAGGCATGAGCCCGCGCGCATCCTTGACCTCGATCACGCAAAGGAAGCAGGAGCCGAACGGCGGAAGTCCGGGCTCGTGGCAGAGCGTCGGTATCGTGTCCAGATGCTGCTCCCGGACCAGTTCGAGGATGGTTTGCCCGGGGCGCGCCACGACCGCCCGTCCGTTGATCGTAAGCTCCACCGGCAGGCACGACCGGTCCTCGTCCGTTTTCCATCGCATCTTCGCTATCCTTTCCGGACCGCGTCGGAACGGCAGACCGTGAGGCAATTACCGCATCGTACGCAACGGCTCCCGTCGATCCGGTGGACCTCCTTGCTCTGCCCACTGATCGCCCCGGCGTCGCAGGCCTTGACGCAAAGACCGCAGCCCGTGCACCTGTCCGGATCGATCGAAAACTCCACCAGGGCCAGGCAGACCTTTGCCGCGCATTTCCCGTCGCGTATGTGCCCTTCATACTCGTCGTGGAAATACCGCAGTGTCGTCAGCACCGGGTTGGGAGCGCTCTGACCGAGTCCGCACAGGGAGCTCGCCCGGATCTGCTCGCCCAGCTCTGCGAGCGTGTGCACGTCTTCCGGATTCCCGCCTCCCGCGCAGATCCTCTCCAGGATCTCGAGCATCCGCTTCGTGCCGATCCGGCAGAAGGTGCACTTCCCGCACGACTCGTTCTGGGTGAAGTGAAGGAAAAACCGGGCGACGTCCACCATGCAGGTGGAGTCGTCCATTACCACCATCCCGCCCGAGCCCATGATCGCGCCGGTGGCGGTGATCTGTTCGTAGTCGACGGGCGTGCTTCCCAGGGAGGCGGGGATGCATCCGCCCGACGGACCTCCCATCTGGACCGCCTTGTACGGACCCCCCGAGACAGTGCCGCCTCCGATCCCGTAGACGATCTCGTCGATGGTGGTGCCCATGGGAACCTCCACGAGGCCTCCCCGTTTTACCTTGCCCGCCAGGGCGAACACCTTGGTCCCCTTGGAGTCGGCGGTCCCGCAGGACCGGAAGGCCCGGGCCCCGTGGGAAAGGATCCAGGGCACGTTGGCAAGCGTCTCCACGTTGTTGATGCAGGTGGGAAACCCCCACAGGCCGGCTTCCGTAGGAAACGGCGGGCGCACGCTCGGCATTCCCCGTTTGCCCTCGATGGAAGCGATCAGCGCGGTCTCCTCCCCGCATACGAACGCTCCGGCCCCTTCCTTGAGGCGGATGGAAAAGGAGAATCCGCTGTCGAACAGGTCGGGGCCCAGAAGTCCCTTTTCCCGGGCGCCGGTCATGGCCTCGTGCAGCCGGCGGATCGCGAGGGGGTACTCCGCCCGGACGTAGACGATGCCTTCCCCGGCGCCGATGGCATAACCCGCGATCGCCATCCCTTCCAGCACGGAGTGCGGATCTCCCTCGAGCACGCTGCGATCCATGAAGGCGCCCGGATCCCCTTCATCGGCGTTGCAGATGACGATCTTTCGCGCAGCCTGCACAGCCCGGGCGAGTCTCCACTTGGTCCCGGTGGGAAAACCGGCCCCGCCTCTTCCGCGCAGGCCGGAATCGGCGACCATTGCGATGACTTCCCCGGGAGTCATCTCGGTGACAGCCCGACGAAGGGCCAGGTAGCCTCCCCGGGCGCGATACTCCTCGATGCAGGATGGGTCGATTTCGCCGCAGTTGCGCAGCACGATCCGCTTCTGCCCGGCGAGCATGCCTTCCCGGTCCACGACCCATTCCGTAACCGCCCTTCCCCCGCGCAGGTGGTCTGCAACGATGCGGTCCACCCGGTCGGGCGTCACCTCGCCGTAGAGGGTCCTTTGCCGGCCATCTTCGACGATCTCGACCAGCACCTCCCGATGACACAGCCCGATGCACCCGGTCTCCTTGAGCGTCACCCCCTCGTCTTCGGGTCCCAGCAACTCCTGGAACCTCCGCTGTACGGCCAGCCCCCCCGTGGCAATGCCGCACGATCCCAGTCCGACCATTACCGCCTGCATCGGGTCCTCCTTGAAGAAGCCGGAAGAAACATCACGCGCCCCCGTCCACTTTCCGTCGGAACCTTCGGAGAACGCTTCGGAGCGTCTGGGGAGTGAGCCTGCCGTATGCCTGTTCGCCGATCATCACCACGGGAGCGAGACTGCAGCATCCGAGGCAGGCCACCGTAAGGAACGTGAACAGTCCGTCCTCGCTGGTCTCTCCCTCGCGGATTCCGAGCTCCTCCTCCAGGGTCCTGCCGATCATTTCCGCCCCCTGGACGTGGCAGGCGGTCCCCTTGCAGATGCGGATCACGTACCGGCCCAGCGGCTGCAGGCGAAACTGCCTGTAAAAGGTGATGACCCCGTAGACCTCGCTGGACGGAATTCCGGTCGCCATGGCGATCTGCTCGATCGCCAGCGGCGGGATGTAGCCGTAGGAATCCTGGGCCGCCTGGAGCAGCGGGATCAGCATGCCCGGCTCGCCGCCGTGGCGCCACAGCATCCGGCCGAACGCCGGCATCACGACGCCTTTTACGCGTTCCTCCTCCGTTGCCATCGTCTCCCCGCCACGCTAAACACCTTGGAATTTCACAATGTTCAAGGTCCTGGCCCGAAGCACTCCCGGCCTGGACCGGAGCCGGGAGACGGCCTGCCGGACCGCGTCGCACGTACGCCCCTGTACGAGGAGGATGGCCATCGCGCAGTCGTCGGTCATGTCGCAGTAGACCACGTCCTCGTCGAAATAGTACGTGGTGTACAGGGAGGGCACGCAGAACCTGTCGATCTCCAGCAGAACATAGGCCGAGAGAAGCTGTCGTTTCCGCCTGTCTCCCGCTTCTTCGCCCAGGACCTCGGCCGCCTGCATAAGCTCGTAATGCCGGAGGAACGACTCGATGTCCTTCCCCAGCAACGGGCGCTCGGAATGGTGGATCTCGTACTGCTCGATCTCCGGGAGAGGCTTGACGGTCCGCTCAACCCATTCCCGGATCCCCCGTCGGTCCGGCGCCTGGACGAGAAGGACGATATCCCAGTCGCCCGTCACGGCGTCGCAGTAAAAGACCCCATCGGCGAAGTAGAGTGCGTTGAAGCACCCGGACAGATCGGCGTCCGGCCTGCCCCGAAGGAAGACGTACGCGCTCTGGCTGCGCATCTCCTCGATCCTGCCTTCCGGCCGGGGCAAGGGCTTCTCCTCCTCCGACGGGCCGATCCTCCGGATCTCGGCTTCCAGCGCCTCGATCTCGAACGGCTTGTCAAGGTAGGCGCTGCCGCAGCGTTCCTTCACCCGCTCCCCGGTCTGCTCGTCGCCGTAGCCGGAGATCACCACCACGGGCAGGTCCGGATACACGTCCTTGATCATCTTCAGGAGCTGGAGCCCGTCGATGTCCGGCAGCCGGATATCGAGGACCACGTAGTTGTGGGGAATCCCCGACCGCCTCGCCGCTTCGATCTTCTCCAGCGCGGATAGTCCCATTTCGCAGGCGTCGACCTCGTATCCTCGCTGGGCCATGCCGACCGCGAGGTTGCGACGGATCGAGGCCTCGTCGTCCACTACCAGCACTCTCGGATTCTCTTTCATGGCGACCTCCCGCACCCGAAGTCCGGTTGTTGCCTGTTATCCTCTTTGTCGCCCCTGCCTTATTTATTTTGCAAACATCATGCCGCCCTCCTTTTTCCTTATAACATCATGATTTTTAATGAGAAAGTATGTTTGCCGCCAATGCTTCACCGGACACAACAACTGTAAACAAATCTTACGGTTATCACCCAATCACGCAAGATGAAACAAGAATTAGTAACTATAAAGAAATCTTACACTTGGAGGGAGATACGGATTGGGGCCGGGACTCCCGAAGGACCTGCTCTTCCTACTCGTCGTCGTCCAATATCCTGTGCTTCAGGCCTTCCGGGTCGTCGTACTGGTCGCTTTTGACCGCCCAGACGAACAGAAGCCACGCCCCCGCCCCCAGGACGATCGACAGGAACAGGAGGAGGATGGTCGTCCACATTCAGGCGTTCCCCTTTCGCAGCCTCAGGGAGTTTCCCACCACGACAAGGGAACTGATCGCCATGAGGCCGGCGGAAACGATGGGATGCAGCTTGCCCGCCACCGCCAGGGGAATCGCGATCGCATTGTAGGAAAACGCCCAGAAAAGGTTCTGCCGGATGATGCGCATGGTGTTTCGCGAGATCGCGAGGAACCGCGGTACGAGCAGCAGGTCGTCGTTCATGAGGACGGCGTCCGCGCTTTCGAGAGCTATGTCGGTCCCCCTGCCCATCGCCAGGCCGACGTCGGCCTCGGTCAGTGCCGGCGCGTCATTGATCCCGTCGCCGACCATGAGCAGTACGGATCCCTCGGATCGCGCCTGTCGCACGGCCTCCGCCTTTTCCGGGGGAGTCAAAGGGGAGAGGACCCGCACGATCCCCGCCTCCCCGGCGATTCTCGCGGAAACCGCCTCGGCGTCCCCCGTTACCATCCAGACCGTGTATCCTTTCTCCGTGAGCCGCCGGACGCATTCGGGCGATTCGGGGCGAAGCGTGTCTTCGACGGCCAGAAGGCCCGATACCGACCTGCCTTCCGAGAGCCAGGCGACCGTCTTTCCCTCCCTGGCCAGTGCCTTTGCGATCTCCCGCTGCTCCTCGTCCGCGACCACATCACGGGACTCGTGGAATTTCCTTTTCCCGAGAAGATATCGTCTCCCTGCCGTGGTTCCCTCCACTCCCATTCCGGGGTGGGCGCGGAATCCCGTGATATCCCTCCAATCGCTCCTCGGAACCTCCCGGCGGATCGCGTTCGCCATCGCGTGTTCCGAAGACGCCTCCAGGGATGCCGCGATTTCCAGGACTTCGCGGCGCGGCAGGGAGAAGCCGACGACGTCCGTGAGGCGAGGGCTCCCTTGCGTCAGCGTGCCCGTCTTGTCGAGAAACACGGTGTCCACCTTGCTCCCCTTCTCGAGAACGTCGGCGCCCTTGACCAGGATGCCGAGCGATTGCGCTTCCGTCGAACCCAGGAAGGCGGCAAGCGGAGTGGCAAGACCCAGAGCGCAGGGGCACGCGACCACCAGAACGGAGATCGAGGCGAGAAAGGCGGGCACGGCGGGACTCCCCGCAAGGATGCGCCCGCCGAGCGCGAGCAGGGAGACAAGGAGGATCGACGGGACGAATACGCCTACGACCCGGTCCGCAACCCCCTGCACCGGGGACTTCCTCGCCTGCGCCTCTTCGACGGCCCGGATGATCCGCGAGAGCACGGTGTCCCTGCCCGTCCCCGACACCTCGATCCGAAGACGGCCGTTGCCGTTCACCGTACCGGTGAAGACCCGGCTCCCCGGGCCCTTGTCGACGGGACGGGCCTCCCCGGAAAGCATCGATTCATCGACTTCGGACTCGCCTTCGGAAACGATGCCGTCGGCCGGAACGCGCTCCCCGGGAATGACCTCGACGATGTCTCCCGTCCGGATCGCGGAGACGGGGACGACCTGCCCCGAAGACGCCGGACCTTCTCCCGGCGGGATCCTTCTTGCCCGAACGGGAGCAAGCCGGAAGAGCCTCGCGATCGATTCCGAAGCCCTGCCTTTCGCGGACGCCTCGAGGTACCTTCCCAGGAGGATCAGGGTGATGATCATCGCCGTAGTGTCGAAATAGACCTCCCCCCCCGTGAAGATCATCGCGACGCTGTAGGCATAGGCGGAGAAGGAGCCCAGGAATACGAGGGTGTCCATCCCCGGCGCCCGGCGACGGATTGCGGTCACGGTGTTCGCAAGGAACGGATACCCCGAGTAGAAGAGCACGGGGGTGGCAAGGAACAGGGCGACCACGTGGAACAGCATCCTGGTGGACGGCTCGATCCCCTGGAAGTATCCCGCGTAGAGACCGGCCGTGATCATCATGATCTGCGAGGAGAGGAAGGCGGCGGTCCCCAGGCGAAGCAGGAGGTCTTTCTTCTCCCTCGCCCGGGATTCCTCCATCTCCGTGGTTTCCCCGGGGAAAGGAGCGTATCCGAGCTCCGCGATCCAGCCGGCGATCGTCCCTGCGTCGGTTCTCGCCGGATCCCAGCGGACCGTTCCGCGATGGGTGGCGTAATGGACGCGAGCAGACAGGACTCCCGGCTTTTTCGCGAGGTATCTCTCGATGACCCAGACGCAGGATGCGCACCGGATCCCGGAGATCGCAAGATCCATCTCGAGGTCGCCACCGGGCCCGGATTGCCGGGTGGTCGCCGTGAAGATTTCCGGGTCGACGGGGGAAACGGAGAACGGCCCGGGAGTCCATCCCCGCCGCCGCGCATAAAATCCTTCCAGACCTTCGCTGCGGAGCAGGGCATGGATATTCCTGCAGCCGGGGCAGCAGAAGACGGCCTCTTTCCCCCCGACATCCTCGACCATGGCGTCTCCGGGAGCGATCTCCAGAAGACAGTGATCACAGGAAGGCATCTTCCCCCTCCATCAAAGCATCGCCCCCCGCACCGCGAACACCGCCCCGACGATGATCATGAGAACGGCGGCGGCCCTGTAGAGACGCGCCCGGAGCTTCCCTCCCAGGAGGCTGGCGGTTTTCGCGACGATCAGAAGCCCCGGAACCGTGCCCGCCCCGAACAGCGCCATCATGAGAAACCCCTTGAGAAAACCCTCGGGAAGACTTCCCGCCTCCATCCCCACTCTTGCCGAGGAGAGCAGGGCGCCGTACACGAGGCCGCAGGGGAGGAAGCCAAGAGCCAGTCCCAGGGGGAAGAAGGCGCCGGGGCTTCCGCCCTCCGAGACGAGACGGAAGATTCGTTCCACCAGGCGGTGCCGCCCGGGCTCTTTTTCCGGAAGGCGCAAGGCCGGCACCCATCCCCCGAGAACCAGTCCCATGAGGACGATAAGGAGTCCCGTGCCCGTCATGACGGCTTTCTGGAACGACTCGATGTGTGACGCGACCCCCACGAACGACCCGGTGAGCCCCGTCACCCCGCCGATCATGCTGTAGGTGGTGACCCGGCCGAGATGGTAGAGGAGGTTGGCGGGCAGAATCCGCCTCTCCCCGAGGGGCAGGGAGAAGGCGGCGACCAGGGGACCGCACATGCCGATGCAATGACCGAAGGACCCCAACGCCCCGGCGGCGAAGACGAGCAGGTAGGTGGAGTCCGGAAACGACGTCAAAAGGAATCACCGCGCGATCCCCCCCGGGGAGGGTCACCGTTGCCGTCCATCGCCGCTTCCCGCTGCGGCACCGGACGATGACTCCCTTGCCGCGATACGGTCCCGGCCCGTCCCGGACGAGGCGCACCCGGTTCGGGGGCATGCGCATCGCGACCTTCCACGTTAACGATCCATCTCCTCTCCGTTCGGACCCCGCTGCCTTCCACCGCGAGGAGAAGCATCCACCTCCCCCCCGAAGGAATTTCGATCTCCGCCGCATATGTGCCCGCCGCCTCCTCGCGAAGGGGGAAGGTCCGGTCCTGCCCCGGGCCCGACAGCCGCATCGCCCGGAGGGTGGCCCGGGCGCCCTGCAAAGGGCCATTCGCGGTAGCGACCTCCGCCGACAGGCGGCTGCGCCCCGTCTCGAGGCGTCCGGGCACGCGGATGGTGAGCCCGAGGTTCTCCTCCGTCTCCTTCAGGGACAGATAGTCGTTCGCTTTCCGGTAGTAATCCTCCTCGACGAGCCCGTCGTTCGCGCGCACGGCGACGTAGAAGGTCAGCCCGAGCAGGGCGGCGAAAAGAACGTACAAGCCGGCCAGAAGGGTTTTCATGGGAATCCCGCCTCTTGCCGCAGGTGAACGCCGGGGCCCGAGACGACGAACGTGACCGGCCCTCCGGATTTTCTTCCCTTCCGGACCGCCACTACCCCCGAGGAACGGGCGTGCGGTCCGAGGCGGATGGTGCGCTCACCTGTCATGATGCGTCCCCCTTCGACGCCCAGGGCGAGATCGAGAGAATTCCCCCGGTTGTTCCTGGCCAGGTAGCGGTAGACGTTCGCATCGACGCCGGACTCCTTTCCTGTCCACTGCACGGAAAACGCTACGGGGGGCTGCAGAAACCATATACCGACGAAGGCGAAACAGGCCAGGGCGGTAAGGGCCGAAAACAGCAGCGCTTTCCCCCGCACGATCTTCCCGCGGTATCCGATGAACGGCCGGATACCGATCGGCCCCGTCATCCGGAGGCAGGCGTCGATGCATTCCGCGCAGGCGATGCACTCCCTGGCAAGCCCCCTTTTTATGTCGATCGCCACCGGGCAGACGTAAACGCACAGGTCGCACCGCAGGCACTCGTCCTTCCGGCCTTCGTCGAAGGCGATCGTCAGCGTGTCCCTGTCGAACAGGGCGTTCTGGAGCATCGAGTACGGGCAAACGGTGCGGCAGAAGCCCGTGCCGGCGAAGGCCAGCATGCCGAAGATCACCACGCCCTGCACGAGAAAGAACGAAAGGACGATCTTCGAGCGGAACAGGGCGTTCACGGCCTCGGCGGGGGGAATGAAGTACCAGAGAAGCGAGAGGGAGGCGACGGCCGAGAGGGGAAGGAGGAGGCAGGTTTTCCCTGCAGCCTTCCAGCGCGCGGGAAGGAAAGAGGCGCCCCACGCGGCGAGTTCCGGGATCACGGTCTGGGGGCAGGCATAGCCGCACCAGACTCTCCCGAAGAGAACCGTGGCGCCCGCGGCGAACAGGAGCGCGAAGAGCGTCCCCAGCAGAACCAGGGGGAACTGGTCGATCCACAGCACGGCGCCGAATATATGGAGTTTCAGCCCCGGGATGTCGAATCGCAGCGCGCTTTCCCCGCCCACCCGGAGGAACGGCAGGCCGAGGATCACGACGGCCTGCGCGAGGGCGGCCATTCTCCGCCTGTTCTTCCACATCGCCCCCCGCGCCTTTCCTATGGCTGTTTCCCGTACTCCCGGACGGAGTCGATGTAGGCGAGCACCTTCCAGATCCGGTCGCGCCCCAGCGAATTCCCGAAGGGCGGCATCCCGTCGGGCCTTCCCTTGGCGATCGATTCGAACTTGAGGTTGTCCGTCTCCCCGTACTTCAGGTGGGCCGTCAGATCGGGTCCCACATCTCCCTTGAGGGTGTCGCCGTGGCATTCCGCGCAGTGTTCGGCGTAGATCCCTTTCCCCTCCGCGATCGCCTTCGGATCGGACTCGTACGGGTTCTCGGTTACGGGGACGGCCGACGCGGCGCTCTTTTCCGCCTCGAGCTCTTTCTGCAGCACCGTGTATTGCGACCATCCGCTGATCTGCGGGGTGTACGCGGCGATGTAATAGACCCCCCAGGCGATGAGGGCGAAAAGGAATACCAGGAAGAAGCGGGGGATCCTGTTGTGGCGTTCCATGTCCTTGAACGTTTCGCTCATCGTCGTTCCCTCCGGTTCTTTCCAGGGGCATCGGACGGCTCCCCTTCCTCGGTGAGCATCCGGTATTTGGGTGCTTCCACGGTATCGCGCCGTTTCCGGGAATAGTAATGGGCGATGATCCCGGCGAACACGGCGCCGAGCAGAACGGTGAAGGCGAAATAGGCCCAGGCGGAGTAATTCATCCGTTTCCGATGCTCCTCAAGTAGGCGATCACCTTCCAGATCCTGTCCTTCCCGAGCGTTCCCCCGAAGGAGGGCATCCCTTTGGGCCTTCCCTTGGAGATCGACGCGAACACGTCCGTGTCTCCCCCGCCGAAGATCCACTCCTTGTCGACGAGGTTCGGGCCGAACCCTCCCTTTGCCGTCTCGCCGTGGCACGACCGGCAATTCGCCTCGAAAATGGCCTTCCCCTCCTCCGCGGCCTCACGGCTGCCCGCATAAGGGTTGCTCGCACCGGCCGCTTCCGCCTGCGCCACCAGGCCCATTTCCTTCTTTGTGATGGCCTTGACGTCGCTGCCCATCTTCTGAAGATAGGCGACGAGGGCGTCCATCTCCGTGATCTCCCCACGGAGGGGCTTAGGAGTCACCGTCCCCCGCACGGGGCCGGAGGCGTAGTCCACGGAAGTCACTTTCCCGCGGAATGCATCGATCTGCCGGTCCACCTCTTCCTCCCCGTATCCATAGCCGAGGACGGCCACCTTCTTCCGTGTCCAGGTCGTGTCGAGCCTCCTTGCCGCGAGCCAGCCGTAGGCGGGCATGTTCGACTTCCCGAACATGCTTCGGGGATCCGCCGTATGCTGGTAATGCCAGGAGTCCGGGTACTTCCCGCCGATCCTTGCCAGGTCCGGCCCCGTCCTCCTCGACCCCCACAGGAACGGCCTGTCGTAGGCGAATTCCTCCGGCTTGGAGTATTCCCCGTAGCGGGCAACCTCCGTACGGAGGGGGCGTACCGTCTGGGTGTGGCAGTTGTTGCACCCCTCCCGGAGGTAGATGTCCCTCCCCTCGACCTCGATCGCCGAGTAGGGGGTAATGTACCGGCTGGTCGGCTGGGTGAACGGGAGAAAGAGCGGGATGAAGGTCGTGACGAGGGTGCCGACCGAGATGACGACGACCGACAGGATCGCGAACAGGATCGGTTTTTCGTAGATGCTCATCGGTTCCCCCTGGTCAGGCGGCCGCAGGTTTTTTTCTGCCGAAGGTCATGAGAAGGTTGTATGCGAACACGACGATTCCCGCGAAGTAGAGGACGCCCCCCGCGAGGCGGATCTTCCAGAAGGGGTACAGGGCGGTCACCGAGTCGAGAAAGGTGTACGTGAGCGACCCGTCCGCATTGGTCGCCTTCCACATCGCCCCCTGCATGATGCCCGCGATCCACAGCGTCACGGTGAACACGAGCTGTCCGGCCAGGATGAGCCAGAAATGCGTGTTCGCCAGCGTCACGCTGTAGACCTCCCTGCCGGACAGCCGGGAGGCGACGTAGTACATGGAGGCGGAGATGATCATCGTCACCCATCCCATCGTTCCCATGTGGACGTGGCCCACGACCCACTCGGTGTAATGGAAGTACCCGGTCAGTGTCCGAAGAGCCTGGG
>JBAVJZ010000100.1:0-12717 GCA_049688015.1 Candidatus Deferrimicrobiaceae bacterium | reverse complement strand
ATCCACAGGGGGATGGCGGTTCCGGCATCGCCCAGGTTGTGGATCGTGTCCGCCAGCAAGCCGACGCTGCCCGTAAAGAGAACGACGACCGCCTGGAGGGCCGCGGTCGCGAAGAGAGCGGCGAACGACCACAGCACGGCACGGGATCCCTTTTCAGTGGTCGTGACGGAGGGATCCGGCATGGTGTGGCGATGGGAGTGCGTGTGCTTTCGCATGGTCGTTAGATTCCGGTACGGGGAAGAAAGACGCAATCGGCAAAATGGGAGCAGCTAAGGTCAGCTCGTATTCCGGAATCCCTGCTCCTCCAGGCGGGCCGCGAGCTCCTCCCCGTGGGCACGGTCGCGCGTCTCGAGGAGGAGGACGACGGTCGAGTACCCCGGCGGACAGTCGGAAGGGAGACGGTCGTGCCCGATGCTGATCACGTTCGACCGTTCCCCGGCGACCGCGGCGAGCAGGGCGGCGAGGGAACCGGGCCGGTCCGGGATGAGGAACCGCAATCGGATAAGGCGCCCCGAGCGGAACAGCCCTCGCTCGGTGATCCGGGAGAGGAAGTTGACGTCGATGTTCCCTCCCGAAAGCACCATTACGGCGGGAAACCGCGTCGGCGGACGCTTATAAAGCACCGCCGCCAGCGGAGCGGCACCCGCGCCCTCCAGCGTGGTCTTCATCTCTTCAAGAGCGTACAGGATCGCCGCAGCGATCTCCTCGTCGTCCACGGTGACGACGTCGTCGACCCACCGCCTTGCGGCCTCGAAGGTTCGCTCGCTCAAGGATGTCACCGCGATGCCGTCCGCGATCGTGCGCGTCTCCGGGCACTCCACGAGCCGTCCCGCTTCAAGGGACGGCAGGAGAGATGAGGCCCCTTTTGCCTGTACCGCCACGAGTTCCGCATCCGGGTAGATCTCCTTCACTGCCGCCCCGATCCCGGCCAGAAGCCCCCCACCGCCCACGGGGACGTAGACCGTTCCGGGAGGGCCGATCTCCTCGACGAGTTCCACCCCCAGCGTCCCCTGCCCGGCGATCACCAGCGGGTCGTCGAAGGGGTGCACCATGACAAGCCCGGAATCCTGCGCCAGGCAGGCGGCGTGTCTTGCCGCGTCGTCGAATGTTTCCCCGTGATGGATGATGCGGGTGTTCTCCCCGCCTTCGCGCCGGGCGGCGGCCGACTTGGACACCGGGGCCCACAGGGGCATCACGAGGGTCGCCGGGATGCCCGCCTCTTTCGCGGCGCGGGCGACGCCGCGGGCATGGTTCCCCGCGCTTGCCGCGATGACGCCGGACACCCGGGTACGGTCCAGGGCGAGCACCTTGCTGGCGGCGCCCCGGATCTTGAATGACCCCGAATTCTGGAGGTTTTCCAGTTTGGAGAGAACCCTTCCGCCCGCCCGTTCGGACAGCGGGGCTTCCTCGACCAGCGGGGTGGCGTACGCCAGCCCGTAGACACGCTGCTTTGCCGCGATCACGTCCTTGCGCCCGAAGTCCACGGAATCCTCCCCGGTGTCAGTCTAACAACACGCACCATCCGCATCCAGAACGCCTCTGCCGTGATACGGCGGTGGAGTGTCCGGCGACGAGCGAGCCGTGCCGGGTCCTGGTAAGGTTGCCTGGTGCAAGGGCGACCGTTCTTCCCGTGGATCGGTCCGGAATGGTCGATACGGACGACAACCCGAGAGGAACCGGAGGAGGTACTGCGCCTTCCTGGGAAGTCCCTTCGCCAGGGGCACCCCTTCCCGGATTACGGCGTCCTGTTTGTCCCTGCCTGCTCAAGTATCTATAATATATATGAAATTCGTGTTTTGAATCTTGACATCCCCTCCTGCCGTCCTATAATTCCATTTACTCTATTTACCATATAGGATTTTAATGGATACTCAAAGACGAAGCATCCTGAAAACGATCAGCTGGCGGGTGGTGGCAACGCTGATTACGGGAGGCGTCGCTTTCGTGGTCACAGGCCGCGTCGATATGGCGATCACGGTCGGGCTGGGTGACTCCCTCGTAAAATTCTTCACGTATTATCTGCACGAGCGGATGTGGTCGAAGATCCGCTTCGGACAGGTCCGTCCGCCGGAATACCAGATCTGACGATCGACCCGGTATCGTCCTCATCGCGTTGATTTCGGATATCCGACCGGACGCGTGCCGTTTTCTCGGGCCCGGTCGGGGACCGCGGGGTTCCCTGCCCCGTTTTCCCCGCGGCAGGAATCGTCTCCGGGCAGATTCGAATCCCATCCATCAGGAAGTCTTCGTGCGATGTACTTGTGATACGTGCGAGCAGGAAGGGGGTGATCTTCTTGACGGATGCGATGTTTCGTTCCCGCACCTCTCAATGAGACCGGGGAATGCCCGCCGGTCGGCGGGGGAATGAAGGAATGCCGGTGCATCCGGCAAAATCCGGAAAAGGAGGTCGCCTCCGATGTCGTCGAATATTCGATCGATTGTTGCTTCCCGCAGGTTCCCGACCGCTCCGCTGTTCATTCCGCTGACATTCCTCTTCCTGTTACTTTTTCCCCAAGCCTCCCCCGCGAAAGAAAAGAGGGGAGTGGTGACCGTTGACGTACACCTCAAGGCGCCGGCCGGGGCAAAGGAAGTGAGGCTGTGGCTACCCTATCCCATGTCGGACGAAAACCAGGAGATCACAGACGTCGTCGTCAAGGGGGATTATGCCGACATGGGGGTCTACCGGCTGGGAAAGTCCGGCGAGAGCATCCTGTACGCCAGATGGGACCGGCCGGCCAAGGACCGGACGCTCTCCTACTCGTTCCGCGTCACCCGGAAGGAGGTGATGGACAAGGATTTTCCCCCGAAAGAATTCCCTCTGTCCCGTGGAGAGTTCCGTGCATACCTGGGTCCCACCGCATCAGGACCGACAGAGGAAAAAATAAAGGCGCTTGCGGACGACATCACGCGGGGGAAACCCTCGATCCTCGGAAAGGCGCAGGCCATATACGACTGGATCGTGGAGAACATGCACCGCGACCCCAACGTGAAGGGATGCGGGTTGGGCGAGGTCGAGGTTCTTCTCGGGACCCTGGGCGGTAAGTGCGCGGACATACATTCCGTTTTTGTTGCCCTTGCGCGGGCGGCCGGTGTCCCTGCGCGGGAGATCTTCGGCCTCCGCCTGCCTTCGGGAAAGGAGGGGGAGATCACCAGGTGGCAGCACTGCTGGGCGGAGTTCTATCTTCCCGGCAAGGGATGGGTCGTCGTCGATCCCGCGGACGTGCGGAAGATCATACTCGAGAAAAAGATCACTTTGGAAGAGGCGAATCCTTACCGGATATACTACTTCGGTGCGGTGGACGCGAACCGGGTCGAGTTCGGGACGGGGAAGGACGTCGTCCTCAACCCGCCGCAGGCGGGGGAGCCGCTCGCCTATTTCATGTACCCCTACGCGGAGGCGGACGGCAAGGCGCTGAACGAGGACCTGTACGGGTTCAACATCGGATACACGATCGGTTTCCGGCAGATGTGATCCCCGGCAGTCGGAAAAGACCGTTGGGCAAGGAGCGAGCGGGGCGTGTAGAATTGGCATACGGCAGGGGCGCAAGACGGACGAGGGACACTGAGGAACGATGGCCGGACGCATTCTCTTCATCGACGACGACCGGGCAGGCCGGGAGGTGGCCCTGTTCAACCTGCGGAAGGCAGGATGCAAGGTGGAGACCGCCTCCGACGGAGTGGAAGGGCTTGCCGCCTTCTCCCCGGAGAAGTTCGACCTGGTGATCACGGATGTCAAGATGCCGGGGATCTCCGGGATCGAGGTGCTGCGTCGCATCCGGACGCAATCGAAGGATATCCCCGTGCTCGTCATCACCGCCTTCGGGAATGTGGAAACGGCGGTGGAGGCGATGAAGGAAGGGGCGGACGACTTCATAGGGAAACCGTTCCACCGGGACCAGCTGCTCCTGGCAGTCGAAAAGGCCCTCGAGCGGAAACGCCTCAACGCGGAGGTCCGGGATCTGCGGATACGGGCGAAAGGAGTGGAACGGGACATCGTAAATGTATCCGCCGCAATGAAGCGGATCCTGGAAATGGCCGACCGGGTGGCCGGTACCGACGCCACCGTCCTGATCACGGGGGAGAGCGGTACCGGCAAGGAGGCCGTGGCCCGGCGGATCCACGTGCACTCATCCCGGGCGACGGCGCCGTTCATCGCGGTCAACTGCGCGGCGATTCCCGCAGAGTTGCTCGAATCGGAGCTTTTCGGGCATGCGCGAGGAGCGTTTACCGGCGCCGTCCGGGACCGCCTTGGTCGGTTCCGCCAGGCCGGGGGAGGCACGTTGTTCCTCGACGAGATCGGCGAGATGCCCTTGCCTCTCCAGGCGAAACTGCTCCGCGTCCTCCAGGAGAAGGTGGTGGACGAGGTGGGAGGCGACAAGCCGATCCCCGTCGACGTGCGAATCCTGGTGGCGACCAACCGGGACCTTCTGGAACGGATCCGGGAAGGAACGTTTCGCGAGGATCTGTATTACCGGCTGAACGTGGTAGAGATCCGCGTACCTCCTCTCCGGGACAGGCCGGAGGACATCCCTCCCCTGGTGGAGCATTTCATGAACGAGACCAGCCCGGATCGCGATATCTCCGTTCCGGGGAAGGTGATGGAGGTTCTTGCGTCGCGCTCTTGGCCGGGGAACGTCCGGGAGCTCAAGAACGCCTGCGAGCGGATGGTGATCCTTTGCAAGGGCAAGGAGGTCTCCGTGGAGGATCTTCCCCCGGTTCCCGCCTCGTTCCGGCCGGGCGAGCGGTCGGAGGAAGGGTTCGCGAACGATTGGCCTCCTCTTCCCCCCGGGGGTCTCTCCCTTGTGGACCTCGAGAAAAAGGTGATCGAACGCGCTCTGCGCCTCAAAGGGGGAAACATCACCCAGGCTGCCGCCTATCTCAACGTCCCCCGGCATATTCTCGTCTACCGCATCGAGAAGTATGGCATAAGGCGCGATGCCTGAAAGGGGCCTGATCAGGGGGCTGGCGGACGATCTTCGGCCCGTGTTTTCGACGAGGATGCTTCTCGTCGCGTGGTTCCCGTGCCTTCTGATAACGGTCCTCCATTACCTGACGACGACGCGATACGTCTGGGCGCACGACGTCCTCCGGCGGCTGTACTACCTCCCGATCCTTTTCGCGGCATTTTCGGAGGGGGTGCGCGGCGGGATTTCCATGTCCGTCTTCGCGTCGTTCATCTACATTCCCCATGCGTTCCTGAGTCTCGTGGCGCAGGATCCGGGGGACGCCCTGGAGAAGGGGCTGGAGATCGTCCTCTATAATATCGTGGCCGTGGTGGCGGGGATGCTCGTCGACCGGGAACGCCGGGAGCGGGGGAAGCAGGAACGTCTCGCGAGGGATCTTTCCGAGGCGCTGGAGGAGCAGCGGCGGATCGAGTCGCAGCTCATCCGGGCGGGGCGGCTGGGTGCGCTGGGGGAACTCACGGCGGGGATCGCTCACGAGATCAAGAACCCTCTCCACACGATGAAGGGAACGGCCGAGATTCTTCGGGACGCGATTCCTCCCGAGGCCCCCGAGCGCCGGATGCTGGATATCCACATGGAGGAGATCGACCGGCTGGCGCAGAGCGCCGAGCGGTTTCTCACGTTCGCCAGGCCGGCTCCTTCCGACCGGCGCCCGCTCGACCTGCGGGAAGTGGTACGGCGCGTAGCATCGCTGGTGGAGACGCAGGCCCGCAGGGAAGGCGTGACGACGGAGATCCGCCGGTACGGCGGGAGGAATGCCCCCGTGGTCATGGGCGACGCTGACCAACTGATCCAGGTCCTTCTCAACATCGCCATCAACGGGGTGCAGGCGATGGCCGGGCGTGGAAGCGGCACGCTCTCCTTCTCCGTGGTTCCCGAGCGGCAGGGCGGGAAAGAATATTTCTGCGTCGCCCTCCGCAACGACGGGCCGCCGATCCCGCACGACCAGATGGAAAGGATCTTCGATCCCTTCTACACTACGAAGGACGGCGGGACGGGACTGGGGCTCTCCATCTGTTCGCGGATCGCCGACCAGCATGACGGGCTTCTGTCCGTCCGCAACCTTCCGGAGAGCGGGGGTGTCGAGTTTACCCTCACCCTCCCGGGCGAAAAGGACGACGGATGAACGAGGAGAAATCCCTCTCGGAAGTCCACTCCACGGTGACGGTTCCCGGGACGCGGGGGTTCGTGCGGCGAATGTTCGCTTTCGCCGGCCCCGCCTATCTCGTGGCGGTGGGGTACATGGACCCGGGGAACTGGGCGACCGACCTTGCGGCGGGTTCCCGGTACGGATATGCCCTCGTCTGGGTCCTGGTCATGTCCAACGCCATGGCGATCCTCCTGCAGAGTCTTTCCGCCCGCCTGGGGCTTGTTTCCGGGCGCGACCTGGCCCAGGCGTGCCGGGACCGGTACCCGGGACCTGTCAATTTCGCCCTGTGGATCCTGTGCGAGATCGCCATAGCGGCGACCGACCTCGCCGAGGTGGTCGGGTCGGCTATCGGTCTGGAGCTGCTGTTCGGCATCCCCCTCCTGTACGGGGTCCTGATCACCGCCCTCGACACCTTCCTGATCCTGTTTCTCCACCAGGCCGGAATCCGGAAGATGGAGGCGTTCATCCTGGTCCTGGTCGCTACGATCGGAGGCTGCTTCCTGTTCGAGATCATCGTGTCCCGCCCGGACCTGCCCGGGATCGCCCGCGGGCTCCTTCCTGTGCTGCCCGATTCCGACGCCCTCTATTTCGCCATCGGGATCCTGGGGGCCACCGTCATGCCGCACAACCTGTACCTGCACTCCTCGCTGGTGCAGTCCCGCCGGGTCGAGAAGACCGCGCGCGGGATCCACCAGTCGCTGAAATACAACCTGATCGATTCCGTGGTCGCACTCAACCTGGCCCTCTTCATCAACGCGGCGATCCTGATCATGGCCGCGGCCGTGTTCCACCGGGCGGGCCTCTTCGACGTGGCCGAGATCCAGGACGCGTACAAGCTGCTCGCTCCCATCGTGGGGAGCAGGCTCGCTCCGATCCTCTTTGCCGTCGCCCTCATCAGCGCGGGACAAAGCTCCACGATCACCGGGACCCTGGCCGGCCAGATCGTGATGGAGGGGTTCGTCAATATTCGTCTGCGGCCGTGGCTTCGTCGCATCGTCACTCGCGCCCTGGCCCTCGTTCCCGCCATCCTGACGATCGTCCTGTTCGGGGAGCGGTCGACGGGGGCGCTGCTTGTCCTGAGCCAGGTCGTGCTGAGCCTGCAGCTCTCGTTCGCGGTCATCCCTCTCATTCACATGGTGAGCGACAGGAAGCTGATGGGGGCGTTCGCGATCCGGCCCTGGGTGAAGCTGCTCTCCTGGGCGACGGCGGGGATCATCGTCGTCCTCAACGCGAAGCTGGTGATCGACGAGGTGGCCGTGTGGGTGGGGAAGGAAGGGACGACCGGGATGCTGGCGCGAGGCGTTGCCGTCCCCGTCGTGGCGGCGGTAGGAGTGTTGCTTCTTTTCATCCTTCTCGACCCCTTCCTTCTCGGGAAAAAGAAATGGCGGGACCCTGTGAACGTGCACGCGGGGACGGAGGTGGAGGACGTGGAGCCTGCCCGACCGTTCGGCAAGATCGCGGCTGCGCTCGATTTCGGGGATACCGATTTTGAAGTGCTCGCCCGCGCCGCATCGCTGGCCGCCTCGGCGCGTTGCACCCTTCTCCTCGTTCACGTGGTCGAGAGCGCCGGTGCACTGGCGCTCGGGCACGATATCGGCGACACGGAAAGCCGGAAAGACCTGGAACGCCTCAAACGGTACGCCATCGATCTCGGCAAGTACGACGTGGACGTGGAGGTCGAACTGGGGTTCGGCAGCCCGGTCCGGGTCCTCCCGGATATGGTGGAGAGGCACGGAGTGGAACTGCTCGTCGTCGGCTCCCACGGCCACCGCGGTCTTTCCGACTTGCTGCACGGCTCGACGATCGACGAACTGCGCCACCGGCTCAACATCTCCGTCCTCGTAGTGGGGCGGCCGGGGTCCGAGGCTTAGCCCCGCCCCGCGGGCGCCCCGCAACGCTCATGACCGCTGCCAGCGCAGCCAGGCCCGGAGAACTTTCTGAACCGTGGGGGTTAGACGGGTTCGATTGTAGGCATCGGCCAGCTTCTTGATCACTTCCCCCTGGGTCGGGTAGGGGTGAATGGTTTTTCCGATTGCCGAAAGCCCCAGGCCCGCGGTCATCGCGAGGGAGAACTCGTTGATCATGTCCCCGGCGTGGCGGGCCACGATGGTAGCTCCCAGGATCGTGTCGCTCCCCTTGCGCAGATGGACGCGGGCGAACCCTTCCGTCTCCCCGTCGAGTTTTGCCCTGTCCACGTCGGACAGGGGAACCGTCATGGTGACGACCGGGATCCCCTTCTCCCTGGCGTCGGCCTCGTACATCCCCACGTGCGCGACCTCCGGATCGGTGAACGTGCACCACGGCACGACGAGTGCGGAGCTTTTCTGTCTTCCCAAAAAGAGGGCGTTGGCGATCAGGATGCGGGCGAGGGCGTCCGCGGTGTGGGTGAACTTGAAGGGATAGCAGATGTCTCCCGCCGCATAAATGTGCGGGTTGGAGGTCCGGAGCCTGTCGTCCACATCGACCCCCCGCCTCGGGTCGTACACAACGCCCGCAGACTCCAGGTTCAGGCCGCCCACGTTCGGGGCGCGCCCGATGCCGACGAGAATCTCGTCGACCCGTATCTCCTTCGTGCTTCCTTCCTGCTCGACGTGCAGTGCTTTCCCCCCCCCTTCCGTCGTTACCCTTGCGACTTTCGCGTTCAGCGCGAGGTCCACACCTTCTTTTGCGAGGGCTGTCTGCACGATTCCGGCGGCATCCATGTCTTCCCGCGGAAGGACGTGTGAGCTCATCTCGAAGAGGGTCACGCGGCTCCCGAGACGGGCGAACGTCTGGGACAGTTCGCACCCGATCGGCCCTGCGCCGATGACGGCGAGGCTCCCGGGCAGCTCGGTCAGGGAGAAGACCGTCTCGTTGGTGAGATACCCGGCTTCCCCGATCCCCGGAATCGGCGGGGCCGCCGCCCGGGCGCCCGTGCAGATGGCTGCCCGCCTGAACCGGAGGCGATTGCCGGCCACTTCCACGGTGTCGGGACCGACGAATTTCCCCTCGCCAAGAAAGACGTCGACGCCCAGCGTATCGGAATAGCGGCGGACGGAGTCGTGGTGGCTGATGTCCGCCCGGATGCGCCGCATCCTCTCCATGGCTTTCCCGAAATCGATCGAAAGGTGGTCGGCTCCTCCCACACCGAAGTTTTGTGATGTGCGTGCATCGTGGAAGACGCGGGATGCCCGGATGATACCCTTGGACGGTACGCACCCTACGTTCAGACAGTCTCCTCCCATGAATTCCCGTTCGATAAGAGCGACTTTCGCGCCCAGGCCGGCAGCGCCCGCGGCGGTGACGAGCCCGGCCGTCCCCGCCCCGATGACCACGAGGTTGTAGCAATCCGCGGGGGTCGGATTTGTCCATCCCGACGGGTGGACATTCTCTCCAAGAGCCCGGTTTTCTTCCGTATCCGGTAGAATGGCGAATTGCCGTCCCATGATCATCTCCTGTCGTGACCAAAAGGTTTGACTGCCGGAAACAGGTTCCCGATATCTCCGCTACGTCGTCGAAATACCGGAAACCTTACACGCGACGCGGCCGGGTCGTCCCGGCAGGAAGAGCCTACCGGCTTTGGAGAGCTTGCCGTATGCGCCCCCGCGCGTCCTCCGAAAGTGCTTCCGCGGAGGGGCCCCCGGGGAGTTCCTCCGCAGCGACGACACGCCGCACGGTCTCGCGGATCAGGAGGAGCTGCTTTTCGTATCTCGCGCAGAACCGGCAAATGAGCAGATGGATGCGCACGCCGATCCGCTTGCCGACGGGGAGAGAGGTGTCCATCGACCGGGAGATGAGCTGTGTCACATCCTTGCAGGAAAGCATCATGATCCCTTTCCGGTCCCTCGCAGGAACCAGCGGGTCTCCAGACACCGGCGGAGAAGCATTCGGGCGCGATGCAGGATCACCCACAGATTGGTCTCCGTGACGTTCAAAACCTTACAGATTTCCCCGGTGGATAGCCCCTCGATCTCCCGGAGGGTGAAGGCGTTTGCGTGATTCGGGGAAAGATCCGAAAGGCACTCGGCGAGCTGGTCAAGAAATTCCTTCTGCCGGAAGAGATCGGCCGGGTTGGCGCCCCATTCGACCGGCCCGGATTGCCAGTGTCCGGCCGAGTTAAAGAGGCTTTCTCCGGACCGGTCCGGAGGGACTCCGTCCGGAAGGGATCCCTCCCGGGCCTGCCGGCGGAAGTGGTCGGCGATCTTGTGCTTGAGGATCCCGACAAGCCAAGTGGCCTCGGAGGAGCCGCCGGAAAACGTTTCCCTGTTTTTCAGCGCCGCAAGGAACGTCTCCTGCACGAGATCTTCCGCCGCCGATCGGTCCCTCAGCCGGAGCAGCGCGTACCGGAACAGGTAGTCCCCGTACCGATCCACCCAGTCCGACGGATCGACTCTCTCCGGATACCCCACGGGTTCATTTATCGCACTTTCTCCGGCAGGATGACAACTGCGATCGGGGATCCGGGGGAAGACACGCAAGAACGAAGGCGGCAGGACGAACGAAATACCGACAGGATCATTTCGCAGGATCCGTAAGGATTGCGGCGTTGCGGCGACCAAAGGGATAAGATGTGATGGGCAAGTCGGGGGCGACAGAGCCAGGGGGAGCACCATGATGATCCTGCCGGCGGGGGTGTCCGGATGAAGGCCAGGAAAGCTCTGATCCTGATCGCGTTCGTCGTGGTTGCAGGGACATTCTACTACCTTGACCTTGGCAGGTACCTCACCCTGGAAAGCCTGAAGGCGAACCGGGCGCGCCTGGAAGACCTGCGCGTCGCGCACACATTCCTTTTCGTCGCCTCGTTTGTGCTGGTCTACATCGTCCAGACCGCTTTCTCCCTGCCCGGTGCGGCCGTCCTCTCCCTCGCGTCGGGGGCGATCTTCGGGGTGCTCCAGGGAACGGTATACGTCGTGACGGGGGCCACCATCGGGGCCGTCCTCGCGTTCCTCGTCAGCCGCACCCTGTTGCGGGACTGGGTGGTACGGAAATTCGGCGTCCGGATGGAGGGAATCGACCGGGGCCTGCGGGAAAACGGGCTCTCCTACCTCCTCTTCCTGCGGCTGGTACCCGCGTTCCCCTTCTTCCTGGTCAACCTGGCGAGCGGCATCACCGGCTTGCCGCTGCGGACCTACGTCCTGGGAACGTTTTTCGGGATCATGCCGGGGAGCCTGGTCTTCGTGAACGCGGGGGCGAGCCTGGCGGCCATCGAGAGCGTGAGCCAGGTCGCCAGTCCGCGCGTGCTCGGGTCGTTCGCATTGCTGGGTCTGTTTGCCCTTATCCCCACGATTTTCAAGGCCGTGAAGAAGCGACGGGAGGGAAACGAACTCTCCGCAAAGTAGGCGCCAACGGGTCGATAGCCGATCGGCCCGGACAGTCCACCCTGGCTTGCCGGCTGTCCCGGCCCCCTAGGTCTCTCCCCGAAGCGTTCGTGCAAACCGCTTAAACCTCCCGAAAATCGCCGATCCTTACCTGTTGGCCATACATCGGATCCCGACGGACATCCATCAGATCGAATTCCGGCGGGGAGCCGGGTGGGAGGGCACGGAGGAGGACTGTTCCTCCTCCGCGCCCCGTCTCCTAATATTTGGAAGGGATTTTGGCGGAGAGCGCAGGCACCATGTTCTTCATGTCACCGGGGTCGCCGGTGGGGTGACGCACGACCATAAGCGTGCTCCATTTGCCCAGGGGCGACTCCGACAGGGGGGATTCATACGAGCCCTTTCCCTGCCTGTCCGTCCGGAAAACGTAGGGTGCGCTCCCGGCACCGGCCTCGTGCTTCTTGGGTTTCATGTTGACGAACCAGACCGTGTAGACCTCGTTCGGGCGAAGACCTTCCGCCTGGATGCGGATCTTGCCGTCGGCCAGGGCGACCGTTCCGCTCCCTCCGTGGCTGTCCTTTTCCCCTTTCAAGGGGAACGACACTTCTGCCGCCCCGCTCGAAACGGCGACAAACACCAGTATCAACAAGAACGGCACAGCTTTTCTCGCGAAAGACATGACGACCCTCCTTTTCCGATGGCCTCCACGAACCGCCTGGAAAGGCGACGCGTGATCGGGATTTTTCTTGCCTGTCAATTCGTCTCCGCAATGGGAGGGTTCCTTACAAGCCGTAGGCCGAAATCATCAGGTGAATCGAACGCAGGATGGGATTTATCAAAATACATAGCATGAAAAAAGGGAGGACAGGAGCATGAAGAGGAATTTGCTGTCGGTTGCTGCCGTTGAATAAAGAGGTGAACGGACATCATCGACCTGGTCCGGAGGAGGAACCCGTCGAAGCTTCGCCAAACCGGACAGACCCCGTGTGCGGGATGGAGGTGGGGGAGGATACCCCTCACAGCCTCTCTCGGCACGGGAAAGAGCATTTCTTCTGCAGTTCCCATTGCCTGGAAACGTTCCAAAAGGATCCTGAGCGCTTCCTCAAGGGTCGGGAAACCGATGCGGAACATTTCGGCGAAGCTCGGTCCGAACCGGAAGGGGAAGGCCGCACGGGAGGGTATACCTGCCCGATGCATCCGGAGGTTGTGCAGGAAGGACCGGGAAGTTGCCCCAAATGCGGCATGGCGCTGGAGCCGATGACCGTTACCGACGAAGAGGAGGAAGACCCGGAACTGGGAAGCATGA
>JBAVJZ010000099.1:0-20591 GCA_049688015.1 Candidatus Deferrimicrobiaceae bacterium | reverse complement strand
AAGAAAGGGTTCGGCAAGGTCTACCTGGATGGCGACACCTCGTGGTCCTGCGACGGGGTGATTACCGAGGAAGCCTACCGTTATTAGGGGGGGAGGAGACGATGTTTCACGGGGCCATTGTTGCGACAGTCACGCCGTTCCGGAACGGGAATCTGGACAAAAACGCGTTGAAGAAACTCGTAACATTCCAGATTGACAGCGGCACGGACGGGATCGTCCCCTGCGGCACCACCGGGGAGTCGGCCACGCTGTCCTTCGAAGAGCACGAACGCGTCATCGACATCGTGCTCGATTCCGCGGACGGCCGCGTTCCGGTGATCGCCGGAACCGGGTCCAATAATACGAAGGAGGCCGTCGCCCTGACCCGCTACGCGAAAAAGGCGGGAGTCAGCGGGGCGCTTGTCATCACGCCGTACTACAACAAGCCGACCCAGGACGGGCTCTACCGGCACTTCCGTGCCGTGGCGGAGTCGGCCGACATCCCGATCATCCTCTACAACGTCCCGGGAAGGACCGGCGTGAATATGGCCGCTCAGACCGTGGCCCGGCTGGCCGAGATTCCGAATATCGTGGGAGTGAAGGAGGCATCGGGAAACCTGACCCAGGTGTGCGACATCATCCGGATGACCCCCAAGAAATTCTGCGTCCTCTCCGGTGATGATGCCCTGTTCTTCCCGATGATGGCACTGGGCGCGAAAGGAGTGATCTCCGTTACGTCCAACGTCGCCCCCCGGCTGATGGCGGAACTGTACGACACCTACGTCATCGGTGAGATCTCCCGGGCGAGGGACATCCATTACCACCTGTGGCCGCTCTTCCATGCGCTGTTCCTCGAGACCAATCCTATTCCCGCCAAGACGGCCCTGGCCATGATGAAAAAGATCCGAGAGGAATTCCGTCTTCCCCTCTCCCCGATGGCGGATGCGAACCGGAAAGTGCTTGCCAGGACCCTTTCCGACATGAAGCTTATCTGACGGTTCCGGGAGAGGAAGACGTGGCGAAGGTAGTCGTATGCGGGGCGATGGGAAGGATGGGGCGGGCGATCCTCGACGTGCTCCGGGAGCGACCACAGGGGTTGGTGCTCGGAGGCGCGGTGGAAACGCCGGGTCACCCGCAGCTGGGGCGGGACGCCTTCGAAGCCGCCGGGACGGGAACGGCGGGGGTTGTCGTCACGAGCGATTTTTCCTCGGCGATCTCCCGGGCGGACGTGGCGATCGACTTCACCCACGCGGATTCGTCCGTCAGGCACGCCGCAGAAGCCGCCGTCGCAGGGAAACCGATCGTGATCGGGAGCACCGGCCTGACGAGTGAGCAGACTGCGGAGATCCGGGAATCGGCGAAAGGGGTCGCTTGCGTTTTGTCCCCGAACATGAGCGTTGGGGTGAACCTGATGTTCCGGATGGCGGCAGACGTGGCCCGGGTACTCGGCGACGAATTCGACGTGGAGATCGTCGAGACGCACCACCGGTTCAAGAAAGATTCGCCCTCGGGGACGGCGGTGAAGCTCGCCGACGTGGTGGCCGGCGCGCTTGGCCGGGAGATGAAGGAGGCGGGAGTCTACGGCCGCCATGGAATGGTCGGGGAACGGCCCCGGAAGGAGATCGGGGTGTTTGCGGTACGGGCGGGCGATGTAGTGGGCGAACACACCCTCGTGTTCGGCGGCATCGGGGAGAGGCTCGAGATCACCCACCGGGCCCACAGCCGGGACACGTTTGCCCGGGGAGCCGTACGGGCCGCTTCCTGGGTCATCGGAAAGCCGGCCGGGGTCTATGACATGAACGCGGTGCTGGGAGTGTGATGGCTTGAAGATCGCGCGGTTCGATTTCCGTGGCAATGTCGCGTACGGCCTCGTCGATCCGGAAAGGGGGGAGATCCGGGAGCTCGACGGACCGCCGTTCGAGAGTATCCGGAATACCGGATCCGTGCGGCTGCTTGCCGATGTCCGCCTCCTCGCTCCCGTAGTTCCCTCCAAGATCGTCGCCATCGGGTTTATCTACAAGGGCCATGCGCGGGAGATGGGGATGGCGATCCCCGAGGAGCCGCTCATATTCCTCAAAGCCCCCTCCGCGCTCAATGACCCGGGCGGCGACGTGGTGTACCCGCGCGCTTCCCAACGGGTGGACTACGAGGCGGAGTTGGCCGTCGTCATCGGAAAGAGGGCGAAGGACGTGGCGGCAGAGGATGCGCGGTCGGTGATCCTGGGGTACACCTGCATCAACGACGTGACCGCACGAGACCTCCAGGCGAAGGACGTGCAGTTCGCGCGAGCCAAGGGGTTCGACACCTTCGCTCCCCTTGGCCCCTGGATCGAAACGGATCTTGACCCGTCCGCCCTGCAGGTCCGCTGTCTTGTGAACGGCCAGGTGAAGCAGGAGTTCAACACGCGGGAGATGGAAATATCGGTGTTCGCGCTGGTGGAGCATATATCGCGCGTCATGACCCTGTATCCCGGCGACATCATTGCGACCGGAACCCCTCCGGGGGTCGGCCCCGTGCAGGTCGGAGACGTCATGACCATCGAGATCGAAGGGATCGGATCCCTGACCAACCGGGTCGTAGCCCAATAGTCTACCTTCCACGAGGAGAATATGACGAGATGAGCCGATTTCCGCTTTCTACACGGATAAAGGCCCTTCCTCCGTACCTGTTTGCCGAACTGGACCGGAAAAAGGAGGAGGTCCGTGCCCGCGGAGTGGATATCATCGACCTCGGGGTCGGGGATCCCGACCGGCCGACGCCGAAACACATCGTGGACCGGATGAAAAGGGAGACGGCCGTTCCGGCCAACCACCAGTATCCGTCCTATGAAGGGCTCCTTTCGTTCCGGTCGGCTGCGGCGAACTGGTACAGGCGGCGATTCGGCGTGTCGCTCGACCCATCCTCCGAGGTGGTGACACTCATCGGGTCGAAGGAGGGGATCGCTCACTTCCCGCTTGCCTTCGTGAACCCCGGCGATGTTGTCCTGGTGCCGGATCCCGGTTATCCGGTCTATCACATCGCCACGATGTTCGCAGGCGGGAGGTCGTACTTCATGCCGCTCTTGCGCGAAAACGGATTCCTGCCCGACCTTGACAGGGTCCCGCGTCCCGTCCTAGCCAGGGCGAAGATATTGTTTCTCAACTATCCGAACAACCCGACGTCGGCCGTGGCCGACCGGAAATTCTACCGAAAGGTGTTGGGGTTCGCCGAGGAACACGACCTGATCGTTGCGCACGACGTGGCGTACACGGAGATCTACTTCGACGCCAAGAAACCGATGAGCATACTCGAGCTCCCGGGGGCGAAGAAGCGGTGCATCGAGTTTCACTCCCTTTCCAAGACCTACAACATGACGGGTTGGCGGATCGGTTTCGCCGTGGGAAACCCGGAGTTGGTGGCGGGCATCGGAAAGGTCAAGACCAACGTGGACAGCGGGGTGTTCCAGGCGGTACAGGGTGCCGGCATCGAGGCGCTCACGAGCGGCGACGAGATAACCGACGCCATTCGGCGCACCTACCGGGAGCGCCGGGATATCCTGGTTCCCGGGCTTCGGGCGCTGGGCCTGGATCCGGTCGAACCCCGGGCCACCTTTTACGTATGGATTCCCGTTCCGAAGGGGTATACATCGGCATCCTTCTGCTCTCACCTGCTGGAAGAGGCCGGCATCGTCACCACTCCGGGGAACGGATTTGGGAAAAGCGGGGAGGGATACATCCGCATCGCCCTGACGAAGGAGAAGGGGCGGATCCGGGAAGCTCTCTCCCGGATGCGGAAGGTGGGTTTCTAGCGCACCAGGGCTTTCTTGCGCAGGAGAGGAGGGGTCGGCGTGCCGGAAGAAGTCGTCCTGCTTCTCGGGAGCAACACCGGCCGACGGGTCAAGCAGCTTCGGGATGCCATCAGGGTGCTGGCCGGGGAAGTGGAGATCGGGAAGGTCTCCCGGATCTACGCGGGCGAGCCGAGCGGCAGGACAAACCAGCCGTGGTATCTGAACGTCGCGGTACGAGGGGAGACCGATATGGCTCCCGATGCCCTGCTTCATTTCGTCAAGGGGATCGAGGCGAAAGCGGGCCGAAAGGCGGGGGCACGCTGGGGACCGCGAGAGCTCGACATCGACATCATTCTGATGGGGAACCGCGTGGTTCGCGAGACGCACCTTGCGATTCCTCACCCGATGATGTCCGCCCGGCGGTTCTGCCTTTCCCCCGTGGCAGAAATTGCCCCGGATGTTTTCGTACCCCCGGGGAAAAAGACAGTGAGGGACCTTCTCGGCGAATGCCGGGACCCGCTCGAGGTGATACCGGTATGAAGCGGCACGCGACATGGAAGATGGCGTCTGCGGGAGTAATGCTGCTCCTGCTCCTTACCGCAGGCGGCTGTCGCAAGAAGGAGCCTTCCCGGGGTGTGGAGGGGGATGCGATCAACCTGAGCGCCCTGAATGAAATCGAGAACTACAAGGAGATTCTCCGGAAGGACCCGAACAACCTCCAGGCCCTGATCGGCATCGGAAACCTCTATTTCGACACCCGGCAGGATCAGCTGGCCATCGAACATTACCGGCGGGCCCTTGCCCTCGATCCCCGGAACGTGAACGTCAGGACGGACATGGCTGTCTGCTACCGGAGGAAAGGGGACCCCGACAAGGCGATCGAGGAACTTAAGAAGGTTATCTCGATCGACCCCCGGCATTCGCAGTCCCGTTACAATTTGGGGGTCATCCTGATCCACGACAAGAAGGATATCGAGGGGGGCGTCCAGGCGTGGGAGGCGCTCCTGGAAAACATCCCGGATTATCCCTACCGGGAATCCCTGAAGGCGGAGATCACGAAGATGCGGTCCATGATCGATTCCATGAAGCCCAAACCGAAGTGAAAAGGTTTTATATTTCAGGGAGCACTTCGTAGTAAAACGAAAAATACCATCCGTTCCTGTACATTCCTCCGCCACTTGGCCCGATGGGTATTGAAAATGGAAGAAAAGCATATTTTATATTGACAGTTCCTGGGACAAGGAATATATGTAACAATGTTTTGTTATTGCGATGTTAACCCCGCATAGGGAGGAGATATGGTAAGGCGCGACAAGTCGAATTACATCATCCAGTCCGTCTCGCATGCCCTTGATGTTCTTGAAGAGTTTCACGGGGATATGGACGAACTGGGCGTCACCGAGTTAAGCAGGAAACTTAAACTTCATAAAAATAACGTTTTCCGTATCCTCGCGACGTTGCAGTCGAGGAACTACATCGAGCAGAACAAGGCGAACGAGAACTACCGTCTAGGGATAAGATGCCTCGAGCTGGGACAGACCTTCATTCACCAGAGGGGAATGCTGAAGCAGGCCAAACCGGTTCTTCAGGAACTCGCTGCGAAGACGGGGGAGACGAGCTACGTGTCGATCCTGCGGGGGAACCAGGTCGTGTACCTGGATTCGGTTGAGCCGGCGACCACGGTCCGGGTCGTTTCCCGTCTCGGTCTTCACATGCCGACGCATGCCACCGCCGCCGGGAAAGTGATGGTAGCGTTCGAATCCGAGGAAGACCTTCGCAAACATCTCGATCCGGAACTCCACAGCTATACCAAAAACACCATCAAGACCGCCGAGGATCTCTTGCGCAACCTCAGCACTGTTCGGGAAAAAGGGTACGCCACCGATCTCGAGGAGTTCGAGGAAGGGCTGCATTGCATCGCTTCCCCGATCCGCGATTACACCCGGAAGGTGATCGGCGCCCTGAGCGTCTCCGGTCCGGCGAACCGCGTCACGGACGAAAGGATTGAAACGGTGATAAGCGTCGAAGTGACCCGGCTGGCGAAGGAACTCTCCACCCTCCTCGGGTATCGGGAGTAGAAAGGCAGGCGCTTCCGTTCCCCCCTCCGGACCCGATCGGTCCGGGAATGGCTTGACACCCCCAAGTGACAAATGGTACTCCTTATTATGAATGAAGATTCATTCAAGGGAGGACGAAATGCCACGGCGGGCAGACCGGGGGGGGGCAAAGGCAAAGCGGGAACGCATCCTGCGGGCGGCGATTAAAATCTTCTCCCAGAAGGGGTTTTTCAGTTCCAAGGTATCCGACATCGCCCGGTCGGCAGGGGTTGCCGACGGGACGATCTACCTGTATTTCAAGAACAAGGACGACCTTCTCATATCCCTGTTCGAGGAAAAGATGGCCGAGGTCGTGGCCGATGTCCGGGAGCGCATCGCTTCAGGAGAGGGGGCGCTCTCCCGCCTGAAGATCTTCATCGAGAACCACATGAGCCTGCTCGTCCGGGAAGCCGGTCTCATCGAGGTTCTCCAGGTGGAACTTCGGCAGAGCAACAAGTTCATGAAGGAATACGTTCCCGTGAAATTTCTCGAATATCTCGATGTGATCAGCGAGATACTCGAACAGGGGATACGGGAAGGGGTGTTCCGGCAGGAGTTGAACGTGGCGGTGGCCCGCAGGGCGGTGTTCGGAGCCCTCGACGAGATAGCGCTGGCCTACGTGCTGTCCCGGAAACGGAAATACGACCCGGCTGACGCGGCGTCCGAAATCTACCGTATCTTCGCGGATGGGTTTTGCAGGGGAGCCCGGAGCAGGGAGGGCAGGACATGATCGGCTTCGATCTGACACAGGAGCAGACCGCACTTCAGGATATGGCGAGAAAATTCGCCGCCAATGAGATCCGCCCCCGGGCGGTCGAATGCGACCATGCGGGGACGTTTCCCGAGGATATCTTCGAGAAGGCGTTCGGGCTCGGCCTGATGAGCGGGTACATCCCGGAAGAGTACGGTGGCCTCGGACTGAAGGCACTGGACACATGCATCATCGAAGAGGAGCTGGCGTGGGGCTGTTCCGGGATCGCCACCTCGATGACCTGCAACGGCCTTGCGCTGACGCCGATTCTTGTCACGGGGACGGAAGACCAGAAAAAGAGGTTTGTCGCCCCTTTCGCGGAGAAACTCCAGTATGCCTCCTTCTGTCTGACCGAGCCCGGGTCCGGCTCCGACGCGGGAGGGATCGCGACGACCGCCAAAAGGGAGGGGGACAGTTACACCATCAACGGCCGAAAATGCTTCATAACGAACGGCAGCTACGCGGCGCAATACACGGTGTTTGCCTCCACGGACCGCTCCAAAGGGCACAAGGGGCTGTCGGCCTTCGTCGTGCCGAGATCGCTTCCCGGCGTTTCCGTGGGCAAGAAAGAAGACAAGATGGGGCAGCGTGCATCCGACACCGCAGACGTGCTCTTCGAGGACGTGAAGGTCCCGGCCGAAAACCGTCTGGGGAAGGAGGGCGAGGGGTTTAAGATCGCCATGATCACGCTGGACTACGCCCGGCCCACGGTGGCGGCCATGAGCGTGGGCGTTGCCCGTGCAGCGTTCGAACTGGCGATGCAGTATTCGAAGGAGCGCGTCCAGTTCGGCGTTCCGATCGCCATGAACCAGGCGATCCACTTCCTGCTGGCCGACATGGCGATGGACATCGAGGCGGCCCGGCTCCTCACCTACAAGGGGGCCTGGCTTCTGGACGCGGGGAAACGCAACACCAAGGAATCCTCCTTCGCGAAGGCGTTTGCCGCAGACCTTGCGATGCGAGTCACCACCGACGCCGTGCAGATCTACGGCGGGTATGGCTACATGAGGGACTATCCCGTGGAGAAGCTGATGCGCGACGCCAAACTTCTCCAGATCTACGAGGGGACGAGCCAGATCCAGCGCATGGTGATCGCCAAGGAGATCATGATGCGGTAGAAGGGGCCGATCCCGGCGTCAGGAGTCGCGGCGGGCGAGAGCGAGGAGCCCGTCCGCGGATGCGAGCAGTTCCTCCCTCCACGACAATCCCCTGAGAAACACCTCCGGGATCCCCGTTGCCCCTATGTAGACGCCGGCCATGCTGCCCACCATCGCGCCGTTCGCTTCGGCCTCGTGGCCGAAATTTACTGCGGAGAAGACCGCGGCGCTGAAATCGGCGGGGTTGCGGAGGAAACAGGCCCAAGCGAAAGGAATTCCCTCCGAAACGGATGCGCCATTTCCGAGAGCTTCCTGGACATCCGCCATCTCGGCGCGGCGAAGGAGAAGGGCGGTGAGTTCGGTGCCAAGCTTCCTCCAGAGCGCGGGGGCGGTCCTTCCGCTTTTTCCCCGGGAGGAACGGTCGACTTCGATGCCGGATACGACGTGGGAGAGCCCACGCGCGAATCCCAGTACATCGAGATCGCCGGCGGGAGTGTGCAACAGTCGCGCGATGGCGACGGTCTGTACGATTGCCCCTGCGATCGCCGCCGCGTGGGGGTGAGTGATGCTTGCTTCGATCCCGGCCTCCAGCTTCAGGCGACGGAAGTTCCCCGCGCGCAGAAGGGCGAGCGGGGCGAGGCGCGCCGCGGGGGCCGTCTCCGGAACGGTCGCCCCCGCTTCGAACCAGGGGAACCCCCGGTCGGACAGATTGCGGACGAACTCCGCATGGTGTGCCGTTCCGGGCAGGCTCCGGGATTTTGAATAGACGGAAGCAATCCCCTCGGGGTCGAGTTTGCGAGATTTGAGAAGGGCGCGGGACAGGAGAAGACAGGCGGGCGGAGAGTCGTTCTGCCCCGGTCCTCCCCAGGCATCTGGTGTCGATTCCCCATCGATCGTTCCGTACAGTTCCCGGATGTCCCGGGGGAAAAGCCCCTGTGAAGCCCTGCCCAGGATCTCTCCGATTGCCGCGCCGAGAAGGGCTCCCCGGAACCGGTCCCGGTAGTCGATCCCCTCGACAAACCCGAACGTCAGCGGTTCTCCCTTCGACATATACGAGGGGACTTTCGTTTTCCGGACGAGGAACTGATAGATCGCCTCCGGTTCTTTTTCGAACAGGAGCGGCTGGTCGGCTTCCCTTTTCGCCATGCGCGATACTTTACGCTCGGCCTGGAGGGCAAGCGCCCGTGACATCATCCAGAAATCCTCGTTCCCCTTGAGGGGAATTTTCGGCAGGGATTGCAGCAGACTCGCAGAGATCTCTTCCGGGGAGTCGGACAACAGGTCGATATGCGCGCCGGGTAGGCCGGGCTCGTCCGCTCCGTCACCGGCAGCGATGGCCTGCCCCTGCGTCGGAGAGAGCTCCTCCCGTTTCCCCGTCTCGGGGAATCTGGCGGATCGCCCCGGGGCATATGGTTCGCGTCCCGGAAATCCCCCGAAATGGAGCTCCATCATTTTGTGGATCTGGGAGGGGGAGAATCGCATCGTTTGCAGGATCTCCAGGAGAGTTTCTGCCCTGGGTATCCTGCCACCGTAGACAACCTGCCGGAGCAACTCGTAACTGTACCGGAAATCCTCCCTGTCCTCAACGAATTTCTTGAGGGAAGAATATCCGAGGTTCTCGATTCGTTTCCTTAATATTTTCGATAGATAATTTGGAGTAAGTTCATCCATTTGTTCGGTGCCTCCGCGGGGCAGGATCCCTACGGATCGGTATTCTACAATAAAGATTGTAGAATAACAAAAACTTATTTTTATATAAAAACAGAAATTGTAACCTGAGTAATAAAGTTGTATTTCGGTGGATTATTTAGAGGGATTCGGCGACTAGTTCCGCGATGTCTTTTGCCTGGACCGTGTCATCAAGATTGTGGAACTTGATGGCGTCGTCGAACATGGTGAGGCAATACGGGCAAGAGGAGCCTGTCGAATTCGCCCCGGTGCGCATCAGCTGGTCGAAACGGATATGGTTTATTCTCTTCCCCGGAATCTCGAGCCACATGCCTCCTCCGCCGGCTCCGCAGCAAAACCCCCTCTCCCTTCTCTTCTCCGGTTCATTGACGGTGATCCCCGGAATGGACTGGAGTGTTTCACGCGGGGCGTCGTAGATATCGTTGTGCCTGCCGAGATAGCAGGAATCGTGAAACGCCACCAGGCGGTTGATCGGTTTTGACGGTGTGATCTTTCCTTCCACGATGAGGTTCCGGAGCAGAACCGAGTGGTGAATCACCTCGACGCTGACCCCGAACTGCGGATACTCGTTGCGGAAGGTATTGAAGCAGTGCGGACACTGGGTGATGACCTTTTTTACGCGGTAGGATGCGAATACCTCCTTCACCATCTCCACCATCCCCAGCTGGAAGAGACCTTCCTCCCCGAGACGGCGGGCGGACTCGCCGCAGCACATCTCCTCAAGACCCAGCGTGGCATAGTCAACGCCTGCCCGATTGAGCAACGAGACGATCGTGCGTGTAACCTTCTGGTTCCGGGGGTCGTACGCTCCGGCGCATCCCACCCAGTACAGGTACTCGAACTCCTTCTTGTCCGACGCGAAGGGGACGGAAAGCCCGCGCGCCCACTGGGTCCTGTCGTCCTGTGGCAATCCCCACGGGTTCCCGGTGTCCCCCATTTTCCGCAGTGCGATGCGGGCGGAGTCGGGGATCTTAGCATCCGCGACGTACCCGCGGCGGACGTCGACGATCATGTCGATGTGTTCGATCAGGACCGGGCACGCCTCCATGCACGCACGGCATGTCGTGCACGCCCAGATCTCGTCCGGGAAGAGAACCTCGGAAGTGAATGCCGGCACAACGGGCTTCCCCGTTTTCTTGTCGATGGATGCCGCAGAGGGTACAAGACGAAAGAACTGGTCCCGGCTCAACTGGTCTTTTGTCTTCAGGACCACGTCCCGGGGGGACAGCGGCATCTCGGCGGCGAACGCGGGGCATTCGTCCTGGCACCTGCCGCACTTGGTGCAGGCGTCCGAGGAGAGGAGCTGTTTCCATGAGAAGTCCTCCACGTTGACGGTTCCGGGCCTCTCTTCGTCCTCGATGTTCGGGACCGGCTGGAGCGCCCCCCTAGGGCGCGACGAACGCAAAAAAACGTTCACGACGCCCGTTCCCAGATGGAACATCTTGGAGAAGGGGATTGTCGCGAGGAAACCGAAGGCGAGAAGGAGGTGCGTCCACCAGAGCCCCCGGTGGAGCGAAAGCAGGCTCCCGAGCGAAGCACCCGCGAAGAGGGGGGATATCGCGTTGCTTACGAAGGACACGGGGGCTGCCGCGGGGTGCGTCGCTGCGATGCGGACCGCCTCCACCAGAAACCCCGTTACACCGATCGCCCCGATCAGCAGCAGCTGCAGCAGGTCGTCGGCGTCCCCGGTAAGACCTTTCGGCCGGAAGAGAGACCTCCGCACCAGGGCGACGAAAATCCCGGCGAGAAGGAGCAGGCCGAACGTGTCGGCAAAGAGCTTGAAGCCGAGGTAGAAATTCCCGTCCAGGACAGGGATACCGAAGTCATACTCCACCGCGACGAGGCAGGTGGCAAGAAACAGGACGATGAACGCGGAGTAGACGGCGAGGTGCATCAGCCCGCCGATCTTCCTTTCGAGCACCTTCTGTTGCCCGAGGCCGACCTTCAGGGCGTCCCTCGCGCGTTCCCACAGGTTGTCCAGCCTGTCTTCCCGTTCCTCCCTTCCCCGTCGGTATGCCCCGACCCGCTCGGAGAGCCCCCAGGCGAAGATGAGGATCACCATGCCGAGCAGGGAATACATGACGACAGCCGTCAGGGGAGGCAGATTCCACATGATTTCCCGCCCGACGGTTTTCAAGAGGAGGCTCCTGGTCAAGGGTTCGGCGGATAGTTCTATCAGAACGGCGCGGCAGCCGTAAAGATAAATCTTCCTCCTCCGCGGAACGCATTTCTCGCTATACTGGAGAGCATTCCAGCAGGGAGGATTCGGGCATGGCGGTCAAGTGGACAGAGGACCTGTCCGTGGGAGTGAGTGTCATCGACGACCAGCACAAGGAATTGTTTGCAACGGCCAACGCGCTCCTGGAGGGCGTCGGAAGGGGCGAGGGGCTCGGCGAGGTGACGAAAGCGGTCGCCTTTCTCGAGGAGTACGTGGAGAACCACTTCCGGATGGAAGAGATGTACATGAAGCGGTTCAGCTATACAGGCTATCCCGAGCACAAGATCGAGCACACGACCTTCATCAGTGATTTCTACGACATGCGACAGGAACTCGATAACAACGGAGTGACCCCCGAGTTGACGATCCGTCTCGCGGAAAAGCTCGGCGATTGGCTCGTAAACCACATAGGCCGAATGGACAGGGCGCTCGGGACGTTCCTGAGAGAGCGCAGATAAAGCAGCCCCCGGCGGGAGCTCCCGGCCCGTGTGGTACACTGGACCGATGAACGGCCAGGCGATTTCCGCCCTCCGTGAGGTGTTCGGGGAGCGGCTTGATACATCGCGCGAACAGTGCATCTGCTACTCCTACGACGCCACGGGGAAGATGTTTCTCCCGGAGGCGGTCGCCTTTCCGGTGAGTGCGGAAGAAGTCCGCCGTATCATCCTCCTCGCAAACGAACACCGGTTCCCGGTAATTCCCCGGGGTGCTGGCTCCGGGTTTTCCGGGGGGTCGGTGCCCGTGCAGGGGGGGGTTGTTCTGTCGATGGAACGGATGGACCGCATCCTGTCGGTCGACGCGGAGAATCTCATCGCGGTGGTGGAGCCGGGCGTGGTGACGAAAACCCTGAAGGAAGAAGCGGAAAAACGGGGACTGTTCTACCCCCCCGATCCCGCGTCCCTCAAGTTTTGCACGATCGGTGGAAACATCGCCGAGTGCTCGGGGGGGATGTGCGCGGTCAAGTACGGGGTAACAAGGGATTACGTTCTGGGGCTCGAGGCGGTCCTTGGCACAGGCGAGTTGATCCGGACGGGTGTCGTCACCGTGAAGGGAGTCGTCGGATACGACCTCACGAGGCTGCTCGTCGGCTCCGAAGGGACGCTGGGGATCGTCACGAAAGCGGTCCTCAAGCTCATTCCGTTCCCGGAAACGGCCGCGACGATTCTCGCGTTCTTCCGCAGCAACCACGACGGGTCGACTGCGGTGACCGGGATTATCGGGGAGCGCATCACCCCTTGTGCGCTGGAACTGATGGACCGCACGGCGATCGATTGCGTCCGCGAGAATGTCGGCCTTTCCGTCCCGGAGGGGGCCGGTTGCGCCCTTCTGGTCGAAGTGGACGGGTCGAAGGAGTCCGTGTCCCTGGAAGCGGAGAGAGTGGAGCAGATTTGCCGGCGGTACGGGGCGGTCGAGGTCGGCCGTGCGGAGGACGCGCAGGGGCGGGAACGGCTGTGGACGCTTCGCAGGTCGATCTCCCCGGCCCTGCGGAAGGTCAACCCGGTGAAGATCAACGAGGACATCGTCGTCCCCCGCAGCCGCCTGCCGGATATGATGGAATTCCTCGCGGATCTGGCTTCCCGTAGGCGCCTCAAGATCGTCAACTTCGGGCACGCGGGGGACGGGAACATCCATGTGAACCTCATGATATCCGGAACGGACGAGGAGGAACGCCGGCAGGCGGACGAGGCGGTCGTCGAGGTGTTCCGGAAGACCGTGGCGCTCGGCGGGACGATCTCGGGGGAGCACGGCATCGGGATCTCGAAGTCTCCCTTCCTCGAAATCGAAGTCGGCCCTCTGGGCGTTTCCGTGATGAAGCGGCTGAAAAGCTGCTTCGACCCCAACGGGATTCTGAACCCGGGGAAGATCTTCGCGGAAGAGGGGATGGCGCAGCGATGAAACGCGAAGATTTCGCGCCGCTCACGGCCGCCTGCGCGAAATGCGGTACCTGCCGGACGGTCTGTACCCTCTATCCGGAGCGAAAATCCGAGATTTCGGTAGCCCGGGGGAAAATCACCCTCGTGGAAGCCGCCGCCTCCGGCCTCGACGGGAACGCGGAGGCGATACAGGAGGCACTGTCCGATTGTCTGCTGTGCGGCAGGTGCGAGCGGGGCTGCCCGAACCAGGTGCTGGTAGAGGAGATCATCATGAAGGGGCGGGCTGCCCTGGCGGAGGAGTTGGGCATCCCGGCATGGAAACAGGTGGTCTTCGGGAAGATGATGCCGTCTTCCGCCGCGAAGGGGGTAGCGCGCAAGGCAGGGGCGGCCGCCCAGAAGTTCCTCCTTCGCAAAGTGCCCACAGGGAGCGGGCTGCATTACCGGTTCCCGGAGAGGTTCGGGTTCGAGGGGCGTACTGTCCCGGGGCTGCCGGGAAAAAGTTTTCGGGAATCCCTGGAACCTGGCGAGGCGGTTCTCGGGGAAGTGATCCTCTTCGTCGGGTGCGTGTTCGACTACGTCTTCCCGGGGGTGGGACGAGCTGCCTACGAGACGCTCCTCCTCTCCGGGAAAGGGATTTCCGTTTTCCGCGGCGAGGCGTGCTGCGGTCTCCCCGCACTGGTGTCGGGGGATCGGTCGTCGGCTTTGCGGTCAATCGAGGAAAACGTGAGGCGGCTCTCCGACGCTTCGCCCGAGCGGATTGTGTTCCCGTGCGGTTCCTGCCTTCTCATGTTCCGACGAAACATCCTCTCCTTGCTGACCAAGGAGCATCCCCTCTACGCGGAAGCCGTACGGGTGGCGGACCGGTGCGAGGATTACGCCGGCTTCCTCCTCGCCTCGGGCGTGACCTCCCGTCTTCCCGACCCCACGGAAGGGGAGAGGACCGGGCAGGTCGGATACCACGATCCGTGCCATCTCTCGGGGACCCTCGGCAAGGGCGGGGAGGCACGGGAGGTGCTTCGCGCGGCGGTAGGGGACTCCTTTTCCGAAATGAAGGGCGCTGATCTTTGCTGCGGATACGGGGGAACGTTCAACATCCGCGATTACCCGACTTCCTCGAAGATCGGACAAAACAAGGTTTCCGTCGCGGCGGAAGGGGGTACGACCGTGATCGCCACCGCCTGTTCCGGCTGCATCCTCCAGATGCGCGACATGGCCGCCCGCGCCGACCCTTCCCTTCGGGTCGTGCACATTGCGGAGCTTGTTTTTCAAGCATTTTCCGGTCGTTGACATCCCGTCGAGCGGGATGATATGAAACACCATTACCGCTTCGCACATTGTCTTGAGGAGGGGAGAAGGCATGTCTCTTCAGGAGAAGTTCGACGAACTGCGGAAGAAAAGAGCCCTGGCGCTGGACGGGGGCGGGAAGAAACGGATCGAGACCCAGCATGCCCAGGGGAAGCTCACGGCGCGGGAACGTATCGAACTTCTCCTGGATCCGAATTCGTTCGTGGAGCTCGACCGGTTTGTCCAGCACCGATGCGCCGATTTCGAGATGGAGAAATTTCTGGGCGACGGCATCGTCACCGGATACGGGCAGGTGAACGGCCGTTTCATCTATATATTCGCGCAGGATTTCACCGTATTCGGCGGGTCGCTCTCCGAAGCATACGCGGAGAAGGTGTGCAAGATCATGGACCACGCGGCTCGCAACGGCGCCCCGCTCATCGGCCTTAACGATTCCGGAGGAGCCCGGATCCAGGAAGGGGTCCAGAGCCTGGCGGGCTACGCCTACATCTTCCTGCGCAACACGATCTACTCAGGGGTGATTCCCCAGATTTCCGCCATCATGGGGCCGTGCGCGGGCGGAGCGGTCTATTCCCCCGCAATCACCGATTTCATCCTGATGGTGAAGAATACTTCCTACATGTTCGTGACCGGGCCGGACGTGATCAAAACGGTGACGCACGAGGAGGTTACCAAGGAGGCCCTGGGCGGGGCGATGTCGCACAACGAGCGCAGCGGGGTGGCGCACTTCGCCGCCGAGGACGAGAAGGAGTGCCTGTTCCTGATCCGCGAACTCCTCTCCTTCCTGCCGCAGAACAACATGGAGGACCCCCCCGTAATCGCCACCAAGGATCCCCCGGACCGGATGGACGAGAGCCTCAACCAGATCGTCCCCGACATCCCGACCAAACCGTACGACATCCGGGATGTCATCAGGAAAGTGGTCGACGACGGCTATTTTTTCGAGATTCAGGAGCACTACGCGAAAAATATCGTCATCGGGTTTGCCCGGATGAACGGACGCCCCGTCGGGATCACGGCCAACCAGCCCTCGATCCTTGCCGGCTGCCTCGATATCAACTCCTCGATCAAAGGGGCGAGATTCGTCCGGTTCTGTGACGCCTTCAACATTCCGCTGCTGACCTTCGTCGACGTTCCCGGGTTCCTTCCGGGGAGTGGGCAGGAATACGGGGGGATCATCAAGCACGGGGCGAAGCTCCTGTATGCCTTCGCCGAGGCGACGGTGCCCAAGGTGACCGTTATCACCCGGAAAGCGTACGGCGGCGCCTACGACGTCATGGCGTCCAAGCACATCCGTGCGGACGTGAACCTCGCCTACCCGACCGCAGAGATCGCCGTGATGGGGCCGGACGGGGCGGTAAACATCATCTTCCGGAAGGAACTCGTCAAGTCGGACAACCCAGAGAAGACCAAGGCGGAGCTCGTCGCCGACTATCGCGACCGTTTCGCTTCCCCCTACAAGGCGGCCGAACTCGGATACATCGACGAGGTCATCATGCCGGAGGAGACCAGGCCCAAGGTCATCAAGGCCCTCGAGATGCTCAAGAACAAGCGGGACACGAACCCGCCGCGCAAGCACGGCAACATTCCCCTGTAAAGGAGGTCGGCCTTGTTCCGGAAAATCCTGATTGCCAACCGGGGAGAGATCGCCGTCCGCGTGGAGCGGGCCTGCCAGGAGATGGGGATCCGGACGGTGGGCGTCTATTCCGAGGTCGACCGGCACGCGCTGCACGTCCGGTACGCGGACGAGGCATACCTGATCGGTCCTCCCCCCGCCGGCGAATCGTACCTCGTCATCGACAAGATCATCGATGTGGCGAAACGGAGCGGCGCCGAGGCGGTCCACCCCGGCTACGGGTTCCTTGCCGAGAACCCGGTTTTCGCCGAGCGCTGCGAGAAGGAGGGGATCAAGCTGATCGGCCCCTCGGCCCACGCGATGCGTACGATGGGATCGAAGACCCTGGCCCGGAAAACCGTGCGTGCAGCGGGTGTCCCGGTGGTCCCCGGCACAGTGGAGCCGATCGCCACCGAGGAGGAGGTGTTCCGGGTGGCAGGGGACATCGGGTTCCCGATCATGCTGAAGGCCACCGCGGGCGGCGGCGGGAAGGGGCTGCGCCTGGTGAGAAGGGAGGAGGACCTGCAGTCCTCGCTGCGGATGGCGAAGTCGGAAGCGAAATCCGCCTTCAGCGACGACTCGGTCTACATCGAGAAGTACATCGAGAACCCCCGGCACATCGAGATCCAGATCCTGGGCGACCGGCACGGAAACTACGTTCACCTGGGCGAGCGGGAGTGCTCGATCCAGCGGCGGCACCAGAAGGTGATCGAGGAGTCCCCGTCGGTGGTCATTACCCCCGAGGTGCGCGCGGCGATGGGAAAGGTCGCGATCGACGCAGGGCGGGCGGCGAACTACGAGGGTGTCGGGACGGTCGAGTTCCTCGTGGACAAAGACATCAATTTCTACTTCCTCGAAATGAATACACGGCTTCAGGTCGAGCACCCGGTCACGGAGATGGTTACGGGAGTCGACATCGTGAAGGAGCAGATCCGGATCGCCGCGGGCGAGCGACTCTCCCTCCGCCAGGAGGACGTGAAGCAGTCCGGCCACGCGATCGAGTGCCGTGTCTATGCGGAGGATCCCGACAGGAACTTCATGCCGTGCCCCGGCCTCATCACTTCGCTGCGGACGCCGGGCGGTCCCGGGGTCCGGGACGACTCGGGGGTCTTCGAGGGGTTCGAGATCCCCATCTACTACGATCCGATCATTTCCAAGCTGGTCGTCTGGGGAAAGGACCGGCAGGAAGCGGTCGTCCGGATGAAGCGGGCGCTCGGCGAATACATCGTGACGGGAGTCAAGACAACGATTCCGTTCCACATCCGCGTGATGAACAACCAGCACTTTCTCGAGGGGACCTTCGACACCAACTTCATCGACAAGGTGTTTTTCCAGGAGGAGAGGGAGCGTGAGCTCCCCCACTTCCATGTCGCCGTGATCGCCGCTGCCATTCAGCTCTTCGTGGACGAGAGGAAGCAGGCGGTCGCCCGGCGGCCCGTCGAGGCGGGAGAACCGGTATCGTTGTGGAAATACGCCAGCCGACCCGGAATCCCCAAATTCCGGTAGGAGCCGAACATGAATTATATCGCCACGATCGGGGGCAGGGAGATCAAGGTTACGGTGGAGGAGGTCGGAGCCGCCCGCTACCTGGTGACGGGCGAAGGGAAGGAACATCTGGTCGACGCGCACCAGGTGCAGGACAGCGTCTGGTCCGTCCTGTACGGAATGGACTCCTTCGAGGTGGACGTCCAGGGAAGGGACGAGGAGTACGAAGTGCTGATCGACGGGGACTGCTACAAGTTCTCCCTGATGAACGAGCAGCGCAAGGCGCTCATCCGGGCAGGGGGGAAGGGCGCGGCAGGGAAGGCGCTGGTCACCTCGCCGATGCCGGGGAAGGTGGTGAAGCTGCTGGTCGCCGAGGGAGAGGAGGTGCAGAGCGACCAGGGCGTGATCGTCGTCGAGGCGATGAAGATGGAGAACGAGCTGAAGTCCGCCGTCACGGGAAAGGTCAAGGAGATCTTCGTGAAGGAAGGCGAGGTCGTCGAGTCGGGGGCGAAGCTCCTTCTGGTGGAATAGGGGGACGGAATGCCGGCACGAAAGGGAAAGGCAGCGGGAAAGTCCCGCGTCAAGGCGGCCAGGGAGCGATGGGAGAGGCATGTCCTTGCTCCGGCGACGGCGAAGGCGCCCGAGCGGCGGAAGCGGTTCGTAACCACCTCCGGGGAGCCGGTCGAACTCCTCTACACGCCGCAGGACCTCGAGGGAATCGACTACCTTCGGGACGCGGGGTTCCCGGGCGAGTACCCCTTTACCCGTGGCGTGCAGCCTACGATGTACCGGGGGCGTCTCTGGACGATGCGGCAGTACGCGGGCTTCGGCGACGCCCGGGAGTCGAACCGGCGATACCGCTACCTGCTCGACCAGGGGCAGACAGGGCTCTCGGTGGCGTTCGATCTCCCCACCCAGATGGGGTACGACTCGGACGATCCGGTCGCGGCGGGCGAGGTGGGGAAAGTTGGCGTGGCGATCGACTCGCTCGAAGACATGGAAGTCCTGTTCGACCAGATCCCACTCCGGAAGGTGTCGACCTCGATGACGATTAACTCCACGGCGTCGATCCTGCTCGCCATGTACATCGCTGTGGGGCAGAAGCAGGGGGTATCCCCGGAATCGCTTAACGGCACGATCCAGAACGACATCCTCAAGGAATATATCGCGAGGGGGACCTACATCTACCCGCCGGTGCCGTCCATGCGGGTCATCACGGACATATTCGCCTTCTGCAAGGACCACGTGCCGAAGTGGAACACGATCAGCATTTCGGGGTACCACATCCGGGAGGCGGGCTCCACGGCGGCGCAGGAGATCGCGTTCACGCTGGCCAACGGGATCGCCTACGTGCAGGCCGCGATCGATGCAGGGATGACGGTGGACTCGTTCGCCGCGCGCCTGGCCTTCTTCTTCAACGCGCACAACAACTTCCTCGAGGAGGTGGCCAAGTTCCGGGCGGCCCGTCGCCTCTGGGCGAAGATCATGCGGCACCGGTTCCGCGCGAAGGACCCGAGGTCGTGGATGCTCCGGTTCCACACGCAGACCGCCGGGTCGTCGCTCACGGCCCAGCAGCCGGACAACAATGTCGTCCGGGTGACGGTCCAAGCGCTCGCGGCCGTCCTCGGCGGGACGCAGTCCCTGCACACCAACTCCCGGGACGAGGCGCTCTCGCTTCCGACCGAGGATTCCGTACGCATCGCCCTCCGCACGCAGCAGATCCTGGCCCACGAAAGCGGTGTCGGGGATTCGGTAGACCCGCTTGGCGGCTCCTACTGCATGGAGGCGATGACTTCGAGTCTCGAGCGGCAGGCGGAGGAGTACATAGGGAAGATCGACCGCATGGGCGGAATGGTCAATGCGATCGATCGCGGGTACGTCCAGAAGGAGATCCAGGATGCCGCTTTCCGGTACCAGCAGGAGATCGAGCGGAAGGACCGGGTCATCGTCGGGATGAACGAGTTCACGATTCGGGAACCGAAGCCGGAGAATCTGCTCACGGTCGACCCGAAGATTGAAAAGGGACAACGGAAGCGTCTCGCGGACCTGCGCAGAAAGCGGGATGGCCGCGTTGTCCGGGAAAGGCTCTCCGGACTGGAGAGGGCCTGCCGCGGCAAGGAAAACATCATGCCTTTCATTCTGGAGGCTGTTGCGGCCTACGCCACGCTCGGGGAGATCTCGGACGTGCTGCGAGAGGTTTTCGGCACGTACCGGGGGAAAATTACGGTCTGATTCTCCTTCCCGGTTCGAAGGGGGGCACGCCAAGGGAGCCGGGGATTCGATCGACCGACCAACGGTTGATACCCGCAGTCAACATCCGGTGCGAGGAGGGTAAGATGGCCGGGATCCGGTGGGAGAGGGAATTCGAAGTGGCGTTGGAAAAAGCGAAACGGACCGGCAAACCGGTTTTCCAGGATTTCTGGTTCAAGGAGTGAATCGGCTGCGCCCAGATGAATACGGGTCCGTATTCCGACGAGAAGGTGCAACGGTTCATCGAGGAACGTTTCCTCCCCGTAAGGAGCGAATGCTCCTGGGAGAAGCCCACCCCGCTGATGGAGAAGTACGGGATCAAGTGGACCCCGACCTTTCTCGTGCACGATTCCGGGGGGAAGGAGCATCACCGGTTTGTCGGCTACGTCCCCACGGACGATCTCTTCGCCCAGCTCGGTCTGGGGGTCGGCAAGATCTTCTATGACTCGGACCAAATGGACGACGC
>JBAVJZ010000098.1:0-12366 GCA_049688015.1 Candidatus Deferrimicrobiaceae bacterium | reverse complement strand
CTTATGATCTCCTCTTCTGCCTCCTCCGCCATGTGGATCGCCCCCGGAGGGGCTCCTGCCCCTATGCGCCGAATACCGTGGTGATCCACCACGAAGAGAATCCGTATTCCGCAGGAAAGGGAACGGGCGGTTCCCAACGCCAGGCCGAACGAGTCATCGCGGGAGGAATCCAGGGATGCGGGGAACAGGATGGTCATCGGTGTCCTTTCTTTCTACGGAGACAGAATTCGGCGGCAACCGCTTAAGCGAAGCAAATGCAATAGCCGTTGTCAATACCCTGCGCCGATTCGTCCCGGGTTTTCCTGACGCCTGCGCAGGCGATCCGCGTTCTCGCCATTGAGGAGTAGATCTTCGGCCGGTTTGCCCCCCCGGCCTTGTTGCTTTCCGTGATGTCCTTCGTGGCCACGTGCAGGATCGCTTTCTCCGTCAGGGACTCATAGGCGGTGTAGAAGGGGTGCTCCGTCGAGATATCGCCCCGCTGGTCCTGCATGTGGTACCAGCACCCCCCGCCATGGAAGAACCGGAAATCGGTAACCTTCCCACCGTCCCGGGGCAGGACGGTGAACGAGCGGATCCTCTGGACCGCCGAGCTCTCCCGCCACAGCCTTCCGATCTCTCCGGGAACGTAATCCCCCCGTTCGTCGAGCAGGGTTCCCAGGTTGAAGGAGGTGTCGTGCATCGTGGTGGCGCACGGGTGCAGCATCCCGTCGGCGTTGATCCCCAGAATGGTATACCCGGCTCCGCACATGTCTTTCCGGGGGCCGTTGGACGCGATCGCTTCGAAGATCTTGTCGTTCGTGATCTTGAGCCTTGTCTTTACTCCTTCCCGCTTCGCTTTCCGGATGGCCTCCTTGCACCCCGTGACGACATCGATGAGATCTGCGGCGGAAAGTTTGGCCGTATCTCCCTTCCTCGCGTTGCCCGCATGCACGACGTAGATGATGTGATGGTAGTCGACCCCGTGCCTCCCTTCCGATATCCCCGCCAGGAGACGGGTCAGTTCGGGAATCCGCGATGCGGTCTGCGGGGTCGGGGTGGAGCTCACGCCGACCCGGATCCCCTCCCGAAGCAGGTTGCGGATCCCGTCCATGGCCCTGGCGAACGAATCCTTGCCGCGCAGAACCGCGTTGGTCGCCTCGTCCGGGCCCTCCAGGCTCACCTGGACCACGAGCCGTTCCCGGTATCGGGCAAGGTGTTTCGCCCGTTCGGCCGTGAGGAGCGTACCGTTGGTGAAGAGGATGGCCCGCGAACGGTACGTTGCCGCCTCAATCAGGTCGAGGAGGTCCTCCCGCAGCATGGGCTCCCCCCCGGTCAGATAGAACACCTCTGCGCCGAGGCGGCGGCACTCGTCCATCATCGCAAGCAGCGCGTTCTTGCCCACCCGCCTGCGGTCATTTTCCACCCGCTCGTAGGTGTAGCAGTGGCGGCACGCCATGTTGCAGTCGAAGTTGGTGACGATCCAGACCTCGTGGAGCATTTCGGGGTTGAGGATCCGGGCCCGGGCGACGAGCTCCCCGGTGATCGGTTCGGTGGAGAGGAACTCCTTCCTCGCGAGGGCCGCGGTGAACTTGCGCAGCGCGTTCTCGGGTTCTTCGGGGGGCAGGATCCCGGCGGCGACGCACGCGGAAGCGGCCTCCGTGCCCGTTTTTCCCGGGAGCGTCTGGAGGATTTCCATTCCGCTCCTGTTGAGGCAGATCCAGTTCGCCCGGTCCCGGTCGATGGCGACCCATGCGCCGTCCTTCTCCCGCACGACGAAGTCGGGTGCGAAAAAACGGCCTCCGGGAGTGATCGGGAACCCCATCGACCTCTCCTTACTCTTCGTCCAGCGTTTGCAAGGCCTGCACGGCGTGGACCAGGGACGCGCCCCCACGGATGACCGCCGCGACGTGGATCGCCTCGGCCATCTCTTCCCTCGTGGCGCCCGCCGAGGAGGATCCTTTCGCGTGGACGTCGATGCAATACGGACACTGGATCGCATGGGCAACGGCGAAGGCGATCAGTTCCTTGGTCTTCTTTCCGAGCGCTCCCTCCGCGAAAGCGGCGGAGGACCAGGCGTTGTACGCCTCGAAGGCCGCCGGTGCGTACTCCTTGAAATCGGGATAGTTGTTGAGATCGGTGCTGGTATAGAAGGGGCGGGACATTCCGGTAGCCTCCAGGGAAAATAAAATCGACCCATATTATCATAACGGCGATATCCGGACGGTTGAATGGCCTGCTTGACAAGTCTCCCGTTCCGCCAATATGGTTCAGTGGCAGGACAGGGAGACGGGGAGGAAACCCATGAAGACGGAACTGGTGATCGGAGATATCCGGAAGCACCGGGCGGATCTGCTGGTCGTGAATCTCTTCGAGGGGATCACGACTCCCGGTGGCGCGACCGGTGCTGTCGACAAGGCCATCGGGGGGGGCATATCGGCGGCGATCCGCGACGGCGATTTCGGGGGGAAGTGGGGGGAGACGCTGTACCTCCGCCCCGCAAAAGGGGTAGCCGCCCCCCGCATACTGGTGGTCGGACTCGGGAAGCAGGAAAAGTTCACCCTGGACCTCGTTCGCCAGTCCGCCCTGCCCGTCCTGCGCCTGGCGAAAAAGAAGAAAATCGCCACCGTGGCGTCCGTTCTCCACGGGGCCGGGGCAGGCGGGCTCGACCCGAAGGAAGCCGCCCGGTTCCTGGGCCTGGGGGCCGTCCTTTCGGGATACGAGTACGACAGGTACAAATCCGAGAAAAAGGGAAGGGTGTCCCGGTTCCAGGTGGTCGAGAGGAACAGGGAAGGAGCGGCTGCGATCGCGCGGGGACTTGCCGAGGGGACCAAACTGGGCGAGGCGATCAACTGGGGGAGGGACCTCGTTGCGTCTCCGCCGGGAGACCTTCGCCCGGACGGGCTGGCGAGGGCGGCCCGGTCGCTTGGCGGAGGGAAGGTGCGTGTCAAGGTATACGGAAAGAAGGAGGCCGAGGCGTGGAGGATGGAGGGGCTGCTCGCGGTCGGAAAGGGGAGCGATGTCTCCCCGCGACTGATCGTCGCCGAGTACCGGGGGGGAAGACCCGGCACCCCCTGGACGGCCCTCGTCGGCAAGGGAGTGACTTTCGACACGGGCGGAATCTCCCTCAAGAAATGGGAAGGCATGGAGAAGATGAAATACGATATGGCGGGAGGGGCCGGGATGCTCGCCACGCTGCGGGCAGCGGCCGCCCTCGGGGTCCGCAGAAACGTCGTGGCGATCGTTCCCGCTGCGGAAAACATGCCCTCCGGGACCGCCTACCGCCCCGGGGACGTGCTGCGGATGATGTCGGGAAAGACGGTGGAGGTGCTCTCCACCGATGCCGAGGGGAGGTTGATTCTGGCGGACGCCATCACCTTCGCGAGGAAACGGTATCGGCCTGCCGTCATTCTCGATGCCGCCACGCTGACCGGCGCGTGCGTGGTGGCGCTGGGAAGCGTCACGATGGGGATGATGGGGAACGACCCGAAGCTCCTGGACCGCATGCGCGAGGCTTCGGAGGCCTCGGGGGAGAAGGCCTGGGAGCTGCCGCTTCACGAGGAATACTTCGAGCAGATCAAGAGCGACATCGCCGACATCAAGAACATCGGCGGGCCGGAGGGGGGCGCGATCACGGCAGGCTATTTCCTGAAGGAGTTCGCCGGGGATACGCCCTGGGTCCATATGGACATCGCCGGGGTGGCCTGGAGGGAGAAGGAGAAAATGGGGTATGCCCCCGGTCCGACCGGGGTGCCGGTACGGCTTCTGGTGGAATTCCTGAGGAGAAAAGGGGAGGGGACGTAGCGCCCGGTCCCCCGGGGGAGAGCATGTCCGACAAACCGCCGCGATCGTCGAAAGAGGAAGAGTACATCGCCTGCCCGTCCTGCACGATCCAGATTCCCGCGAATGTCCCCGTCTGTCCCCACTGCCAGCAGATCGTCTTTCCGGAGGAGCGCAAGGAGCCCAGGCGTTCTGTCTCCGCGGGAATGCCGGATCTCGCCGCCCTGTGGGACCGGCACGGCAAGTGGGTCAAGCTGGCGGGACCGGCCCTCCTCGCCGTTCTCCTGCTTGCATTCGTGTACCAGGGATGGATCGCGAACAACGTGAAGGTGGAGCCGAATCCCTCGCTCCCGATCCAGGTCGAGAAGGAGAGGGAGGGGGATACGCTTGTCCTGCGGGGAACGGTGACCAACCGGGGGGACGATATCCCCGATCTCTCCCTCCGATCGATCGCGGTCATCGTGGAGTTTGTTTACCGGGACGGCCGCAGACAGAAGATGACGGTGTTCCCGAAGACGGAGTTCCGGGGTAAGGGGGCGCTCCTCCGCGGGGAGACGGGGAGATTCGAGGCGGCAGGTCCGGCAAAAGATCTCAGGGAGATCGTTCTCCGAAGCGAGATCGTGGACCTGGGGATGGGGCGGAGGCTCATCCGCCCCCGCGGGAGGTGAGCCACCGTCGCGTTCTCGGGCAGGCGGGGAGGAAGCGGGTCCGGGCCCAGCGGGCCAGCGAAGCCACGTCGTCTGCATCATCGATGTCGAACCCGGCGGGGAGCAGGGAATAGGGGACGCCCGCGGCCCGGCACCGGAGGGAAACTTCGGAAAGAACCGTGTCCGTCCCCCAGGTCACTCCCCGGAACAGGGACGGGGCGTGGGAGGAGAGGGCGATCAGGTAGAACCCCCCGTCGTTGCATGGGCCGAAAACGGCGCCGGCCGAGGAAGCGAGTTCCCGGAAAGCGGCACGCACGAGCGGTGCGGATAGCGTCGGACAGTCCGCGCCGACGAGCGCGACCCGGGTGCATCCCCGGGCGAAGGCGGTTTCGAACGCGGCAGCCATTCGCTGGCCGAGGTCCTTCCCCGCCTGGGGAACCCGCACGAAGCCGGAAAACGGATCCTGGTGAAAAAGCCCCTCGCTTCCGGGCGGGGAGAAAAACAGGTAGCGTCGTGTCCGAGCCAACCGGGACAGTTCCTCCGCCGTGTCCTTCAGGAGGCATGCGTAGAGAGCGGCCGCATCTGCTCTTGTAAAGGGTGGGCAAAGCCGCGTCTTGACCACCCCCGGGAGGGGAGCCTTCGCCATCAGGATCACCGCGTCCTTTTCCATCACGGGGAATCCCTTCCTGTGGCATCGCCTTGCACGGGGATCCTAAGTATCGGGTTGTCAACAAGCGATTGCCAGAAACCCGATCCCCGGGTACTATATCTGCCTTTACCTTTTATCGCATGAGAGGAGCGCCATGAAGGAGAAAAAGGGAAGAATCCTGACCATCGGTCTTCCGAAGGGGAGCCTGCAGGATTCCACGATAAGGCTCTTTCGTAAGGCGGGGTTCACCATATCGGTGGGATCCCGCAGTTACATCCCGTCCATCGACGACGAGGAACTTTCCGGTCTTTTGATTCGCGCCCAGGAGATGGCCCGCTACGTGCAGGACGGCATCCTGGATCTCGGACTGACCGGCCGCGACTGGGTCATGGAGCAGAACGCCAAGGTGAAGGAGGTCTGCCCCCTCCAATACGCGAAAGGGGGTCTGCGCCCCGTCCGGTGGGTGGTGGCCGTTCCGAACGAGTCCCCCATCAAACGCATCGAAGATCTGGGCGGCAAGAGGGTGGCCACCGAACTTGTCCAGTACACCCGCCGGTTCCTCAGGGAGAGAGGGATCGAGGCGAACGTCGAGTTCTCGTGGGGAGCGACAGAGGTGAAGGCCCCGCGTCTGGCCGACGCGATCGTGGAACTGACCGAGACGGGGAGCACCCTCCGCGCGAACAATCTGAGGATCGTGGACTCCATCCTGGAATCGACGACCGTCCTGATCGCCAACCGGGATGCATGGAAAGATCCGTGGAAACGAAAAAAGATCGAAAACATCGCGATGCTCCTCACCGGCGCTCTTCGGGCGGAGGAAAAAGTCGGGGTGAAGATGAACGTCAACCGCGCCAACCTCGACAAGGTGCTGAAGGTCCTCCCCGCCCTCCACACCCCCACGATGTCGTCGCTGTCCGAGGAGGGGTGGTTCAGCCTCGAGGTCATCGTGGACGAAAAGACCGTGCGGGAACTGATTCCCGTGCTGAAGCATTCGGGCGCTTCGGGCATCGTCGAGTACCCGCTCAACAAGGTGATTCCGTAGGCGAAACCGCACATCTTCGGAAGGCGCTCGCATCCTCTCTTCTTGCGTACGGGGCAGCCGACCTGTCGACCGACCCCGTCCGGTTTCCCCACCGGTACGCGGACCGCACGGACGCCGAGGTCGCGGCGTTCGTGGCGGCCTCCTTCGCCTTCGGCAATGTGACACGGATCCTGGCGTTTCTCGAGAGGATGTTCCGGGTCCTTGGCCCGTCTCCCCATGCGGCCCTGACGGGGGACCGCCCCGTCCCCCGGTCCCGTGTCGCGGATCTTTCCCACCGGTTCATCTCCCCGGCCGGAGTCCACCGTTTTCTCTTCTGCGTCCGGGCGGTTCTTCTCGCGAACGGCTCGCTGGAAGCCCTCTACCGGCGGGCCAGGGAGGGGGAAGACGGCGGGGCGCGCGTGTGGCTGGGAGGCTTTCTCTCCCGCTTCCGGGAAGCGTGGGGGGACGCGATCCCCCGGGAAAGGGATTTTCTGTTCCCCGACCCGCGCAAGGGATCTGCCTGCAAGCGGCACAACCTGTTTCTGCGGTGGATGGTGCGGGAGGCAGACGGGGTGGATCTGGGGCTCTGGACGGTTCTTGCCCCGCGGCAACTGATTGTCCCCGTCGACACGCACATGGCGAGGCTGGGGAAGTGGCTGGGGCTCACCGCCCGCAATAGCGCCGATTGGGGGATGGCGGAGGAGATTACCGATGCGTTCCGGGTGGTGTGCCCCGAGGACCCCGTCCGGTTCGACTTCGTACTTACCCGGATCGGGATCCTGAAGGCCTGCACTCACGCGTCCCGGGGGACCTGCTCCCGGTGCCCGCTTGCCCCCGCCTGCTCGGCAGCGACGACGGCTTTTCCCCCAGGCGGGTAGCACGAGAGATCTCCCGGGGAGAAAATGGTGTTGCCCACCCTCCTCCGCTGGGATAGATTTGGGGAGATACCTTCTTGCCCCGGCGCCACGGGACGAGCGGAGGGAAAATGCCGAATAAAAAATTGAAAATCGGGGAAATTCTCGTTTCTTCGGGTCTGATCACGGAGGAGCAACTGGCGGCCGCGCTCAACGGCCAGAGGCAGCTCGGGGGCACGGTCGGGGAGAACCTCATCCGGCTGGGCTACCTCGACGAAGAGGTGCTGCTGAATTCCCTGTCCGAGCAGACGGGCCTGCAGCACATCAATCTTACCCGGGTTGAGGTCCCCCCCTCCATCCAGCGCCTCATCAAGCTGGACACCGTCCGGTCCCGGCGATTGCTTCCCATCGGATTCGAGGGGAAGAGACTCGTGGTCGGCATGGTCGATCCGACGGACCTGACTGCTCTTTCCGATGTGGAGTTCCAGTCGGGGCATTCCACGAAGCCGGTGATCCTGTCCGCCACCCATTTCGAACAGGCGCTCGGCCAATTCCAGATCGACGGGTACGGGGTGGAGCCACTTCGTCTCACGGGGGAAAAACTGCCGCGGCAGATTCCGGCGGAGAGCGACATCAAGAGCCTTCTCAAGACGCTGGTCGTCTGGAACGGGCAGGACCTCCACCTCTCTTCCGGCGCCATCCCGTCCATCCGGGTGGACGGGGAAATCCGGCGCATGGACATTCCGGCACTCAAGGCCGCCGATGTCGAGTCGATGGTCCAGGAAATCCTCACGCCGGAACAGAAACGGATTTTCCAGGAGAATCTCGAACTGGATTTTGCTTTCTCCCTCGACGGGATCGGGCGCTTCCGTTGCAACGTCTACCGACAGCGGGGTTCTCTCGCGTTCACCTCTCGCCACGTCGTGGACAAGATTCCTCCCGCCGCGGAGCTTGGTCTCCCGGAGTTCCTCCAGGAGTACGCCTTGCGGAAGCAAGGCATCATCCTGATCACCGGGCCGAACGGGCACGGCAAAACTACGACCATGGCGAACCTCGTGGATACGATCAACCGGGAACGGAAGGCGAACATCATCACCATCGAGGACCCGATCGAGTACACCCACCGGCACAAGAACTCGAACGTGAACCAGCGGGAAGTGGGGACCGACACCCTCTCGTTCGAGGACGGTCTCCGGCACATCTTCCGGCAGAACCCCGATGTCATCGTGATCGGGGAACTTCGGGACTTCGAGAGTTTCTCCATCGCCCTGTCGGCAGCGGAGACCGGCCATCTCGTCATGGCGACGATGCACTCCAATAATGCAACCGCCGCCGTGGACCGGATCATCGATATCTTCCCTCCGGTCCAGCAGTCCCAGGTGCGGGCCCAGCTGGCGGACTGCCTCCAGGTGGTTTTCTCGCAACGCCTGCTCCGGCGTGCGTCCGGCAGCGGACGCATTCTGGCGTGGGAGAAGATGAGTTCCTCCCTCCGTGTCCGGAACGCCATTCGCGAGGGGAAGGTACACGTCCTGCGCGGCATGATGCAGACCAATGTCGAGGAACTGGTGAGCATCGACTGGACCCTCGCGGAGCTCGTAACTTCCGGGAGGGTGAAGTACGAGGAGGCGCTGAAGTACGCGGACAGCCACACGTATCTGAACGAACTGCTCAAGGTCAAGGGAGCGTACCGGTAAGGCCGGACGGGCGACAGAGGAAGAGGATGATCGGCAAGAAGGTCCGTCTGGAAAGAATCGTTGACCGGCACACCCGGAAAACGGTCATCGTCCCGTTTGACCACGGCATGACCGTCGGTCCCATCCCCGGGCTCATCCAGATCCCTCCCGCAGCCAACCTCATTGCCGAGGGGGGCGCGAATGCGGCCGTCGTCCACCGGGGCGCCGCCATGTTCGGGCACCGGGGATACGGGAAAGACCTCGGGCTGATCCTCCATCTCTCGGCCAGCACGGCGCTTTCCCCGGATTCGAATCGGAAGGTGCTGGTGGCCACCGTGGAGGACGCCCTCCAGATGGGGGCCGATGCGGTATCGATCCACGTGAACCTCGGTGCCGAGGACGAGGCGCAGATGCTTCGGGATTTCGGAACGGTTTCCACTGCCTGCCAGAGATGGGGGATGCCCCTCCTCGCGATGATCTACACGCGGGGACCGAAGATCCGTAACGAGTTCGACGTCCGGTACATCCGGCACGCAGCGCGCGTAGGGGCGGAGATGGGGGCGGACATCGTGAAGGTGCCGTACACGGGAAGCCCCGACACGTTTCGCGAGGTGGTGGAAGGGTGTGCCTCTCTCGTTGTCATCGCGGGGGGCGAGAAAATGGGGAGCGACGGAGAAGTTTTCGAAATGGTGAAAGGTGCGATGGAAGCGGGCGGGGCCGGTGCCTCCATCGGGCGCAATGTATTTCAGCACAGGGTTCCGGCGTCGATGATCCGGGCCATTGCGGCGATCATTCACGGCGGAGCAACCACGAAAGATGCGATGGAGATCCTGAATCAGGCGGGAAAGTGATGGGCACGGAGTTGTGGGCGCGAGTCATCCCGTGGGAGAAGGAGGTTGCGATCGCGGCGCTCGAGTCGGGAGTGGAGACCCTTTGGGTTCCCGATGGTTGCGTAGGCAGTGCCAGGGAGCTCGGCCGGCTGACGGCGGTATGTTCCGAAGGGGACCTGCGCGAGGGGAGGGATTTTCGCGTCACCCGGATGCGCGGGAAGGAGGATGAGACGGCGGTCCTGTCCTCTCCCCCGGAGATGATCTGGGTGGTCCGGTCGGAAGAAAGGGAAGTGATACCCCTGGAAAACCTCGTGGCCCACCGGAGGAAGATTTTCGCGGTGGCCCGTACCCCCGAGGAAGTCGCCTTGTACCGGGGGGTGCTGGAACAGGGAGTCCATGGCATCGTCCTCGAGACGGACTCTCCCCGAATGATGCGCCGACTTGCGTCGTCGGCCCGCGTCGAGGCGGGGACGGTGCCGCTTGTCTCCGCGCGGATAACCGAAGTGACTTCCCTCGGGATCGGGGACCGGGTATGCGTTGACACCTGCTCCCTGATCGAAGGCAGCCGGGGGATGCTGGTAGGGAACTCGAGCGCGGGGATGTTTCTCGTGTGCGCGGAAAATATTCCAAACCCGTACGTCTCCTCCCGGCCCTTCCGCGTCAATGCGGGGGCGGTACATTCCTATTGTCGGCTGCCCGCGGGGCGGACGGGGTACTTGTCGGAGCTGGCGGCCGGTTCCGAGGTGCTCCTGGTGAACGATCACGGGGAAGGGGAGCTGGCCTCCGTCGGACGGGTGAAGGTGGAGCGGAGGCCGTTGCTGCTCGTCCGGGCGGAAGGCCCCGGGGGTGCCCGCCATTCCGTTATCCTGCAGAATGCGGAGACGATCCGGCTGGTTGACGGCTCCGGCCGCACGGTATCCGTGGCGAAACTGTCCGTGGGGGATTCCGTTCTCCTCGCGGAGGAGAGTGCGGGAAGACATTTCGGGGTGGCGGTGGAAGAGACGATCCGGGAAAATTGAGGAGGGAACCCTATCCGGGTGGTATGATGGATGGGTAAACGGCCGTCGGCCAGGAGGGATGCATGTTCGGACTCGGGATACCGGAACTCCTAATCATTCTCGTGATTGTCGTCTTGCTCTTCGGTGCGGGCAAGCTTCCGCAGATCGGAAGCGGCCTCGGGGAGGGAATTCGCAACTTCCGAAAGTCGATGAAGGACAAGAACGAAGTCGACGTCACTCCCACGAAGCCGGAAAATCCGGAGAACAAGGACAAGTAGGGTTTTTTCTGCCGCTCGCCGGAGTCCCGCTCCTCCGGCGGCACCTTCTTTAGTCTCCGTCCAGGGCTTCCAGCCGGTATTCCTCGATCCCCTCCGGGGGATTGAAAAACACCAGCATGAAAGGAACCGATTTCCCCGGAGCGACGTCCACATTGCTCAGCTTGTCCCCGAAGCGGTTGGACATGGCGGTTTCGATTGTCTCCTGCTCCGCGGAGCGCAACCCGGTGATGATGTTCCCCCCGTACACCGTCTTCTCGGCGATCGTCTGGTGATTGCCGTCCAGCAGCTCCGCCCGGATCCGGATTCCGCTTTTCTTCTTTCGTCCCTGGTTGGTGGCCACTCCCTTGATGACGAACATCCTCCCCGCCTTGTCGCCCGTCTCGTAGTACCCGATCAGGTTGCCTATGCTGTAGGGCTTGACGGACTCCTTTCCGCCCAGCCATAACGACTCCATGCTGGGGATGAGAGTGCGCAGGGTTTGCTGCCCGGTTTCCGTGAAGGCGAGGTACGCGCCTCCCCCTGCCAGAACCACGAACAGGAGCGCCAGGAGCGCGATGGACGGCTTCCCGGAAGGGGCCGAGGGTCTTGGGCGGATCGCCGGTTTCCTCTCGATTTCCATGGGCTGTGGCGACGGGATCTCCGGAGGGGGCGAATCCGGGACGGAGGTCTCCTCCGTGGATGTACCTTCGACAAGATCGGACAATTGGTCCTGGATCGTTTCCGCACGTGAATCGGCGGGGTCCAGACTGTGGGCGAGAGACTCCGGGGAGTCCGGTTCCGGGAAAACGGGAGCGACGTCCTCTCCCTCGGCCCCGATGGGGGTATCACTCAGTCGTTCGGAGATGTCGAATTGTTTTCCCGGCTCCCTTGCCGCTTTCCCTCTCCTCAGGAAATCGGGGAGGGCGGTGTCGAGGTCCAGGAACCCCGTCGCGTGCTGGTCCGGTTGGTCCCATTCTTCTTCCGCCAATGGCGGCGGATGCGCTTCCCCGCCCGCCAAATCCTCCGGACTTCGGACGGGCGTTTCCCCTGTCTGCTGGAGAGGGAAGATATCCCCCTCCTTCCCAAGCTCAAGCGGGGACGAGATGTCCTGAGCCTCTCGCGGAAGCGCTCCTTCTTCCGCGAGAGGTGGGGTTTCCTGCAAGGTCTCCCGCTCCTTGGCCAGAATGCTTTCGAAGGCGGCGTCCACCTCGTCGCGCGTCAGGGTGGGGGCCGCCGGTTCCTCCGCGACGGGCGCGGGCTGTTCCTCCTCCTCGCGGAAGAGGGGACTTTCGATGTCCGCGGCGGCCTCGTCCGGCGTCCGGCCTTGTCCGGTCGGCTCCTGCGCGAACGTCTCCTGGTCCCGTTTCCCGTTGAGAAGCGCGTCGAGATCGGAGGCGATGTCGTCCCAGCGTGGCAGCGGTTCCTCCATCGGAGACTGTGCAAGGGTTTCCCGTTCTTCTCCTGCCGGGGCCGCCGGTTCCTCCGCGACGGGCGCGGGCTGTTCCTCCTCCTCGCGGAAGAGGGGACTTTCGATGTCCGCGGCAACCTCGTCCGGCGTTTGGATTTGTCCGGTCGGTTCCTGCGCGAACGTCTCCTGTGCCTCTTCCTCCGGGGGGGCGGGTTCTTCCGCGGCATGGGCGGGCTGTTCCTCCTCCTCGCGGAAGAGGGGACTTTCGATGTC
>JBAVJZ010000097.1:0-14871 GCA_049688015.1 Candidatus Deferrimicrobiaceae bacterium | reverse complement strand
CCCCCGCCGCTGTCTGGCATGGGTACCTCCTCCCGGCACATCATACCCAAAGGGCGAAAGGGGCGCAAAAAAACCCCCGGGGAACCTTCCCCCCGGGGGCCGTTCCGATCGGGCTGGGTCAGATCCTATCCCTGGTGCGCCCAGTAGCCCGGGATCCACACCCGGACCTGCACGTCCCGGTAATGACCGGGAACCCAGATCCGGCGGGCATGGTGGTTCCCGTAGCCGTTCCCGGTGCGACCTCCGTAATGGTCGTCGTTCCCGCGCTCGAAACGTTCGACTTCCCAGTGCCCGGGGACCCAGCGGCTTTCCATCCTGGCTTCGTAACGCCCCGGAACCCAAACCTCTTCCGGGGGGTAATACGCCCTGGGAGGAGGGGCGTACACGGGGGCCGGGTAGGGCCGGGAATTCGCGATCGCATTACCCAGGATCGCCACGCCGATGACCCCGGTCAGGATCTTCCCGGCCGTGGCCCACTCACTTTCCCCGGCGCCGATGGGACGGAAGCGACGAACCGGATATCCGATAGGCGGGATTATTCCGCGGAAATGATGAGAATCAGGACGCCTTTCCGGTAGGAGGGGCCGCCCACGATCACCATCCCCCCCCGGCTCAAGCCTAGCGTTGTGGTCAGCAGGTTGCGTTCCGCCTCCATGATCTGGACGGCAAGTCTCACCTTGTTTCCCTTGGCGGGGACGGGAGTAACACGCATGGAACGGCCGCCGGGAAGGCCGAACTCACCCGTTTCGTCCACGGATAGGGTGCGCTTCAGGCGGTCGATCATCCGGTAGGAGGAGTAGTTGAACATGGATTGAAGCTGGTTGCGGATCGAGGAGAGCTCGGGGTCTATCGTAGGACCATCCTGGGAGGCCACGACGACCCCCACGTCGATTGCGACCTGTGTGTCGGGGGATGCTACGGCGATTTGCGCGATAAGGAGAAGGCCGATAAAGGCGATCGCCGTGAGCCGACGCCCCGGATGCGGATCAGGTCTTCCCATTTTCGATAATCCATATCACCCGTGGAAGTCCCTTCCCCTTGTCCACCAGGGCTACGGTCGCCGTGTCGGATTCGAGGGATTCCACCGTGACGTCGAAGCTTTTCGGGTGAAACGGAACCCTCGCCCCATCCGAAGGATAGAACAGAAGGGCAACAACCGCAACAATAGCGGCCACAGGAACCCAGAACCATCGCCGGAGAAGACGGGCAAGCCCGGGCTCCTTCCGCTCCTCGATCCCGGCGCGAACTCTCGTCCACAAGGGGGAAAGCGCAAGCTCCCGTTCGCCTACCTGTACGGCGGACCACAGCCGCAGCATGTCGCCGACCCGCCTGAGTTCCTCCTCCTCGGCGGCGCACGCCCGGCAGGCACCGAGGTGTTCACGGACCGCTCCCGCCGCATCAGGCGGAAGGCGCCCGTCGATATGGTCCTGGATCATCTCCCTTGCTTTCGTGCATTCCATATCTTCACCCTTCCCGGAAACCTTTTAGCGCCCCTTTCAGTTTCGCCCGTGCGTAATGAAGACGCGACATCACGGTGCCGACCGAGCAATCCAGAACCCGGGCGATTTCCTCGTACGCAAGTCCCTCCACTTCCCGCAGAAGGATGACCGTCCGATGGTATTCCGGAAGGGCCGCGATGGCCCGGGTGAGCCCCTCCGAGAGTTGCCGGTTCTCCGCCAGTTCCTCGGGGGTCTTCGGATATACCATGGCTTCGGGATCGGACGTATCCCCGGAAACCCAGGCTTCGTCGAAAGGAACCGTCGGCGATCTCGATGTCTTCCTCCACCGGTCTATCGCCTGGTTGACCAGAAGACGATAGAACCAGGTGTAAAAATTCGACCCGAACCGGAAGTCTTTCAGCCGGTAGTATGCTTTCACGAACGCATCCTGCACCACATCCTGGGCCTCGTCCGGATCCCCCACGATTCCCCGGGCCACCCCGTACGCCCTCCGCTTGTAACGCTCCATCAGATCGCGAAACGCCCCCTCGTCCCCGGCCAGCGAACCCCGGACGAGATCTTCGTCCGGCGGGTGCGCTTTTTCCTTCTCACTCATAGGACGTGACAATCCCCCGATCTATTCATCCCCCGATACACCGGGCTCAGTGGATTTCCCCCCAGTGTTTCCCCCTGCTTACCGATCCCGTGAGCGGTACGGAGAGGGAGACAGCCCCTTCCATCGCCCCCGTCAGGAGCCGCTCGACCTCGGGGACTTCAGCCTCGGGGGCCTCGACAATCAGTTCGTCGTGGACCTGGAGAACCAGCCCGGCGTGCATGCGACGTTCCCGGAATTCGCGGTCCACCCGGATCATCGCCATCTTGATGATGTCGGCGGCGCTTCCCTGGATCGGCGTATTGATCGCCATCCTCTCCGCCGCCTCCCGAAGAACCTTGTTCTGTGAGTTGATGTCCCGGAGGAATCTCCTCCTGCCCTGGATGGTGTGAACGTATCCGTCCGACCGCGCCTGTTCCTTGAGTTCCTCGATGTACCGGTATACGCCCGGATAGCGCTCAAAGTACTGGTCGATGTACTGCTTCGCCTCCTTGCCGCCGATCCCAAGCTCCCGGGAAAGTCCGAAGGGACTCATCCCGTAAAGGATTCCGAAGTTGATCACCTTGGCCCTGCGACGGAGCTCGGGCGTGACCTCGTCGGGCGCCACACCGAAGACGCCGCATGCGGTAGCGACGTGGATATCCTCCCCGTCCCGGAACCTTCGCGTGAGTTCGGCGTCCCCCGAAAGATGCGCAAGAAGCCGCAGCTCCACCTGGGAGTAGTCGGCACCGACGAAGAGACACCCCGCTTCTGCCACGAACCCCGCCCGGATCCTCCTCCCCAGGTCGGCGCGCACCGGGATATTCTGCAGGTTGGGATCGGAGGAGGAAAGGCGGCCCGTTGCGGTTTGCGTCTGGTGGAATGTCGTGTGAATGCGCCCGTCCCGCGAATCCACCATCCCGGGAAGGACATTGACGTAAGTGGACCGTATTTTCGCAAGCGTCCGGTATTCGAGAACGAGGCCGGGAATCTCGTGCGCTCCCTTCAGCTGCTCCAGCACCTCCACGTCCGTCGAGTAGCCCGTCTTCGTCCTCTTGACCGGCGGAAGGCCGAGCTTCTCGAATAATAGAAACGAGAGCTGCTTGGGGGAATTGATGTTGACCTCCGGGCCTGCGATCTCCGCCACTTTCTCTTCGATTTCCCGCGTCCCTTCGGCCAGCTCTTCCGACAACTCCCTGAAGATCCCGGCATCGATGCGGATCCCCTTCTTTTCCATCCGGAACAGGACCGGCAGCAACGGCATGTCGACCTCGCGGAAGATGCCCGCGAGTCCTGCCTCCGAGAGCTTCCCCTCGAGGGCCTCTCCGATCCGAACGATATCCTCCGCAAGAGCCGCAGGGTCGCCCGCTCCCTCCCCCGACCCCTCGCGCCCCGGAAGGAACCGCTCACGCAGTTTGGACAGGTTCGGCGTGCCCTCCTCCGGTGCGAGGAGGTATGCGGCGACCTGCAGGTCGAACAGCGCCTGCTCCCAGCCGGAGGAAGAGACGTCTCCGTGGTCCCTCAGGAATGCCTTCCCGTCGTAGAGATAGACCGAACCCCCCGCTTCGGCGATTCGGCGGATGAGCTCCGTGACGGTGTGCCCGGGGAGAAGCCAGATCCCTTGGCCGGCCATCGCAGCGGCGATTTTCTCTCCCTTTTCCCCCGAATCGGCGACGGCCACCCGGACGGATGCATCGTGGCCGATTGCACGGAACAGATCCCCGGCCCCCTCCGTCCGGATCCCCTCCCGCGGGCGGGTCTTCCCGGAATCGGAAAACGGCAAAGCCGCAGGCGGAATATCGAGTTCCTCGAGGAGCTTTCGAAACCCGAGCTTCCGGAAAAGTGCGGCAACCTTGTCCCGACGCATCTTCCCGGGCGCGAGCTGGTCGATATCCCGGGAGAGCGGGATGTTCCTGTCGATCACCGCCAGCTGCCGGCAGAGCCGGGCCATCTCCGCGTTCTTTTCGATCTTCTCCCTCTGCTTTCCTTTCAGCCTGTCGGTTCGGGCGAGGAGGTTTTCCACCGTTCCGAATTCCCGGATCAGGCCGGAGGCCGTCTTTTCGCCGATGCCCGGGACTCCGGGGATGTTATCGGAGGGATCCCCCGCCAGGGCAAGCAGATCCGCAACCTGCCCGGGTCCTACCCCGAAGGTATCGCGGACCTCCTCTTCTCCTACCGTCTTTTCCTTCAGGCTGTCCCGGATGCGGACCTTCTCCGAGACAAGCTGGTAGAGATCCTTGTCGGAAGAAACGATGATGACATCCATCCCTTTCTCCTCGGCGAGCCGGGACAGGGTGCCGATAATGTCGTCCGCCTCCGCACCAGGCACTTCGATCCTCGGAACGCCCAGCGCATCGATGACTTCCTTGACCATCGGGATCTGGGCAAGGAGCTCCTCGGGAACCTTGAGCCGGTTTGCCTTGTATTCGGGAAAAAGGTTGTGCCGCTGGGTGGGCCCGGGGGAATCGAAGACGGCGGCGAGGGCGTGGGGATTCTCCTCCCGGAGGATCTTCAGGAGGATCCGCGAAGTCCCCAGCACGACGTTGGTCGGGGTCCCGTCCGGCGCCGTGAGGCGCGGCAGCCCGTAGAATGTGCGGTAGAGGACATTGTGCCCGTCAATCAGATAGAGGGACGTCATCTGCGGCCTGTCGGGATTCCACCACCAGCGTCCCGGCGAATGTATCTCCCGCCCTCTGACCGTCGGCGTCGTAGAACCCGAGATACGCCTCGATAAGAAGAATCACCAGCCCCACGGTGAAGGCAAGGAAAGGGCCGATGAACGGAACGAGGTAGAAAAGGAAAGGAGAGGCGACGGTCAGGTTTCTCAGAAGGGAGGAAGGAAAATCCATCGGTTCCCGGTCGACGCGGACGACCTGGAAGCCCGTCAGCCACTTCCCGGCGCTTCGTCCCCCGGGGAACCCGTCGCACATCAGGAGATAGAACAGAGCGGCGGCCGCCCCGGCGGCGCCGGGTATGTGCCACAACGACATGGCGATTATCAGGTCCGCGGCCTTGCCGGAGATCCGGGCGAGGTAGCGCGCGCGGCGCGCCTCCCGGAAGTACTCGCTCTGCTCCTCCCATCGAAACCCCACTGTTCACTCTCCCCCTTCCTCTGTCGCCCGGGAGAAGAAAAGGAACGCCATCGAGGGCCTGCGGTTTCCGGGCTGGGTCACGAAGTGAATCGAATCGAACCTGTATCCTTCCGCGGTCCAGCGATTGAGCTCCGCCTCGATTTCCTCGTCGAAAACTTTCGAGATCTCGACGACCTTGTATGGGGCGTTCTTCGGTTCCGGCATCCCGGTCACTCCGCTAGGGCTTTCGCCGCCTCCTTGGCGGCGTAAGTCAGAATCAGATCGGCCCCGGCCCGCTTGATCGACACCAGGATCTCCATCATCACCCGAGGGCCGTCAACCCATCCCAACTTCTCCCCGGCCTTCACGATCGAGTACTCCCCGCTGACATTATAGGCCGCCACAGGCAGGTCGAAAGTGTCGCGGACTCGGCAGATGACGTCGAGATAGGGGAGCGCGGGTTTGACCATCACAATGTCCGCACCTTCCTGGATGTCGAGCGCCACCTCCCGGAGCGCCTCCCTCGCGTTGGGGGGATCCATCTGGTACGAGCGGCGGTCACCGAACCTGGGGACGCTCTCCGCCGCGTCCCGGAAGGGACCGTAGAACCCGCTTGCGTACTTCGCCGCGTACGACATGATGGGGATCCCTTCGTATCCCTCTTCATCAAGCGCCCTCCGGATGGCCGCCACCCGCCCGTCCATCATGTCGGAGGGAGCCACCAGGTCCGCTCCCGCCCGGGCGTGCGTCACGGCGCTGCGGGCCAGGATGTCGAGCGTCGCGTCGTTGTCCACGTCGCCCTCGGGGTTTAGGATCCCGCAATGGCCGTGATCGGTGTATTCGCAGAAGCAGACGTCGGTGATAACCAGGATATCGGGAACGGCATCCTTGATCGCACGGACGGCCGTCTGCACGATCCCGTCGTCGGAACAGGCGTCCGACCCCACGGGGTCCTTTTTCGCCGGGATGCCGAAGAGGAGAATGGCGGGAATTCCCAGGCCCCGGACCTCCCTGACCTCCTTTACGAGGTTTTCCACGCTCAACTGGAAAACGCCGGGCATCGAGGGAATCTCCTTCCGGATCTTCCTGCCGGCGGCAACAAACAGGGGATAGATCAGATCGTCCACCGAGAGGATCGTCTCCCGTACCATCCGGCGGATTCCCTCGTTCCTTCGCAGCCGCCTGGGGCGATGTTCGGGATACGTCATGGGGTCTCACCTCCGCGGGAAGGGGAAGCGAGGTGCGCCTCGATCGCCTCCAGCATCCCGGCCAATGTGAATGTTTCAGGCATGATGTCCACGGCGTAATTCCTTTCTTTTACGGCCTTCGCGGTAACCTCCCCGATCACGGCAATCCGGCTCCGGGAGAGGACGGACGCCGCGCGCTCCTCCCCCAGCAGGAGAAAGAAGTTCCGGAACGCCGAAGGGGATGCGAAGGTACACACGTCGGGAGGCATCTCCCCGATCTCCGCGGCGATCTTCTCGTCTCCCACAGGCAGGTCGTTCCGGTACGCCGTCACGACATCCACCGTACCACCCAGGGAGCCGATCCCCTCCGGAATCACCTCCCGGCCCTCTTCGGCCCGCGGGAGAAGAAACCGTTTCCCTGAAACCCCCTTTCGGGCCAGCGCCTCCACCAACCCTTCCGCGGTGTGCCTTTCCGCCGAGAGATGAACGGGGAAACCGTGCCGTGCGATCTCCCGGGTCGTGCCGGGCCCGACGGAGGCGATCCGGACTCCCTCGGGAATCTGCCGGATTCCCCGTTTCGCCGCTCGTTCGAAGAAGAACCGGGCGGCGTTGGCACTTGTGAAAAGCACCCAGTCGAACACCCCCAGGCAGGCGATTGCCTCGTCCAGGGGGACGGTGTCGTCGGGGGGAACCAGCCGGACCGTGGGAAATGCCACAGGTACTCCTCCCCGCTTCCGGATGACCGCGGATAACGCTTCCGCCTGGCTTTCGCCCCGAGTTACCAGGATCCTTTTCCCCCGGAGAGACATCCGGCTAGCGGTTCGCCGCCCGGTACACTTCGTCCAGGATCTCCTTCGCGCCGCGGGCGAGCAACTGCTCGGCAAGGCCAACCCCCAGCGCCTCCGGGTCGGAGGTGCTCCCCCTGGCACTGCCGCGGATGATCTCGGACCCGTCGGGACGCCCCACCATCCCCTTGAGGAAGATGCCATCCCCTTCCGTACGTCCGTAAGAGGCGATCGGGACCTGGCACCCCCCCTCGAGCCGCTTCAGAAACCCCCGCTCGGCACGAACCGCAAACGCGGTGTCCCGGTCGTTCAGGAACGAAACCGCCTCCCGGGTGTCCAGGTCATCTACGCGGATCTCGATCCCCAGGGCCCCCTGCCCGATAGCGGGCAGCGACATCTCCTCGGGGATGTACTCGGTTATCTTCGCCTCCCATCCCAGGCGTCGAAGTCCCGCTGCCGCGAGGATTATGGCGTCGTATCGGCCTTCTTCCATTTTCCGGATGCGGGTGTCGAGGTTCCCGCGGAGAGTCTCTACCGAAAGATCGGGACGAAGGCCGAGAAGCTGGGTCTGCCTGCGCAGGGAACTCGTCCCCAACTTTGCCCCTTGCGGGAGCTCCTCGAACTTCCGGTATTTCGCGGACAGGAAGGCGTCCCGAGGATCCTCGCGTCGCGTGATGGCGACGATCGCGAGCCTGTCGGGCAGATCGGTGGGAACGTCCTTCATCGAGTGGACTGCGAGATCGATGTCCCCGGAGAGCAGCGTCTCCTCGATCTCCTTGACGAACAGTCCTTTTCCCCCGACCTTGGCAAGCGGAACATCGAGGATCATGTCCCCCGTCGTCTTGATCCTCGTGATCTCGACCTTCCTGCCCGTCCTCCTCTCGATCTCGAACTGGATGAACTCGGCCTGCCACAGGGCGAGTTTGCTGCCTCGGCTGCCGAGACGGATCACCTGGTTTGTCTTGCCCAATCCACCTTCCTCCCGATTTTGTGCACCCTAATCCTGCGGCGTTTCCCCGGTTCTGTCCGCATCCCCGGTCCCGGCCCGTTCCGATGCTTCCGTAAGATCGAAGATCTCCCTGACCACCGTTACGAGGTCCATCTGGTTTTTGCCGTTGGCGTCCTTCTTGAGCGAGGAGATCGGGGCGTGGAGGATCTTGTTGAGAAGCGAGGAGGCGAGGGACTCCACCACCTTCCTCATCTTCGGATCCTCCGTCCCGAGCATCGTCATCGCCTTTGCCACCTCGGTGTTCTTCACCTCCTCGTACTTCCTGCGGAGGTTGATGATGGTGGGCGTAGCCTGCTGGGCATCGAGCCATCGGCGGAACGAGTAGACCTCCTCCGTCACGATTTCCTCGGCCTTCAACGCCTCCCTCTGGCGCTCCTCCAGGTTCGTCTCGATGACATTGTTCAGGTCGTCGATATCATAGACGTACACGTTGTCGACCTGGTTCGCATCGGGGTCGATGTCCCGGGGAACGGCCATGTCGATGAAGAACATCGGCCGGTTTTTCCGGATCCGGATGATCTCCTCTATATCCTGTCTCTGGAGGATGAAATGCGGGGCACCTGTGGAGGAAAGAACGATGTCGGCCCGCTTCAGGTGGACCGGAATCTCGTCGAACCGGATCGGCATTCCTCCGAACTCCTCGGCGAGCTTTACCGCGCGTTCGAAGGTCCGGTTGGTCACCATGATCCCCTTGACACCCGCGGAGATGAGGTGACGGGCCGCCAGCTCGCACATCTCCCCCGCCCCGATAAGCAGCACGGTCTTGTCCGAAAGATCCCCGAAGATCTTTCGCGCCAGCTCGACCGCGGCGTAGGAGACCGATACGGCGCTGCTTGCCACCTTGGTCTCCGTACGCACTCTCTTTGCCACCGAGAACGTTTTTGCGAAGAACTTGTCGAGAACCGGCCCGATCGTGCGGAACTCCACCGCATAGCCGTACGCGTCTTTCACCTGACCGAGGATCTGCGGCTCGCCGAGCACCATGGAGTCCAGACTGCTGGCCACCCGGAACAGGTGCTTCACCGCTTCGTCCTTCTCGTAGTGGTAGAGATGCCCGTTCAGCTCCCCCAGCGGGATCCCGTGGTAGGCGGCCATGAACTCCTTGGCTTCGGAGGTCCCCTGGGGACCCCGGGTGGTCAGCGCGCAGATCTCGACCCGGTTGCACGTGGACAGGATCACCCCCTCCTTGAGCGACTCCCTCTCGAGGAGACTCCGGAGCGCATGTCCGATCGCCTCCGTGGGGAACGCGAGACGCTCTCGAATTTCCACGGGGGCGGTCCGGTGATTGAGTCCTATGATGACGATGTGGCCCATCGGGAAATCCCTGTCCTCCCCCTCACCGCGACAGACTGGAGTAGGAGTGGAGGCCCGGCAGGAGGAGATTGACGCCCAGGAACGTAAAGAGGATCGCGCCGAACCCGACGATCGCGAGGATCGCCGCCTTGCGTCCCCGCCACCCCACCGTCAGCCGCCCGTGAAGAAGCGCGGCGTAGAGGAGCCACGTAATGAGCGACCACGTCTCCTTCGGGTCCCAGCTCCAGTAGGACCCCCAGGCGTACTCGGCCCAGATGGATCCGGTGATGATCCCCACGGTGAGGAGGGGGAAGCCGATCGTCAGACACCGGTAATTGATCCCGTCGAGCACGTCAAGCGAGGGCAGACGCTTGAAAATCGCTCCCATTTTCTTGTGCTTGACCTGTTTTTCCTGCATCAGATACATGATGCCCGCGCCGAAGGCGACGGCGAAGACCGCGTCGCCGACGAACAGAAGAAAGACGTGAATCGGCAACCAATAGGAGTTGAGGGCCGGTGCCAGCCCGGCGACCTCCCCCGGCAGGAATGCGGAGAATATGCTGAATATGAAGGCAAGCGGAGCCACGAACGCGCCCAGGGTCCGCAAACCGTAGCGGATTTCCACGACCAGGAAGGCGCCCGCGATCGTAAGCGCGAAAAACGAGAGCGACTCGAACAGGTTCGTGACGGGTGTATACCCCGCCGCTGCCCACCGCAGACCGAACCCGGCGGCGTGGAGGATGACGCCGATCAGCAGGGACATGCGGCCCAGGCGTGCGCCCCTCTCGTTCAGCGTGATGATGAAGTAGAGGTAGAGGAGGGCCCCGGCCAGATAGAAGAAGGTGGTTACCTTCAGTAGGGCAATGTGCATTTTGCCATTGTAATTCAGGGGAGAGAGGGGAACAAGCACAACTCGGCAGACGGGGGCGCTCCGGACGGTACCCTCGGGGGAAGACCCGAACCGGGGATCGCGTGATACGATGGCGAACGTGGGACATCGCCCCCTTTTTCTCTGTCTTCCTTTCGCCCTGGCCGCCGCCTTCCTGTCCTGCTGTACCCCCCGGCTGCCGGTGAACGAAGGAACCCTCGTCATCGCTCTGCCGGGGGCCCCGTCGAGCATCGATCCGCGGCTTGCGACCGACGCGTACGGAACCCAGATCCTGCAGATGACGCACGCCTCCCTGATCCGGATGGACGCAGCGGGGAATCCCGTTCCGGATCTTGCGGAGCATTGGGAGGAACGATCCCCCACCGAGATCGTCTTCCGGCTCCGCGAGGGGATCCGGTTTCACGACGGGAGAGTGCTCTCGTCTGCGGACGTACGCTACACCTTCGCATGGATCCTCGACCCGGCGAATCGCTCTCCCCACAGGGCGACGTACGAGAAGATCCAATCGATCGCCACTCCCGACCCCCGCACGGTGATCTTCCGGCTTACCGAGCCATTCGCCCCGTTTCTCGCCGGGATGGTGCGGGGGATCGTCCCCGCGGGATCGCCCCCCGCGGGCTACTCCCCCTCCATCGGGGCGGGTCCCTACCGGGTGGACGACTTCCAGCAGGACGCCGCGATCTACCTTTCCCGGTTCCCGGGATACTACGGCAGGGCCCCGGGGATCGAACGGGTGGTCGTCAAATTCCTCCCCGACAGCAACGTGCGATTCCTCGAACTGAAAAAGGGGAGCGTCAACTTCGTCCTGAACGGGGTTGACCCCCACCTGCTTCCCGCCGTCCTGGAAAACGAACACCTGGTGATGGAGGAAGCGCCGGGGAGCAATGCGTCCTACCTCGGATTCAACCTGCGGGATCCGGTCCTGTCCGACGTGCGTGTTCGTCGTGCCATCGCCTTCGCCATCGACCGCGAGGCAATCGTCAGAACCCTTTGGGAAGGACACGCGGACCCGGCCGATTCCATCCTCGCACCCGGCTTCTGGGCCCATGCAGACGGAATTTCCCCTGTCCGCCACGACCCTTCCGAGGCGGGTCGACTCCTCGACTCCGCCGGCTACCGCGACCCCGACGGGGACGGACCAAGGCCCCGCTTCCGGCTGACCTACAAGACCTCCCAAAACGAGTTGCGGCGGCAGATCGCTGCCGTCATCCAGGAACAACTGCGCCAGGTGGGGATCGCCCTGGAGATCCGGTCGTTCGAGTGGGGGACCTTCTTCTCGGATATCCGGAAGGGGAACTTCCAGCTCTACAGCCTGACCTGGGTCGGTATTCAGGACCCGGACATCTACTACTACGCTTTCCACTCCGGCCAGGTCCCGCCCCAGGGAGCCAACCGGGGAGGATACCGGAACCCCGAGGTCGACCGGCTGGTGGAGGAAGGCCGCCGGGAACCGTCGCGCAGGAAAAGGAAGGAGATCTACCGAAAGGTGCAGGTCCTCCTCGCCCGCGACCTCCCCGTGTTCCCCCTCTGGATCAACCGGAACACCCTGGTCCGGGACCGCCGCTTTTCGGGTTTCGTGATCACCCCCGACGAGGACTACACCTCGGTGAAGGCGATGTCCCTCTCCCCGAAGAAGGGGGGGCGATGAGATGAGGGGGTATCTCCTCTCCCGCCTCCGCCACATGGTCCCCGTCGTCCTGGGGGTTGTGACGGTCGTCTTCCTCCTCATTCACCTGATCCCCGGCGATCCCGTCGAGATCATGCTGGGAGAGAGCGCCCTCGCCGCGCAGAAAGAGGAACTTCGCAGGGAGCTTCACCTCGACCGCCCCGTGGTCATTCAGTACGGGGAATTCCTGCTCGGACTGGCGAAGGGAGACCTGGGAACCTCCTTCCGAAGCCGTGAGCCGGTGCTGCGGGAGATCCTCCGGCGGGTTCCCGCGACCTTCCTCCTCTCGGCCGCCTCGATTCTCGTCGCCCTCCTCGTCGCCGTGCCTCTCGGGGTTTTGTCGGCACTCAGGCAACACTCCCTTCTCGACCACTTGTCCGGATTTCTCGCGATGCTCGGCCTGTCGATGCCGAACTTCTGGCTGGGGCCCCTGCTCATCCTGATTTTCTCCCTCGAACTCGGGTTGTTTCCCGTTTCGGGGTACGGTACCGCCGGCCACCTGGTCCTCCCTGCGGTCACCATGGGAACGGGGATGGCGGCGATCCTCATGCGGATGCTGCGCTCTTCCCTTCTGGAGGAAATCCGTCAGGACTACGTGCGTGCCGCTTGCGCCCGGGGGCTTTCCCGGCGCGCCGCGGTAGTCCGGCACGCGCTTGCGAACTCCCTGATTCCCGTCCTCACCGTGATGGGTTTGCAGTTCGGCGCTCTGCTCTCCGGAAGCATCATCACCGAGACGATTTTCTCCTGGCCGGGGATCGGACGCCTTACCATCCAGGCGATCGAGGCACGGGATTACCCCCTGGTACAGGGGTGCATACTGTTCATCGCGATCTGCACGGTGATCGTCAATCTCCTTACGGATCTGCTCTATTCCCGCCTCGACCCGAGGATCCGGTATGAGTGAGCGCGCCTCCTGGAGAATCCTGGTGGGTCGCGTCGCCCGGAACCGGGCGGCCGTCGCCGGGGCGGCCTTCGTACTGCTGTTTCTGCTCGTGGCCGTCCTCGCCCCGTGGCTCGCCCCGTACGCCCCGGGGGCGCAGGCGCTCGATTCCGGATTGTCCGGCCCTTCCCGGGCCCACTGGCTCGGGCAGGACCGTCTGGGGCGCGATCTGCTGAGCCGGCTCGTATACGGCGCACGCATCTCGGTTGCGGTGGGACTCGGCACGGTCTCCCTGTCGCTTCTGATCGGGCTTCTCGTGGGGGCGGCGTCCGGATTTTTCGGGGGGAAGGTCGACAACGTCCTCATGCGGCTGGCCGACGTTCTCCTCGCTTTCCCCGGGATCCTGCTCGCCATCGCGATCACTTCCGTCCTCGGGCCTTCCCTGCGCAACGTCCTCATTGCCCTGTGCGCACTCGGCTGGGTGGGATACGCCCGCCTCATCCGGGGACAAATCCTGAAGATCAAGGAGATGGAATTCGTCCAGTCGGCGACGGCGGTCGGGAGCCCTCCCGCACGGCTGCTTCTCGTCCACATTCTCCCGAACGCAATCTCGCCCGTCATCGTCGAGGCGACCTTCGGCATCGCACGGGCGATCGTGGCGGAGGCGGGCCTGAGCTTTCTGGGATTGGGAGTGAATCCCCCCACTCCCTCCTGGGGCGCGATGATCAGCGAAGGAAGGCATTTTCTCTTCGTCGCACCCCACCTGACCACCGTCCCGGGCCTGGCCATCATGGCAACCGTGATGGCATTCAATTTCCTCGGGGACGGACTCCGGGACGCCATGGACGTGCGGGAGGAGATCCGGTAGGCACATACCTAAAAAAGCATCCTCTTTTTCTGTATTCCGGAAACCGTTCACGAAAAATAGAATCTCACTAGTTGAAGGTATCTACCCAACAGGACCGTATTTATTGAACACCGAACACCATTCCGAGTTCACACAAGCATTCCGTTAAGGGGGTGATGCATCAAGTCCCCGGCATATTTTTTCCCAAAGGAGAGTTGGCTGGTCAACCGAAACCGGACTCGTCTTCCATGGAAGGAGTGAGAAAATGGGAAAAATAAAACGGAGAACCATTTCTCGGCGGGACTTCATCAAGGCGGCAGGCATCGGTGCTGTCGCTGCGGGAGCCGGACCCACCATCATTGTGCCCCGTAGATCCTACGGGGCGGGCAAGACCCTGAAGATCCTCCAGTGGAATCACTTCGTCCCCGGATACGACAAATGGTTCAACAACACGTACACGAAGGAATGGGGGGCGAAGAACGGCATGGAGGTCATCGTGGACAACATCGGGCTCGCGGGAATAAACGCCCGCGCGGCAGCCGAAGTTTCCGCCCAGAAAGGGCACGACCTGTTCATGTTCCTGTGGCCATCCCCGGACTTCGAAAACCAGGTGATCGACCACAAGGAGATCTACCAGGAGTGCGAAAAGAAGTACGGCAAGCCCATCGATCTGGCCGTCAAGAGCACCTACAACCCGAAAACGAAGAAATACTACGGCTTCTCCGACAGCTACGTCCCGGACCCCATCAACTTCCGGAAGGATCTCTGGGGGGATGTCGGGATGGCAAAGGGGCCGGACACCTGGGACGACATGCGCGTCGGCGGAGCGAAGATCAAGAAAAAGCACGGCATTCCGGTCGGAGTCGGCCTGTCGGCCGAGATCGACACGGGAATGGCCATGCGGGCCATCATGTACGCCTACGGGGCCTCCGTCCAGGATGAGCACGGGAATCTCGTCCTCAACTCCAAGAACACGCTCGAAGCCGTCAAGTTCGTGAAAGCGCTCTTCGAGGAAGCGATGACCCCGGAGGTTCTCGCGTGGGACGCCTCCTCGAACAACCGAGCGATGCTGGCAGGAAAGGTCTCCTCCGTCCTTAACGCGATCTCCGTCACCCGGACGGCGGAAAACGAGAAGATGCCGATCGCCGATAATATCCTCATCACCAAGGCGGCCAAGGGCCCGGTGCGACGTATCGGTCTCGAGCACGTCATG
>JBAVJZ010000096.1:0-3089 GCA_049688015.1 Candidatus Deferrimicrobiaceae bacterium | reverse complement strand
GGTGTACGGTGTGAACCCGGCGGGAGGGGAGGTTCTCGGGAGATCCTTCCACAGGGACATCGGTGCGATACCCGGCGTCGTGGATCTCGGTGTGTTCGTCATCCCTCCCCCCGCCGTTATCGAGGCGATCCCCCCCCTGGCGGAGAAAGGGATGAAGGCGGCAATCGTGATCTCCGCCGGGTTCAAGGAGATCGGGGGTGAAGGGGCGTCGTTGGAACAGGCCCTGCGGGAGGTCCTCGCGAGGACGTCGGTTCGTGCGGTCGGCCCGAACTGCCTGGGGGTCATCGATACCCACGCGAGACTGAACGCTTCCTTCGCGGTCGGGTCCCCTCCCCCGGGCTCGATCGCCTTCTTCTCGCAGTCAGGGGCCCTCCTCACCGGAGTCCTGGACTGGGCAGTCGGCGCAGGAATCGGATTTTCCAAGGTCGTGAGCCTGGGAAACAAGGCGGACATATCGGAACTGGATATGATGGAGTTTCTTTCGGAAGATCCGGAGACGCGCGTTATCCTCGGGTACGTGGAAAGTATCGACGAAGGCCGCCGGTTTCTTCGCGTGGCGCGGGATGCGACCGCGAAGAAACCCGTCATCCTGGTAAAGGCGGGGTCCACGGCGGCCGGTGCGCGTGCCGCCTCGTCCCACACGGGAAGCCTTGCCGGATCCGACAGGGCGTACTCCGCAGCCTTCCGCCAAAGCGGGGTCCTGCGTGCCGGAACGGTGGAGGAATTGTGCGACCTGGCCATGGGATTTTCCATGCAACCGGTTCCCGCGGGGGACCGATTGCTCATCGTGACCAACGCGGGCGGGCCTGCCATCATGGCGGCAGACGCCGCCGAAAGGCTCGGTATTCCCCTTGCCGAAGTATCGCACGAATTGCGGGCGCGGCTTCGCACGGTACTGCCGCCGACGGCGAGCCTCGGCAATCCGGTGGATATCATCGGGGACGCCCGCTCCGACAGATACCGGGAGGTTCTTCGGGTGATCCGGGAGGACCCCTCCGCCGATTCGGTGATCGTTCTGCTCACTCCCCAGGCGATGACCGAACCCGGGGATACGGCGCGAGAAGTGGCCGCCGCCCTATCGAAGTCGGGAAAAACAGTGCTTGCCTCCTTTCTGGGGGAAGGTTCCGTCCGGGAGGCGCGCGCTACCCTCGAGAAGGAAGGGATCCCCCAGTATCCCGACCCGGAAAGGGCCGTCAGGGCTCTCGGGGCGATGATCGCGTACCGGCGGATCCGGGATGCCGGCCCGCCCGCCGGGGAGAAAACCGCCGGGGAACCCTCCGATGCGGTCGCGACGGTTCTTCACGATGCGCTCCAGGAAGGGAGGAGAACACTCGGGGAGGAGGATTGCCGGGGGATACTCGAATCGTACGGGTTCCGTTTTCCGAGGCACATCCTTGCGCGAACGAGCGTCGAGGCGGTGGCCGCATTCAAGGAATTGGGGGGGGAGGTGGCGATGAAGATCGTTTCCCCCGGGATCCTCCACAAGACGGAAGTGGGGGGTATCCGGCTCCATCTCCGTTCCCCGGAGGAGGTCGCCGGGGCTTTTCTGGAGATCACTACCTCGGTCCGCAGGATGGCGCCTGGCGCCTGGATTGCGGGTGTATCCGTTCAGGAGATGGTGACGGGGGGGCGGGAGCTGATCCTCGGCATGAGCCGGGACACACAGTTTGGCCCCCTCCTCATGTTCGGTCTCGGAGGGATCCACGTGGAGGTCCTTCGGGATGTCACCTTCCGTGTGGCGCCGGTCTCCCGTCAGGAGGCCGCGGAAATGGTTCGTGAGATCCGGGCGTACCCTCTTCTCGCGGGGTTCCGGGGCGAAGAGCCCGCGGACGAGAAGGCGATCGTCGAGGCGATTCTCAGCATATCGAGGCTGTCCCTCGATTTTCCCGGGATCCTGGAATTGGATATCAACCCGGTAATGGTACTGCCGAAGGGCAGGGGGATTTTGGCGATCGATTCCCGGATGTCCATAGGGGAGGCTTAAGACATGAAACTGTATATCGCATCCACATCCGGATACTCAGGGAAGACGCTGCTCGCCCTTGCGCTTGCACGGATCTGGTCGGCAAGCGGAGTCTCGGTGGGCTATGTCAAACCGCTGGGGAAACTCCCGGTGATGGCGGGGAAGAAGGTCGTCGACGGGGACGCCCTCTTCCTCGCGGAGGAACTCGGTCTGTCCGGCTCCCTCGAAGAGATCTGCCCCGTAGTGATAACGCAGGATCTGTTGATGGGTGCCTACCGCAGGGAACCGCTCCGTCTCCGGGAAAAGGTCGGGCGTGCCGTGGCGAAAGCCGCATCTTCCGTGGAAATCCTTCTCCTCGGGGGAGCCGCCAATCTTCGTGACGGCTCCTTTCTCGGCCTGTCCCCACTCGAGATGATCTCTTCGCTGGATTGCCGTGTCCTGCTGGTCGACCGTTTCGAGGGGGAGAAGTCGATGGACCAGGTGCTGTGGGCGGCCGGCATCCTCGGGGAAAGGCTTCTGGGCGTTGTGTTCAACCGCGTGGCCCCTTCCAAGGAGACGTTTGCCCGGGATGTCGTCCGGCCGTATTTCGAGAGCGGGAAGATCCGGGTTTTCGGGGTGATCCCGGTTGACCCCTTGATGGACAGCGTCAGCGTTGCGGTACTCGCGGAAGGGCTCTCCGCGGTCGTGGCGTCGGGCGAGGACCGCATGGACACGATGATCGAGCGCTTTTGCGTCGGGGCCATGGATGTGGAGGGTGCCCTGCGGGTATTCCGACGCATTCCGCGCAAAGCGGTCGTGACGGGGGGGATGCGCCCCGACATCCAGCACGCGGCACTGGAAACGGACACGCGGTGCCTCATACTGACCGGGGGAGTCACCCCGAACGAGGGGGTCAGGCACCGGGCCCGAATGTTGGGGGTTCCCGTCTTGGTGGTACAGGGGGACACGATGGCCACCGTCGAACGGTTCGAGCAGCTCCTCGGTCGTGTACGGATACGCGAAAAGGTAAAATCCGAGCGGGGGGTGGATCTCGTAGAAAAGCAAGTGGACATCGGAGGCATCCTCGCCTCTTTGCGGGAATCCGGTCGAGGGGGGAACGGAGGAGGGGGGAAGGACAGGCAATAAA
>JBAVJZ010000095.1:0-1656 GCA_049688015.1 Candidatus Deferrimicrobiaceae bacterium | reverse complement strand
ATCCCGTGGATGTGGAACAACGGCATCACGCACAACGACCTGTCGTCCGGAGTGAGGGCGCAGGATTGGACGATATTCGCCGCCGAGGCGGCCAGGTTGCGGTGCCGGATCGGGACGCACTTCGGGCGCCTGGTCGTGCCGCTGGTGTGCAGCAGGATCGACACGTCGTCCGGACCGGGGGTCATCAGGCTGCGCGGGGACCGCATGGGACCCGCGGGCCCGAAGCGCAGTTCGCCTGACTGGCCGGTCACGGCGTGAACCACTACCGTCCCGGGCGGGGCTGCGGCGAAGGCGTCCGGGACGGTTCCGGGAGCCGCGATCAACCCCTGCACGTTCCCGTCCTGGTAGTAGAAGGCGAACTCCTCGGCCCTGTACTTCGGGTTGAGGGGTACGGCGGTTCCGCAGACGGCGGCCGCTAGAAATGCGAGGACCATTTCCGGCCCGTTCTCCATCACTACCGCGATGCGGTCCTCCCGCCCCAGGCCGAAGCTTGCCAGGCGTTCGGCGAGCGCGTAGACATTTTCGCGCAGCATGCGGAAGGAAAGCTCCTTGCGGCCGGGCGCGAGCAGTGCCGGCGCGTCCGATTCCCCGCGGGCGAGCAGTTCGGGAAGCGTAAGTGCCGTCTTCTCATGCATCGGGGCTCTCCTTTCAGCAGTGGCACCGCGGTACGTCATGAGCGGTGTCCCGCCGGAAGTTCGTCGGTTCCCTGCGCCATCATTTCCAGCGCCGCTCTTCCGCGCATCCCGAAGATGGCCCTGTGCACGTCCCCGTGGCTGACGATCCCCACGAGCGTTTCCCCTTCGACGATGGGAATGCGGCGAATCTTTTTCAGAGCCATCACGGATGCCAGGCGAAGAAGTTCGGTGTCCGGAGGCGCGGTGATGACCTGGGACACCATGATGTCCCGGGCCAGGAGTTCGCTGATATCCCGCAGGCCCCGCCTGGTGTGCCTGCCGGGAGGCTTTCCGGGGATGCGGACTTTCCCGGGATACATGGCGTGCAGGATGTCGCGCTCCGAGATGAGACCCGCCAGGCGCCCCTTCCCGTCCACCACGGGGACCCCGCTGACACGGTACCGGCAGATCCCATCGATCACCTTCCACAACGGGTCCGCAGGCCGGACCGTGTAGACCCGGGAGGTCATGATGTCTTTGGCTGTCCGCTTGCTGGTCACCATGGGTATCTCCTCGTTAGGGAAATGAGTACCAGAAATTTTACTATGTTGGAAATGCATATATTCTATGGTAAGTATGCAATTTGGTAATATCTACGGAGAGGGGGCCGTCCATGGAAGTGAATCTCTCCAACCTCCGCACCTTCCTGACCGTTGCCAAATTTCAGGGCATTTCCCGGGCTCTGGGCGAGCTTCACCTTACCCAGCCGGCCGTTTCCCGGCAGATCCATGGCATTGAAGAGTCTCTCGGGACCCCCCTGTTCGTGCGGAAGGGAAGATTTCTCGCCCTCACGGAAGCAGGCGAAATCCTTCAGCAATACTCCATTCGGGTGTTTCAGCTCCTGACGGAGGCCCAGGAGGCAATCGATGGCCTGAAGGGTCTGGTGCGGGGCCATCTCAGGATCAGCGCGGCGACCACGATCGGAATCTACATGATCCCTGACGTGTTGGGAGAGTTTAAAACACAATATCCGGGGATCGAG
>JBAVJZ010000094.1:0-7107 GCA_049688015.1 Candidatus Deferrimicrobiaceae bacterium | reverse complement strand
GTTCCATCTCTAGGGCACGCGTCGTGGAGACCCTCTGGCTTGGCTGCGTGGAATACCGGCGGGCGCTCGATCTGCAACTTTCCCGCGTCGATCGCAGGGCACGGGGGGAGACGCCGGACACGCTCCTTCTGCTCACGCACCCCCACGTCTACACCTTCGGTCGAACCGGAAAGCAGGCCAACCTGCTGGTTTCCGAGGAGGATCTCGTGCGGGCGGGAATCTCCGTCGAGCGGGTCGCCCGGGGGGGCGATGTGACGTACCACGGTCCCGGTCAGCTCGTCGGGTATCCCATTGTCCACCTCGCGCGTCCGGACGTGCACCGGTTCGTAAGGTGCCTCGAGTCTGCGCTGATCGAGGCTCTTTCCGTTTTCGGCGTTCCCTCCCGCCAGATCGAGGGATTGACAGGCGTGTGGGTGGGAGAAAAGAAGATCGCCTCCATCGGCGTGGGGGTAAAAAGGTGGATTACCTACCACGGCTTCGCCCTGAATGTGACCACGGATCTGTCGTACTTCGGGCGGATCCATCTTTGCGGACTGAAGGGCCGCGAGGCGACCTCGTTGGCAGAGGTCACGGGGAAGGCCGTTCCGATGGATGAGGTTCGCGATCGGGTGGCTGAATCATGCGCGCGCCACCTGAGGGGATTCTCGTGAGCGGCGCGCTTCCCCGGGAACGCCCTTCCTGGCTCAAGGTTCGCGCTCCTTCCGGAAGAATGGTTTCCCGCGTGAAAGAGGTTCTCCGGGAAAACGGCCTGGTTACCGTGTGCCGAGCAGCGCGGTGCCCCAACGTCGGGGAGTGCTGGGGGGAGGGAACGGCGACCGTCCTCATCCTGGGGGACGTCTGTTCCCGGGCATGCGCGTACTGCAGCGTTGCATCCGGTCACCCGGCTCCGCCCGACAATACCGAGCCGGCCCGCGTCGCGGCGGCAGCCGCGGAACTCGCGTGGCGCCACCTGGTCGTAACCTCGGTTACGAGGGACGATCTCCCCGACGGAGGCGCGGCCCAGTTCGCCCGGGTTGTGGAGGAGTTGCGGAAGCTTCCACGACCTCCGTCCGTCGAGCTTCTCGTGCCGGATTTTGCGGGAGACCGGGACGCCCTGGCGAAGGTGGTCCGTGCCCGACCGGACATCCTCGCCCACAACATGGAGACCGTACCTCGACTCTATTCCCGGGTGCGTCCACGGTCGTCCTACGATAGATCTCTTGCGCTTCTGTCGCGGGCGCACGCGACCGCTCCCGGCCTCGCATTGAAATCCGGGCTGATGGTCGGGTTCGGGGAGACGGAAAGAGAAGTGGTTGCCGTGATGGAGGACCTCTACCGGGCCGGGTGCCGGTCGGTCACCGTGGGACAGTACCTGCCGCCGTCCCGAAGCCACGCCCCCGTGACGAAGTATTATTCCGTCGAGGAGTTCGGGAAACTGGGCGAGGCGGCGTACCGGATCGGATTCGCCCGGGTCGCCTCCGGTCCGCTGGTGCGCAGCTCCTACAAGGCGGCCGGGGAACCGTTAGTGGGAGGAGAGAAATGAATAACGAGCGGGAGATCCTCCACCTCGACATGGACGCTTTCTACGCGTCCGTCGAGGTCCTGGACGATACTTCCCTGCGCGGCAAGCCGGTCATCGTCGGAGGCGGGATGAAGCGGGGAGTGGTTGCCGCCGCCTCATACGAGGCACGCAAGTTCGGCGTCCACTCCTCCATCCCGATGGCGAAAGCGAGGCGGCTCTGCGCTCACGGCGTCTTTCTCCCCGTGCGCATGGAGCGGTACAAGGAAGTCTCGGACCGGGTTTTCGGGATCTTCCGCCGCTATACTCCGCTGGTCGAACCGGTCTCCCTCGACGAGGCGTTCCTCGACATCACCGCGTCCGTGCGGCTGTTCGGCCCCCCGGAGGAGATCGCCCGGAAGATCCGGGCCGAGGTCCGGGCGGAAACGGGGCTCACGGTCTCGGCAGGGGTCGCCTCCTCGAAGTTCGTAGCGAAGATCGCCTCCGACATGAACAAGCCCGACGGACTGACCGTCGTCCCCCGCGGGAAGGAGCAGGAGTTTCTGGGGCCGCTGCGGGTGGGGAGGCTCTGGGGGGTGGGGGAGGCGACCCGGAGCGCCCTCGCGGAAATAGGGGTTCAGACGATTGGGGATCTCGCGGGGGTCCCCGAGGAAGCGGTCGTCCGGAAGCTCGGGAAGCACGGGGCCCACCTGCACCGGCTTGCGCACGGGATCGACGACCGGGAGGTGGAGCCGGAACGGGAGATCAAGTCGATGGGACGCGAGGAGACCTTCGACGAGGACCTACTGGAGATTCTTGCTCTGAGAAGGGAGCTCCTCGACATCGCCACCCGGACTGCCGCGAGGCTGCGGAACCACAGGCTGAAGGGGAGGACCGTCACCCTCAAGGTGAAGTATTCCGATTTCCGGCTGATCACCCGCGAGGTCACGCTGCCTCTCGGGATCGACGACGGGGGGGAGATCTTCCGCCAGGCGCTTACGCTCCTGGAGAAGACGGAGGCGGGGAAGAAGCCGGTCCGGCTGCTCGGGATCTATCTCTCCAACTTCGGGGGCGAGCCTGGGCGGGACGCGGGATCCGGGCAAATCCCCCTCTTCGGCCACCGGCCGCAAGCGGGCGGTCCCTCGCCCCGTTCGCGGGGGTTGCGGGATCCGGCGCGGACGGCGAAACTCAACGAAGCGGTGGATCGGATCCGGGGGAAATACGGGGAAAAGGGGGTCCGTCCCGGGACGCTGGCCGGCGAGGAAAAGGAGTAAAGGCCGGAGTCTTGCTGCGCTGTCGCTCCCCGCTTGATTTTCCGGGCCGCCGTGGATACTATATTTTTTCCTCGCGTGCCGAAGTGGTGGAACATGGTAGACACGCCATCTTGAGGGGGTGGTGGGGAGACCCGTGGGGGTTCGAGTCCCCCCTTCGGCACCATTTGAATAATAAAAGGGATTCCGGCTTAACGCCGAGATCCCTTTTTTCGTTGTATAGGCCCGACTGGCTAATTTATGGCTCGCGTGTCGAGTACAACCGGGTGCGGCTGCACAGTTCGCTGGAAGGCTCGACGCCCGAGGCGTTCGCAGAGAGTTTTAAAACCAATAATCGCGATTGCCACTGTCTTCTTCCTGCGATAGTCGTGCAGAGTTCTTGGCAGAGATGGATTCCGCGTACTACGGGTTTAGGAAAAAGGAAAGCGGGCAGGACACACGGCTGAACACGATCAAAAGGGAGTTTTTATTTACAGAGGATATCTGTAGAAAAATGGGCCCGGGAGAACCCCGGGCCCCAAGGGTTGCATGCTTCCCCTAACAAAGGTAGATGTTTGTTTCAGCTGAAACTAGTCGTTATCACCGCTGATTCTGGCGAAGTCGTGGCATTTGCTGCACGAATTCGGCATGATGTCGTAGTCGTGCCCGGCGGCCGGGTCCGGATTTTTCAGGATTGCACTCTGGGACGGCCAAACGATGTCGAACACGTGGGACGCCACGTTCCCCTCGGCTACGGCGGTCATTCCGTTCTTGTCCAGCGCCAGGTGGAACTGGGCATCGTCGTTGACGTCCATGAGTTTTCCGATCTTCGCCATGTGGCACGAGGCGCAGTTACCGACCGGCATGTCCGGATTCGCCGGGCTGTAGAGGGCACCTCCCATCCCTGCGCCCACCTGCATGTGCTCCGCCATGGTACGCGCAATCCGGTTTCGCGCCAAGGCCGCGTCCGGAGCGGCAACGGAGACTGCGACACCGTCCTTGGTCACGGCACTCCCTGCGTCAAGCTGCAGGACCGCCACATCATCTTTCGATATCTCCTGGAACGGACCGTGCGTGGCATGGCAGACCAAGCACAGGGTATTGTTGCCGTAGGCCGCGTTTTTGAAATCGTACCCATCAGAGACGAGGGACGCAGGCCCCGAGTCCAAAGTGTGAGCGTCATGGCACCGGTAGCAGGTAAGCTTTTCATATGAGTTGTTGTTGTGAATCGACCGACGCACCTCGGACAACATCTGGGAGTGCGCACGGCTATGTGTCTGGTCGGGCCAGCTGTGGAACGTCCCTTCCTGCCAGTTGTCCTTGACGTTCGGCGTAGGCATGTCGAAGTTGAAGTAAAAGGTCGCGAGATCATACACTCCCGGCACGAAGAACCCGTTTCCGAGAGCGTTCAGGTGATTGTTGTCGAAGGGATACTTGTGGATTCCTTCGGGTCTTTGGCTCTTTCCCGCGTGGGATCCGTGGCACTGTCCGCAAAGTTCGTTTCCGGCCTTGGCCGTCAGATATCGGGGGATGATGATCTTCGTCTTGTCCGCCGTGGAGGCGTGCTCCGATCCCGGCCCGTGGCACCGCTCGCAGCTGATATTGAGATCCTTGTAGTCAAACGAGGTGACGACTGATTTATAGAGTTGTGCGTTGTTGTCGGTGATGTCCCCTTCCGCGATCCGGACTCCCGTTGCGTGACACCCGGCACAGTTGCGGGAGAGGGTGTTTTCGGGAGGACACCAGTGGTCCGGAGACTTCTGCCAGAACTTCGGGATCCCGACGTCCCCCACGCCCAGTGCCGCCGACCCGTCGGGGGTGCCGTCCTGCACAACGTAGACCGGCATATAGGCGACGTAATCCTGTTTGGCCCGGTCCAGCGGTACATTGTTCGCCTGCATCCACGCCACGAGATAAGGCACATCCTGTATCCTGCACATGTATCGTTGCTTCCCTTCGCCGAAGTTCGGATTGCGGTCAGGCGTCGCATGGCCGGGGTCCACGTACCCCTCGCCCCAGTTGCCCTCACCGCCGATCGTGGCAGCAACCGGTATCCAGACTGCCTCCGCCGGGGTGCTGGAGCAGTCCAGGTCGGCCTCCGTCAATGATATCCCGCCCGGCTGTTCGGGGTAGAACTTGAAAAGGTACTCTCGTCCCTCAGCCCCGTCGCGTGTGCAAAGCGTAAGGTTGACTAGGCCCTCACCGTCCAACGGATCCTGGACCATGAGAAGGTTTCCGTTGGGAGCCCGGGGGAGATACTTGTCTCCCGGAAGCGGCCAAAGGTCCTTATAGGCGAGGTGACTCGTCCCTTCGGTCACGAAACGTGAGTGGATAGATGCATTCGGACTTCCGTCAATCGCAGCGAACAGTTCCGGCCACGTTCCTCCGTGGCAACCCTGGCATGCTGATTTTCCGACCGAAGTGGCGCCCGCTCCGGGACGTCCCGAGAGGGTGATTTCCACACCGGATACGAGGGACCCACCTTCCACGAGCAGGGCCTCGCGCGTTTCCCCGTCCAGGTAGGTGTCAGAGGGAGAGGTCACATACAGGAACGCGAACCCGGGGGACACGCCGGTGAGCGCGAACGAACCGTCTGCGACCGTGGTCGCGGTGGAGTTCTGGCCTTCGACGGCAACCGTAGCCCCCTGCACCGCGGCTCCGTTGACGTCTTTCACGAACCCCGAGATCTCGGCGGGAGCGGAGCTCGGTTGCATGGCAAGCGTCAGCGTCACGGACATCGTGCCTCCTCCGGCCACTCCGCACATTAGAGTGGCCGACCCCATGCCGGTCTTGGTTGCCTTGACTTCGTAAGCACCGATGGGAATATCCGTCAGGGCGAATATGCCCTCTGCGTCGGTCGTGACTGTCGTCGTGACCGGCGATGTATCAACCGTGGCGTTGTCCACCGGGTTTCCGACACTGTCCATGACCTTTCCCTGGATCGTCCCGGTGCTCACGGCATCTTCGCCCGCCGGTCCGGTTGAGCCGTCATTGCCCGAACACCCGGAATATCCCAACAGGATTGTCAGTGCGAAAACCCAAATCAGTCTTCTCATGGGATTCTTCTCCTTTCGGCTGGAATAGACTGCAAACACGGAATTCTCGATTCCCTGAATATTTGGTGGGAGACAGCGACTCGGAGCGCATATGGGAAGGGCACGGCTCATCAACGATTTTTCTTTACAGCCGGAGTCAAGTCTGAATTCACATCGATGGTAGAGTATGTCCGGCCAATCATGCAGAGATTAATTCTCATGCTGCTATGCACAATACGAATGGCGCGTATATAGTTGTTTTCAAGCATGTTTTTATCTGAATACGAGACTCGTGTCCTGCTGCTGGAAATTGATCTCAGGAGGGGGTATATTTATCAGGTTGGATGGACGGGTTGGTTATCGGGGGAGGCTGAGAGTACTCCATGGAATCCTTGTACCTGAAGACCTTGATCGAGGTAGTGGCGGGGGGAAGTTTTTCGCGGGCAGCAGAAACACTGTGCATCTCCCAGTCGGCGGTGTCCCGTCGCATCCGATTTCTGGAGGAGCAATACGGCTTTCCCCTCATAGATCGGTCGAACCCATCGCCTCAGCCTACGGCCGCAGGTCAAATCGTGATCGAGAAGGCAAGACAGATCCTCTCGTTGGAAAACGAACTGCTAAGAGGGCTTGATTCCCTGAAAGGGAAGGGGGAATTTGTCTTTTGCTGCACTCCCGCCTTCGGAAGTTCCTACCTGCCGCAGATCCTGCACACTTTCATGCAAAAGAACTCCCCGTTTGTGGACGTAAAATTCGTATTTGATACGCCTGAGCAGATAGTGAAAGGTCTCCAGCGCGGATTGTTCGACCTGGCCGTTATCGAGCACTGCGATCACTTCGACCTGCAGGAATTTTCCGTCATCCCCCTGCCGGGTGACGAGATGGTATTCGTCTGTTCGTGCGCGATGGGGCTTCCCGCGGGGGAAGTGGACCTGGAGATGCTGCTTGGAAAACCACTCCTCATACGGAAGGAGGGGGCTTGCTCGAGGACATTGCTGGAGTGGAACCTGGCGCGAATCGGCCTGGACCTCTCACATTTCCCCAATCTGGCCGTGGTCGATGACATCCAGGTGGCCTTGAACGCCGTCCTCCATGGAGGGACGATCTCTTTCCTCTCGTACAGTGTCGTTCGCGAACAGGTGAAGGCAGGTGCCTTGACGGTTCATCGCGTTCGGGATTTTCAGCATATGAGAAAACGAACGCTGGTGCTGGGCGACGGCGCCGACCACTGCCCGGTGCTCACGGAATTCCGGAATGCCGTCATGGGAGCATTTGAAGATATGGGCTTGCACGCGTAGATTGACGCTTCGACCGGCCATAGACACCATAGACCGTCGCTATTCCAGCC
>JBAVJZ010000093.1:0-6727 GCA_049688015.1 Candidatus Deferrimicrobiaceae bacterium | reverse complement strand
CTCTGCTAAGTCGCAAGACGACGTATAGGGTCTGACGCCTGCCCGGTGCCGGAAGGTTAAGGGGCGGTGTTAGGAGGGGGCAACCCTTCCGAAGCGCCAAACCGAAGCCCCGGTAAACGGCGGCCGTAACTATAACGGTCCTAAGGTAGCGAAATTCCTTGTCGGGTAAGTTCCGACCTGCACGAATGGCGTAACGATCGCGGCACTGTCTCAACGAGGGGCTCGGCGAATCTGAGATACCGGTGAAGACGCCGGTTACCCGCATCTAGACGGAAAGACCCCGTGCACCTTCACTGCAACTTGGCATTGGATTTTGGAACAGTTTGTGTAGCATAGGTGGGAGGCTTGGAAACCGGGGCGCTAGCTCCGGTGGAGCCATCAGTGAAATACCACCCTTATTGTTCCGGAATTCTAACCTGGGCCCGTTATCCGGGTCGGGGACATTGCCTGGTGGGCAGTTTGACTGGGGCGGTCGCCTCCTAAAGAGTAACGGAGGCGCGCGAAGGTTCCCTCAGGCTGATTGGAAACCAGCCCTCGAGTGTAATGGCATAAGGGAGCTTGACTGCGAGACTGACAAGTCGAGCAGGTGCGAAAGCAGGTCATAGTGATCCGGTGGTTCCGCATGGAAGGGCCATCGCTCAACGGATAAAAGGTACGCCGGGGATAACAGGCTTATCTCCCCCAAGAGTTCACATCGACGGGGAGGTTTGGCACCTCGATGTCGGCTCATCGCATCCTGGGGCTGAAGTAGGTCCCAAGGGTTTGGCTGTTCGCCAATTAAAGCGGTACGTGAGCTGGGTTTAAAACGTCGCAAGACAGTTTGGTCCCTATCTGATGTGGGCGTTGGATACTTGAAGGGAGCTGTCCCTAGTACGAGAGGACCGGGATGGACGCACCGCTAGTGTACCAGTTGTTCCGCCAGGGGCATCGCTGGGTAGCTATGTGCGGAAGGGATAACCGCTGAAAGCATCTAAGTGGGAAACCCGCCCTGAGATGAGGTATCCCGGGGACTTGATCCCCCTGAAGGGCCCTTGTAGACTACGAGGTTGATAGGCCGGGTGTGTAAGCGCCGCAATGCGTTTAGCTAACCGGTACTAATTGCCCGTGCGGCTTGATCACTACTCAACGGATGGAAAAGTTCGGACGCGTTTCGCAGAATCGGTTGGCGCGCAGGACGCGCGTAACGTGTGTACACGTCTTTCGGTGGCGATGGCGGAGAGGAAACACCCGTTCCCATCCCGAACACGGAAGTTAAGCTCTCCAGCGCCGATGGTACTGCGGGGTTACCCCCGTGGGAGAGTAGGTCGCCGCCGAATCTATCTCATAGAAGCCCTTGCGCCGGAGACGGAGCACAGGGCTTTTGTTTTTTCCCGGTCCCGGGTCGTGTTACTTTGGGGAGGCCCGGTCCACGGATACCGAGGGAAACGGAGCGGAAGCCATGTCCGGCCATAACAAATGGAGCTCGATCAAGCACCGGAAAGGGAAGGCCGACGCTCAGCGGGGAAAGGCCTTCACCAAGATCACGCGGGAGCTCATCGCTGCGGCGAGGATCGGGGGCGGGGACCCCGACGGAAACTCCCGGCTCCGATCGGCGATCATCGCCGCCCGCGGGGTGAACATGCCCAACGACAACATCTCGCGGGCGATCAAGAAGGGGACCGGAGAGCTCGAGGGAGTGTCGTACGAGGAGTTGCTCTACGAGGGGTACGGTCCGCACGGCGTCGCGGTCCTGGTCAAGGTCCTGACCGACAACAAGAACCGCACCGTGGCGGACATCCGGCACATCTTCTCCAAGCACAACGGCAATCTCGGCGAGAGCGGGTGCGTCAACTGGATGTTCACAAAAAAGGGGTCGATCGCCGTCCCGAAGGAAGCAATGGCGGAGGAGAAGCTGATCGAGCTCGCGATCGAGCTGGGGGCGGAGGATGTCGTCAATGATCCGGAGGCGCACGAATACGAGGTCCGGTGCGAGGCCGAAGGTTTCGAGGACGTGAAACGAGGGCTGGAGGAGAAGGGAGTGGGAATCAACACCTCCGAGGTGGCGATGCTCCCGCAATCCACGGTCCACCTCGAGGGGAAGGCGGCCGACCAGATGCTCCGCCTGATGAACGCCCTCGAGGAGTCCGACGACGTGCAGAACGTCTGGGCGAACTTCGACATCTCGGACGAGGCGATGGAGGCCTTCGGCGGGTAGACGGCCCCGCCGCGACCCGCCATGGCTCCCCGCCGCCGGATTCTCGGGATCGACCCCGGCTCCCGGCGGACCGGCTACGGAATCCTCGACGTTCGCGGGAACAACCTCTCCCCGGTGGCCTGGGGCGTGATCCGCACGGATTCCTCCGGTTCCTTCCCCGACCGTCTCCACCACATCCACGAAACGCTTTCCGAGGTGATCCGCCTCCATCGCCCGACGGAGGCCGTCGTGGAGAAAGTCTTCCTCGCGAAGAACGCCTCGTCTGCCCTGAAGCTCGGGCAGGCGAGGGGAGCCGCTATCGTCACCTGCCGGGTCCACGGGCTGGGCGTCCATGAATACAGCGCCAAGGAGATCAAGCTCTCCGCCACCGGCTTCGGCTCCGCCCCCAAGGAGCAAGTGTCCGAGATGGTGTGCCGTCTCCTCGGTATACGGGAGCCGGTTCCCCCCGATGCCTCCGACGCCCTCGCGATGGCCTTCTGCCGGGCCGTATCCCGGGAACTTCCCTTGTAGGCCCGTAACCCTTCCCCTTCCGTTTCGATCGGACCCGTTCCCTGACGGAAAATCCCACCCTTGACAATTGGGAAATATTAGTTGTCTTATTAGTATTAGCAGTGTAACAGTCTAATTAATAATGGGTATTGCCAACCGCAGGGGCGGGGGGGGCAGTGGTATCAAGATGGCTTCCTCCTGGATATATCCTCCGGCGTATCCTCTCCGTTTCCTGCACGGGTCGATTTCGGCAAGAAATCGAATCGGTCACCAATCTGTCCCTTCCGTCGTCGTAGGGTGTTTTAAAGCCGAGATATCTGCGAACGGGTACGTCCCGTTTTGCATTGAATAAGATTCAGGGGATGCGGGCGGACGCGGTTATCTGAACAACCTGCCTTAGCGGAGAGACGCATCCATGATGTCTCGACTCTCCAAGGGGACATTGATCGGTGTCGCCGTTGGCATTGTGGGGATCGTTGCGAGCGGCACCCCCGTAGGCCTCTACCTCGAGGAAAACTTCGGGCTGGAGATTCTGTTCCACCTGAGGGGACACCGACCCCCCCCCCCGGACGTGGTCATCGTCAGCATCGACAAGGAATCGGCCGATTCCCTGGACCAGGACCCCAACGTGACGAATTGGCACCGGTCCCTGCACGCCCGTCTCACGGAAACCCTGTCGGCCAGCGGTGCGGCGGTCATCGTGTTCGACGTCTTCTTCGAGGAATACTCGGATCTGGAAGGTGACCTGGCGTTTGCCGAGGCGATGCGGAAGGCAAATAACGTGGTGTTGTGCAAGCGCCTGCAGTCCGAGAGGATTTTCCTGACGGACATGAGGGGAAAGCTGGCGGGGAAGGCAAAGATCGCACGGGAAATTCCCCCGATCCCTCTCCTGGCCGCCGCCGCCGTTGCCACATCTCCCTATCCGCTCCCCAAGATTCCCGTCAAGGTAAGCCGCAACTGGGTGTTTCGGGAAACGATAGGGGATACCCACGCGCCCACGTTGCCGGTGGTCGCGTTCCAGCTGTATGCGCTTCCCGCGGCTGATGATTTGCTGCGCCTCCTGGGAGAGGTTTTTCCTGCCCGGGCGGGAAACCTTCCCCGTTCCGGGGAGGATTTGGTCCGCTCGATCGGAGTGCTAAGAATGATCCAGGAAATACGGGAGATCTTCGAAAAGGAACCGCTGGCGGAGAAAAGGATGCTGGATGCGCTGGACTCTCCCCAACCGCTCCCCGTGGATCCGAAAAAACGCCGGATCCTCCGGTCGCTCATACACCTGTACGGCGGCGGCGTCAGCAAGTTCCTGAATTTCTACGGTCCGACGCGGACGATCCCCACCATCCCGTTTTGCCGCGCACTCACGCTTGGGAGTACGACGGACCCCGGCGGCCCGTCACCGGAGGAGGTGGCGGGAAAAGCGGTATTCGTCGGCTCCTCGGAATCCCGGCAGCTCTCGCAGAAAGACGGGTTCTACACGGTGTACACGGAAGAGAACGGGGTGGACTTGAGCGGCGTGGAAATCGCCGCGACGGCATTTGCCAACCTCGTTGAGGACATGCCGATCCGTCCGCTTCCGTATCCCTACCACGTTGCCACGCTGCTCGCATGGACTTTGGGGGTGGGGATTCTTTCCTTCGCTTTTCGCCCCGCCTTCGCCATCCCGGGAGTGGCGGCACTTTCCCTCCTGTACCTCGGTGCGGCGGAATACCGGTTCGCAACCGCGGGCGTGTGGTATCCCGTCGTTTTCCCCCTGGCAATCCAGGGACCCATCGTCCTGCTCGGGGCCGTCGCGTGGCACTACGTCGATCTGCAAAGGCAGCGGAAACATTTCCGGAGGGCCTTCGAGCAGTATCTTCCCGCTGACGTCGTGAACGAGTTGGCCGAAAACGTGTCGGGTCTCGGCGTGAGCAACAGGCTCACGAACGGCATCTGTCTGGCCACGGATGCGGGGCAGTACACCTCCCTTTCCGAGTCGCTGGACCCGAAGGAACTCGCGGACGTCATGAACCGATATTACGAGACGATATTCGAACCCATAAATCGCCGGGGAGGCATGGTCTCGAACATCGTCGGGGATTCCATGCTGGCTCTGTGGCTGTCCGGTCGGGTGGACACCGCCCCCATGGTCGATGCCTGCGGGGCGGCGATCGAGATCGCCATCGCCTTGCGGAAATTCCGAAAAAACCTGGGAAAGCCGGCGCTTCCCACACGCATCGGACTGCACAGCGGGGAGATCTTCCTCGGGAACATCGGGGGCGCGCGCCATTTCGAATATCGCCCGGTTGGAGACATCGTCAACACGGCGACAAGGATCGAAGGGATGAACAAATACCTGGGAACGAAAATACTCGTTTCCGCGGAGGTGTGTTCCGTAGTCAACGGCTTCCTGACACGGGACCTGGGGATGTTCCTGCTTGCAGGAAAATCCAGGACGGTGAACGTGCACGAACTGATTTCCCGCCTCGAGGAATCCACTCCCCGGCAACGGGACTGTTGCGCCCGGTTTTCGGCAGGGGTCGAGGCGTTCCGCCGTCAATCCTGGGACGAGGCGTCCCGGATATTCAACGAGACGCTCACAATCCATGGAGGAGACGGTCCCTCGCACTTCTACCTGGACCTTTGCGCTCGGTATTCACAGAGTCCGCCCGGGGATTCGTGGGATGGGGTTATCCACATGAGGAGCAAGTAGACGCTGACAGGGAAGACGGGAAACGATTCCCTCAAGGAGGGAGAAGGATGTCGAAATTTCGTTCTCTGACGGGCCTGGGATTCATTGCCGCAATCGTTCTGGCTACTCCGCACTTCTCCCACGAAGCCGTTGCCGAGACATGCGAAAGGCCGGTTGCGGTTGCCGTCTCGGTGCAGGGAGAGGTGAATGCAAGGAAGGGAGGAGCGGCGGATTGGGAGCCGGTCAGACGCAAAGACGCCTTCTGCCCGGGAGATGCCGTCCGGGTGATGGAGCAAAGCAGGGCGGACCTTCTCCTGATCAACGAGACGACCCTTCGCCTCGACCAGAATACGGAGATCGTCTTCACCGCGCCCGAGAGGAATAAGGAGTTCTGGCTGGACGTGATCTTCGGGGGCACCTATTTCATGAGCCGCACTCCGCGAACGTTTAAGGTTCACACCCCCTTCGTCAATGCGGGGATCGAGGGGACGGAGTTCTTCATTGGCGTGGAAAAGAACAGGGCCCTCCTGACGGTATTCGAGGGAAGGGTTGCCGCGGCGAACAATCGGGGAGAAGTCGTGGTTACCGGGGGACAATCGGTCGTGGCGGAGGCGGACCGCGCGCCGGTTCTCCGCACCGAGGCCAGGCCCCGCGATGCGGTCCGTTGGACGCTTTTCTACCCCGTGGTGAGCGCGTCCCGTCCCGGCGCCCCGTCAGGCTGGCAGGACCGTGCAGCAAACCTTCTTGCCGTCGGCAGGGTCGAGGAGGCCAGCGCGGAGATCGACGAGGCCCTGAAAACGGCGCCGGGCGACCCGGATGCGCTTTCCCTGGAGGCGGTCATTGCGGTCGCGCAGAACGAGAAGGAAAAGGCGCTCGAACTGGCTAAGAAGGCGGTAGCGGCTGCTCTAAAATCCGCAAACACCCTCGTCGCGCTGTCCTATGCGCAGCAGTCGAATTTCGACCTGGAAGGGGCTCTGTCAACACTCGAGGAGGCGGTGAAAGTGGAGCCCGGGAATGCCTTGGTCCGTGCGAGGCTCTCCGAGCTTCTCCTTTCCTTCGGCCGCCTGGATGAGGCGCTCGACGAGGCGAAGAAGGCAGCGGGGGAAAATCCCGACATTGCCCGGACGCAGACGGTTCTGGGGTTTGCCTACCTCGCCCAGATCAGGACGAAGGAATCCCGGGCGGCCTTCGAAAAGGCGATCGGACTGGACCAGGCGGACCCCCTGCCGCGGCTGGGCCTGGGGCTGGCGACGATCCGGGACGGAGACGTGGAAGCAGGACGGAAGGAGATCGAAATCGCGGCGAGTCTCGACCCGAACAACTCTCTCATCCGCAGCTATCTCGGGAAGGCGTACTACGAGGAGAAGCGGGGGAAGACC
>JBAVJZ010000092.1:0-4830 GCA_049688015.1 Candidatus Deferrimicrobiaceae bacterium | reverse complement strand
GCTACGATCCAGGGCTCGGTGCCGGGGACCGTCTTCGTCGCGGTGGACGACGTTACAAACGTCGAAGTGGGGAGGGTGACCGCAACAGGACCCCAGCATACGTTCTCGATGGATGTGTCGACGGGGGCAAATTACCGGTTTTACGTGATGGAGAACGAGGGCACGGGCGATTCGAGGGTCTACCCCATGTACATGGGAACGAACAACGTATTCGCGGTAGACAGCGGCGCCGACGGCCAGGTGATCTCCCTGGGCATGGTCAGTCCCAACCTGGGGACGGGGAAATCGACCCCGGCGAACAGTTCCATGTTGCTGACGGGCCTCGGGGCAAGCACCATGGTTCCTCCTTCCCTGGCGGGAAGCGCGTTCTCCATGGATGACGTAAACGGGACATCGTGGGGCTACAACACCATGATGACTTCCGGGACGATGGGTTGGGAGCACGGGACGCTTTCGTTCGACAACAACGGGTTGGGCCACATGACCGGCATCGTCCGGAACGGCTCTTCCCTTTCGGACAGGAACGACATTCCCTACCACATGTCGCTGTCCGGGATGCTCCTGAACTCCGGCGACAGCACCTTTCAGTGTGTCGTCTCGGGGGACATGAGCGTGATAGTGGGAACGTTCACCGACAACAATGGCGGCCCCGCCATGATGATCGCCCAGAAACGGGGAGGGGTGTACCAGACGGACGGGTCGGACATGACCGGGACGTGGCGGTTCCAGCGTCTCACGGCCGGCAGCGATAATACGACGTCCGGCTGGGCTTACGGGACCATGGCCTTTGTCTCCGGCAACGCCAGCATCACCTCCATGACCACGAATGCCGGCCCGGGAGGCGGCGGGACCTTCACCTTTTCCATGGACGGGAACGGGATCATGAGCGAGACGGGCGACGCCTCGTTCTACGGCGTCATGTCGATGGACAAGTCCATGATCGTGGCCACGGATACCTTCGGGGGCGATCCGGAAATGTGGGTCATGATAAGAGACACGGCGGGTACCTGGTCCCCGTCGGACATGACGGGGGACTGGGTGATGCATGCGGTATCCTCCGGCAATCCGGGCTCCCGGGACTGGACGTACGGGCACTCGGTGATCGATGGCAGCGGAAACGATACGTTCTCCCAGATGATGGGGAGTTTTGGCCCGGTGTCCTCGACCCAGATGACGTTCCAGATGAACAATGGCGTGATGACCGTGAGCGGCATGGGAGGAGGAATGGGAGGAGGAATGATGACCCAGACCTTCCACGGGATCATGAACGAGACCAAGAACGTCATGGTGTCGAGCTACTCCGACGGGAGCGGCGGGTATCCTTTCTCGATCCAGGTGAAATAGCTGCCGTTGCGGACGGACCGGTTTGTGAAGAAGGGGAGGACGGGGGCCGTTTCGGCCCCCTCCTGCCCGATGTGTACCAGGGCTGCCTGGTGGGTAAGACGTTGTGAAAGCCAAACCGGGGAGGCGGGGTTTTCGGATCAGAGGAGGTCCTTCTTCTTTTCCTCGAACTCCTCCTTGTTGATCTCCCCCCGGGCGTAGCGCCTCTTCAGGATCTCAAGCGGCGAGTCCGCGACGCCCCCCATCTCGTGCTTCTTCGAGGAGGCGGCCAGCCATCGTACCAGCAGTACGATCCCCACGATCACGAGCCCCCAAAAGAAGATCATGAAAATCCCGCTGAACCATCCCATACCGTAACCGCCGTACCCGCTCATCATCGCGGATCCGCCGTCGCCGGGTATCTTGGCACATCGTTGTGCTGCCTCGTGGTTTTCCAGCGAAGGGACGCTGCCGGCCCGCGTTCCTGTTTATGCGGCATAGCGAGTCGGTTCCTTCCGGAACTTCTCCATGCAACCGGCGCTGCAGAACGCGTAGGTCTTCCCGTCGTGCTCCATCTTGTGGGGTGTATCCACGGACACCGTCATCCCGCAGACAGGGTCTTTCCCTTTTCCGGGCGCCCCGCCTCCGGGGCTTTTATTTTCATGGTGGGTCATGGCAATCCTCCTGTTTGTTCTTCCACCTCGTTGTTCATTCGGGGGAAAAAACAATTCGTCGCGACCGTGTTGAATCCTCACTTTTTCGATTCGTCTCCCCACTTCTCCGTTTCGCCGGTGTCTTTCCTGAAGAATATTCTTTGTCGGTCTCGGCGGCCTTACAGGATAGTCCCCGGCCTGACGTCGTCGGAGATCCAGCTTCGAGATAACCTGCCGAACGACAAGAGATATTTTTCGGGAATTCTCTGGCACGGCTTATGCTTCACCCATCGGCGAGAGTGTTGGTTGGCAGGGGGAAGGTAGATGGGCTGGGTGATGCTTTTCTGGGTCTCCGTCATCGTGGGGGTACCGACGGTGCTGTGGTTTCTCCTCCCGGAGGAAGAACCGGGGAACGGGGACCCCGACCGGGAGGACCACAAGCACATCGTCGAACATCCTCAGACGACAGAAAAAAGGAGGTATTGAAGGTGAAGATCCATGCGTGGATCGCTCTGCTCGGATTCCTGGCAATTGCGACGTTTTTCCTCTGGGAGGAACACCAGGCGCACATCCTGGGCGCCCTTCCTTGGGCGCTCCTCCTCCTGTGCCCGATCCTTCATCTTTTCATGCATCGGGGGCACGGCGGCAACGGGAGCCACAGAAGCTAAGGGGCGTCACGCGGGAGTCACCGGATGGACCAAGGGGAATCGCACGGCAACCCGATGTCCGGATGGAACGTCTTTCCCGGGGAAAGGGAGGCGCCGTGGCGCTGAGTCGATCCGAACTGATCGGCCTCTACCGGAAGCGGGCGAAGCGGTACGACTGGACGGCGAACCTGTATTACCTGATCGGTTTCCGTGAATGGGCGTACCGGAAGAAGGCGGTGGCGGCTCTTTCCCTGAAGAAGGGGGACACCGTCGTGGAGATCGCCTGCGGGACGGGGCTGAATTTCGCGCTCCTGGAAGAGGCCGTGGGGCCCGAGGGGAAGGTGATCGGCGTCGACGTGACCGATGCCATGTTGTCCGTGGCGGGCGAGCGGGTAAACGCGCACGGGTGGAGAAATGTAGCGCTGATTCAAAGCGATGCGGTCGAATACGTTTTCCCGGAACGGGTCAACGGGATCCTCTCCACCTTTGCACTCATTCTCGTGCCGGAGTTCGACGAGGTGATAAGGAAAGGCGCGGCCGCATTGGTCTCCGGCGGCCGCTGGGTCGTGGCTGATCTGAAGATGGCCGAATCACGTCTGTCAGGCATCGCTCCGTTCCTTCTGCCGCTCTTGCGTCCCTTTGGAGTCACCCTCGACCTTGCATCCCGGCATCCGTGGGAATCCAGGGAAAAGCACATGGGAAGCGTGGCAGTTGAGGAGACCTATTTCGGATTCGCCTATATCGCCTGGGGGGTCAACACGATGACCGATTGCAGCTTGGCGAAAACCACGACAGGAGGAGACAGATGAGCGGATTTACCATCGGCAAGGTCGCCAAACGGGCCGGGATCGGTATTGAAACGATCCGGTTTTACGAACGGCAGGGACTCATCGAAGAGCCGCTGAGGACAGAATCGGGCTACCGGAAATATCCCAGCGAGAGTGTTGCCCGGCTGCATTTTATCAAGCGTGTCGAGGAACTTGGCTTTTCATTGAACGAGATCAAGGAACTGCTTTCCCTGCGTCAGGACAAGGATGCCACCAAGGCGGACATTAAAAAGCGGACCCTGGAAAAGATAGAGGATGTTAAGAGGAAACGAAAGGAACTTACTAGAGTCCTTAGGGCGCTGGAGCATCTGGCCTCCACCTGTGACGGGCATGGGCCGGTCAGCGACTGTCCGATCCTGGGCGCCCTTGTCCTGGATGCCCTTGTCCTGGATTCCCTTGACCCGCAGACCGATGACCTGCGTAACGGATCCGGCCTTCGCCCGTCTTCGGATGCATAACGACTTCGCGATCCGCCGGGGACCGGGGATCCGGCCCGGGGAATTGGGTTAAGGGATGAGAAAAGGAGAAGAACAGCAATATTGGGAGTGAACGGTAAGAGGTAAGATTCTGCATCATGGCAATTCCATAGGAGGTGTTTGATCATGTGGGCGGAATTCGGATGGCTGGTATGGCTTGTATTGGGCGGGTTGGTTCTCTTCCTCATGTTTCGCGGCGGCGGTTGCTGCGGCGGACATGGAGGTCATGGGGGGCACTCCGGGGGATCCGGAAACGACAAGGATGACCGGATCAAATCCTTAGAGGGTCATCAGGGGAATTCAAGGCACGATGCGGCTCATCACAAATAAAAGGCCACGTTGAACGTATTACGCCGTACCTGTAAGAGGCAACGAGGATTTCAGGGAGATCCGATGAGTAAAGGAACACAGGCACATCATCGATCCGATCCGGAGGAGGAACCCGTCGAAGCTCCGTCGAACCGTATGGACCCCGTATGCGGAATGGAGGTCGAGGAAAACAGCACGCATCGGTTTTCCCTCGACGGTGAGGAATATCTCTTCTGTTCCCCACACTGCCGGGAAACATTTCGGCAAAACCCGGGCCGGTACCTCGAGGACCAGGGAGTCGGACACGAACCCTCCAGCGAGGGAAGGGAGGAACCCAGGAAAAGCGTACCCGGAAGGGAATACACCTGCCCGATGCATCCCGAGATACGACAGGAAGGAGCGGGGGACTGCCCGAAGTGCGGGATGGCGCTCGAGCCGACGCAGGCTGCCGGTCCGATAACCAGGACCCGATATACCTGCCCGATGCATCCGGAGGTTGTGCAGGAAGGACCGGGAAGTTGCCCCAAATGCGGCATGGCGCTGGAGCCGATGACCGTTACCGACGAAGAGGAGGAAGACCCGGAACTGGGAAGCATGA
>JBAVJZ010000091.1:0-25691 GCA_049688015.1 Candidatus Deferrimicrobiaceae bacterium | reverse complement strand
GTGCACAATACGGAAGGACTGCGTTTCCGCAACGAGTTCGCCCGGCACAAACTGCTCGACTTTATCGGCGACCTGGCTTTGCTGGGGCGCCCCGTGCGCGGCTGCTTCCTCGCCATCCGTCCGGGGCATACGGTAAACCATGTCGTTGCCGAATATCTTGCGTCTCCCGTGTATTCCGCATCACCTGGATCGCCTGTCAACCCGGGGAAGGTCCCCGTGGAAATACAGGTCACTGCCTAATCCCCCTTTGAGTGGCCCGTAACGGGCCACTCACCCCTCTCTTCCCTAGGAAGTTTCCCGCTGTTGCAGGTTTGCCTCAGTCCGGTATAATATCCGGGGAGGCGGTGTTGCGCTACGTTGCTATTTCGCTGATTTTCCTTGGGGTTCTCGTGGCGCCCGGCCTCTCCGCCGCCGCCCCCCCGAAACCACGCATAACGGACATTCATGGGCAGGCCAAGGGACGCACTGCCCATGTGCAATTCACCCTGCGCAACGCCTTTACTCCCGGAATGATGGAGGCGCTGAAAAGCGGCATAGAAATTTCCTTCAAGACCGTCGTTCGGGTCCAGCGGCACCATCGGAACTGGTTCGACACGACGATCGGCGAGATCACCTTTTCCCGCTCCGTCCGCTATGACGCCCTCTCACGCGTATACCGCCTGAACCGGGGCAAGGATGTGGAGCTTTTGCCGGACATCTTCACCGCGCTCGCAGGGATGACCCGGTACGAGGTGACCGTTCCTCTTTACCATGAGGTCACGCGTGGCAAGAAGTACAGGGCACTCGTCCGGACGCGCCTCGACAAGGTAGGCCTGTCGGATCCGCTCCGCTCGATCTTTTTCTTTTCCTCCCTTTGGGACGTGGAGACCGAATGGGCGAGAGGAGACATTTCCGCGCCATGAAAAAATTTCTTCCCGGGAAGCTGGATCCGTTCCCTGAGAAGGACCGGGCAAAGAAGAAGCGGGAGAGGATCGCCATCGGGATCGTGGCCGTCCTGGTGGCCGGTCTTACCATCCTGGAAGCGCGCCTGGGGGCGATCGGCGGCAAGGTGGGCTTCACCAGCAACATCATCATCTTCGCACTCATCAACATCAACGTCATCCTGATCGTCCTGCTGATCTTCCTCGTCACACGAAACGTATTCAAACTGATTCTGGACCGGAAGCGGAACATCCTGGGGGCGAAGATCCGCTCCCGCCTGGTGCTCATCTTCATATCCTTTTCCCTGCTTCCCACGATCATTCTGTTCATCGCGGCCACCAATATCACTACGACGAGCATCAAGTCGTGGATCGGCGGCAGGGTCGGGGTTGCCCTGACCAGCGCGCTCGACATTGCACGGGGGAGCCTCGAGAGGGAGGCAGGTAACCTTTCGGTGGTGGCGGACCGGGCCGCGACCGCCGTGCTCCGGAAGGGAACGAAGGTCTCTCTGCGGGATTCCCTTGATGCCGCCAGGCGGGGGCTGCCCTCCGATGTCTCGCTCCTGCTGGTGGGCCAAAAAGGCCACGCGGAGGTGAGCGGAGGCGTGCGCAGGGAGATCGTCGAGGAGATCGGATCCCGCCTGAAAGGGGAGGAGGGAACCATCCGCCGCCAGGATGTGACGACGATCGTCGGGGAGTCGTATGCTTCCGCTGTCCGGCACCTGCCCGACGGAAGAGCCGTAGTGGCGGTAAAGACGATCCCGCCCCGCGAAGCCAAACGGATCCGGGAGATCGCGAATACATACGACGAGTACCACCAGGTGCGGCTCCTCGACGACCCGATACGGGCCAGCTATATCGCCACCCTTATCCTCATCACCCTGCTCGTGGTGTTTGCCGCCTCCTGGATGGGGATCTATCTCGCGAGGCAGATCACCGTCCCCGTCCAGATGCTGGCGGAGGGGACGCAGAAGGTGGCATCCGGGAACCTTGCCGTACGGCTCGACTACCGCTCCGACGATGAATTCGGCCACCTGGTCGGCTCCTTCAACCGGATGACGGCGGACCTCATGGAGATGAAGAAGAGTCTCGAGGATGCCAACGTATCCCTTTCCGCCACGTTCGAGGAACTTCGAAGGAGGAGCCAGTTCATCGAGGCGATCCTTACGAACATCTCCACCGGGGTCATCGTCATCGACCGGGGGGGGCGCATCGCGATGATCAACAAGGTGGCGGAGCGGATGCTCGCGATCAAGACGGACAAGGTGCTGGGGAAGCCGTATAAGGAAGTCGTCCGGGAGGAGCACTACGACGTTGTTCGCACCCTTTCGCGCGAGGTGGGGGAGATGCCGGGCAAGCAGGTGGAGCGGCAGGTAGATCTCACCATCGGAGCGAAGCGGATCTCCCTGCGCGTCAGCGTTACGGCGCTCCAGGGGGACGACGGGGAGTACATGGGCCTGGTGGTGGCGTTCGACGACCTTTCCCAGGCGATGCGGCTCCAGCGGATCATGGCCTGGCGCGAGGTCGCCCGCCGGATCGCGCACGAGATCCGTAACCCCCTGACGCCGATCCAGCTCTCCACGGAACGATTGCAGAAAAAATTCGCCGCGTCGCACGAGGACGACTCCGCCTTCTCCGAGTGCACCCAGACGATCCTCTCGGAAGTGGGGTCGCTGAAATCTCTCGTCGAGGAGTTCACCCGGTTCGCCCGCATGCCCATCCCGGCCTTCAAGGAAGGGAACATCGGGGAGGAACTGCGGACGGTCGTCGAGACCTTCCGGACGACGCACCCCGGGATCACATGGGAGTTCGAGGAGGGGGAGGTGCCGCCGGTCTGGTTCGACCCGTTCCAGATCCGGCGCGCGGTGACCAATCTCCTGGAGAACGCCGCGGCGGCCCTGGGGAAGCAGGGACGCTGCGTGGTGCAAGTGGGGCACGAGCCGGCGCGGGGAAGCGTGCGGGTGTCCGTGGCCGACGACGGGCCGGGGGTGCCTCCGGGGGACCGGGACCGACTGTTCGAGCCGTATTTTTCCCGCAAGGAGGGGGGAATGGGCCTGGGTCTGGCCATCGTCAGCGCGATCGCGAGCGACCATCAGGGGACGGTGAAGGTACGCGACAACGTTCCGAAGGGGACGGTTTTCGAGATCGAATTCCCCGTTCGACCGAAGAGAGAAGGGTAGGTACGCCATGGGATACTCGGTTCTGGTCATCGACGACGAGACGAACATCCGGAAGACGCTCGAAGGGGTCCTGTCCGACGACGGCTACGACGTGATCCTGGCCGGAGACGGCGCCCAGGGGCTCGAGGTTTTTTCCCGGTCGTTTGTTGACGCCGTGCTGCTCGACGTGTGGATGCCCGGCATGGACGGGATCGAGACGCTGAAAAAGATCCGGGAGGCGTACCCGATCGTACCGGTCATCATGATTTCGGGGCACGGGACGATCGACACGGCGGTGAAGGCGGTGAAGATGGGCGCGTTCGACTTCATCGAAAAGCCGATCTCGCTCACCAAGCTGCTCATCACCCTCTCCCGCGCCATTGAACAGGGGCACCTGCTCCGGGAAAACGTGGAGCTGAAAGAGCGGGTCGAGAAGAAGTACCGCCTGGTCGGGGACTCGGAAGCCATGGGGCGGGTCCGGGCCGAGATCGCCGCCGCCGGCCCCACCAACGCCTCGGTTCTCGTCTCCGGGGAAAACGGTTCCGGAAAGGAGATCGTCGCCCGCGAGATCCACCGCCACAGCAAACGGGCGGCCCGGCCGTTCGTCGCGGTGAACTGCGCCGCCATTCCGGATGAGCTGATCGAGTCGGAACTGTTCGGACACGAAAAGGGCGCGTTTACGGGGGCGAGCGTGCGCAGGAGGGGACGTTTCGAGCTGGGAGACGGGGGCACCCTGTTCCTCGATGAGGTAGGGGACATGAGCCCACGGACGCAGGCGAAGATCCTCCGGGTCCTCGAGGAAAAACAGTTCGAGAGGATCGGGGGAGGGGAGAAGATCCGCGCCGATGTGAGGATCATCGCCGCGACGAACCGCAACCTGCCGAAGGAAGTGGAGGCCGGCCGTTTCCGCGACGACCTCTATTTCCGCCTGAACGTCTTTCCGATTGTCGTTCCTCCCCTGCGCGACCGGAGGGAGGACATTCCCTCGATCACGGAGCATTTCGTCGCGGAAATCTGCGCCGAGCACGGAAAGGAAAGGAAGAAGGTCCCCCGGGCGGCGATGGAACGGCTGATGGCCCACACCTGGCCGGGAAACGTCCGGGAGCTGCGCAACGTAGTGGAGCGGCTCGTGATTCTTTCGACGGGCCCTTCGATCGGGGAGGACATCGTCCAGCGCGTCCTCTCCGCCGAATCGGTCCGGGCGGAGACGCAGCACGCGCCCGTGTTCGACCAGGAGGATTTCCGGGAGGCGGTCCTCGCTTTCGAGAAGGAGTTCCTCACGCGCAAACTCAGGCAGAACGAATTCAACGTGAGCCGCACGGCAGAGAGACTGGGGCTGGACCGCACCAGTATCCACCGGAAGATGAAGCAGCTGGGGATTACCGCCGAGGGGGGAAGGAGGTAGCCGGTTGGTCCCGGGCCTTCCCGACAGGTATGCGGTCGTCCGGAAAATCGCCTCCGGGGGAATGTCCGAGGTGTACCTTTGCCGGCTGCGGCGGGAGGAGGGCTTCGAGAAGAAGGTGGCCGTGAAGGTGATTCATCCCCGCCTCACGGAGATCGCGCGCTTTCGCGAAATGTTTGTCCGGGAGGCGCGCATTGCGGCATCGCTCTCCCATCAGAATCTCGTTCAGGTCTTCGACTTCGGAAAGCAGGACAACTCCTACTACCTCGTCATGGAGTTCGTCGATGGATGGGACATGGCACAGACGGCGGCACAGATGCGCCTCCGGTCGATCCCCATTCCTCTTCCTCTCTGGCGGTACTGGGTGGAGGGAATGCTGGACGGGATCGGGTACCTGCATTCCCGGAGAATCATCCACCGGGACGTGAGCCCCGGCAACGTCCTGTTGTCGCGGGGAGGGGCGGTGAAACTGGCCGATTTCGGTATTGCGCGGGGAAGGAACGCCGCAGAGGAACGGTCGGAAGGATGGGAGGGGAAAATTTCCTACATGTCTCCGGAGCAGGCCCGGGGAGAGGAGGCGGACGTCTCCTCGGATCTTTTCTCCGCCGGGGTGGTCGCCGCGGAGTTTTTCCTCCCCGGGAGGCTCTTCGACGGCGAGGGGCGAGACGAGATTCTTGCCCGGTTGCGGGACCACGATGCGGAAAGACTTCCCGGGGACCGGTTCCCCCCTGCGATTTCGGGAATTCTGCGGAAAAGCATGTCGCAGAGGAAGGGGGACAGATATCCGGACGCAGGGGTCTTCGCGCAGGCGATCGCCGGGGCAATCCCCGAAACGGTTTCCCGAACCGACCTGTTCGCTTTCTGGGATCTCCTTTTTCCCGGGGCGGGACAGAAAGAGGAGGACACGGTTGTCGCAGACGTCTTTCACGGGGAAGGCGACGCGGGCCTGGTCCGGGAGAAGAGGGCAACCTACGGAATCATGGGAAGACGCGGGGTCAGGATCGGAGTGACGTCGGCGCTCGTGGCCGCTTCTGTGGGAGGGGTGATGTGGTGGAAGGGATCCGGCCCGGCGGAGAGGAAAACATCCCCCGTGGTGACCGCTTCGCCCGCCGGCGGGTCCGGACCATCTCCGGCGGCAAGACAGGCGAATGCCGAGGCTCCGCCGCCGGTTTCTCCTCCCGTTTCCCCGTCGTCCCGGACCGGGGACGTTGATCAGAACGGTCTCTTGCCCGAAAAGCGGAGCCTGGTGTGGATCGAGACGGATCCGGCAGGCGTTTCGGTAGGGGTGGACAACGGACCGTCCCTCGGTTTGACGCCTTTTCACCTGGACACCGCGCCGCTGGCGGGGAAAACGGTATTTTTCCGGAAGGCGGGATATGTCACAAGCCGTGTATCGGCCGATGCGCTGGGACAGCTTCCCCGTTTCCGGATCGCGCTTACGCGGCAGACCGGGAAGCTGGAAGTGGTCCAGGCCGTTCCCTGGGCAAAGGTCTACGAGGGGGAACGGTATCTTGGAGTGACGCCGATTTCCTCCCTGGAACTTCCGGTGGGGAACCATCGGCTGCGGTTTGTGAACGAACCTCTCGGCGTGGACAGGGTGGAAACGGTTACCGTCGTTCCGGGGGCGAACCCGAAACTCATCGTTCCGCTGATCGGGACCCGTTAACGACAAGCTCCCGCGAGGCGTCAGCTGGAGGAAGGAGGGGCAAAAGATGGAATACGTGAATCTGGGTCCGACCGGCGTGAAGGTGTCCCGCATCTGTCTGGGCTGCATGACCTACGGCGCGAAGAGCTGGCGGGAATGGGTGCTCGAGGAGGAAGAGGGGCGTCCCTTCATCCGCAGGGCCCTGGAGCTCGGGATCAATTTCTTCGATACCGCCGATGTCTACTCCCGGGGGCGGAGCGAGGAGATACTCGGGAAGGCCCTCAAGGATTTCGGGCCGGGCCGGGACAAGGTGGTCATCGCCACCAAGGTGTTCGGCGAGATGGGGGACGATCCCAACCAGAGAGGCCTCTCCCGCAAGCACATCCGGCACTCGATCGACGACAGCCTCAGGCGTCTCGGGACGGATTACGTCGACCTCTACCAGATCCACCGGTTCGATCGCTCCACGCCGGTCGAGGAAACCCTGGATGCCCTGGACGGCGTCGTGCGCTCGGGAAAGGCGCTCTACACTGGGGCATCCTCGATGTATGCCTGGCAACTCGCCCGGATGCTGGGCGCTGCGGACCAACGCGGCTGCCACCGGTTCGTCACGATGCAGAATCATTACAATCTGGTATACCGGGAGGAGGAGAGGGAAATGATCCCCCTTTGCCGGAAGGAGGGGATCGGCATACTTCCCTGGAGTCCGCTGGCGCGGGGGCTCCTCGCGAGAGCGCCGTCTCCCGGGGAAGACGGCAGCACCATCCGCGCCCGCACGGACACGTACAAGAAGGAGATGTACGTCCGCCCGGGCGATCTGGCGGTTGTCAAAGGCGTCGCGGATCTCGCCGGGAAACGCGGGGTCTCCATGGCCCGGATCGCTCTCGCCTGGCTCCTGCACCAACCGGGCGTGACATCCCCGATCGTCGGCGCGAGCCGGATGGCGCATCTCGAGGAGGCGGTCAAGGCCCTCGAGATCGAGCTTACCGCGGAGGAGCAAAAGGCCCTCGGAGATCCGTACGAGCCGCACCCCGTCCTGGGCCACGAGTAGGTGTACGTGGGCGAAGGGGAAACTTCCCCGGGATATGGCTATCTAATGGCGGGATGCGGAGGAAGACCTTCGCGGGGGAAGGCCGTCTCGGTAATCCGGCGACACGACGATCCGTTTCCCGGAGGGAGAGGCGATATGCGAAGAATGCTGATTTTCCTGCTGTTGTTCGTCCTGTTTGCGGTCACGGCTGCATCCGCGGGGGAAGGCCTGGTAACCGTGAAGAGTTCCTACAAAGCGAAGGAAACCGCGGATCGGGTCGAGCGCCTGGCGAAGGAAAGGGGGATGACGCTGTTTAATCGAATCGATCATGCCGAAGGGGCGAGGACGGTCGGCATGTCGATGCGCCCGACCGAGGTGCTGATCTTCGGGAATCCCAAAGGGGGTACTCCCCTGATGATGTGCGAGCAGCTCGTCGGCATCGATCTTCCCCTGAAGATGCTGGTGTGGGAGGACGGAAACGGCGCGGTCTGGATCGGGTACAGCGATCCGGAAGTCCTGAAAGACCGTTACGGCATCACGGGATGTGACGAGGTCCTCGGGAAGATGAAAGGATTTCTGGGGAAGCTGGCCTCGGACGCCGCCCGCCGGGATTCCTAGGAAACGGAGAGCCCGATGGACCCCGAAGACCTCGCCGTCAAGTACGTAAGGGATGCCGACGCTCTCGCGACCGCGAAACGGCATGATGAGGCGGTCGTGCTCTACGACCTTGCGATCGGAGTGGATCCGGATTGCCCCGAGGCATGGACGGGCAAGGCCAGTGTCCTGAGGCTGCAAGGCAAGCGCAGAGAGGCGCTGGAGTGCGCGGAAATGGCACTGGAGATAGGACCGTTTCCGATCGCGGAGACGCTGCGGGATATTCTGATCGAAGAGCTCAAACGTTAAGTACTCCGTTTCACAAATACGGTTGCATTCGAGCGCCGCTGCATCCGCTCCAGCTTCGTTGCGCTCCTTGCGCCGTACTGCTAAGAGTACGCCTCAGTCGCACGCCTCACTGGCGCGGCGCATCGACGCTCTCGGTGCGACGCCGTATTTATGAAGCGGAGTACTAATAGTGTTTTGGACCGTGTCCGGCCGGAGGCACGGGGAATCAAAGCGGGGCGTGGGAAGACGGGACGGGGAACAGATGGCGGATGGAGTTGGCGTAATATCGCAGGAGGATGACGTTATCCGGATCGACGCGATAGAGTCCCTCCTTTTCCTCCACCAGGTGACGTAGGGTAAGCATCCGTAACCCGACATTGACGGCGTAATCGTGGTCCTTGCGGGGGATGTAGATGTGGGCGCCCTGCGCGGCGAGCGCGGCGAGCAGCCGGTGGGCCTCGGTTTTCAGGTCGAGCTCGCTCCAGCGGTCCCCCCCCAGGTTCAGGCACGCGGTAGCCACGAGGGAGACCGGCAGCACCGGAATCACCTTCCCGACATCTTTCATCAGTTCCCCGCCCAGCCTCTCCACTTCCCGGTACCTCTCTTCTTTCTCCAAAGAACGAAAGTCGACCCCGAGCCGGCGGCAATACTCCGTGAGGGAGACGGGAGAGCCGAAGTTGACGCATGCGTAGCCGAACCGGTACCAGCGGCCGCGGATCACGAGAAGCAGGTTGTGAAAGAGGAATCGCAGCGAGGTGAGGATCACGAACGGCAGGCTTTTCCCCGGGGCCTCCCGGTCCAGGGAGACCAGCATGCTGCGGTCCTCGAAGGTGCGGTCGTAGTTGATTCCCACCGGGATGAAAACGATGTCCCTGCCCCCCCCGGGGGAGAAGGAGCGGGTCATGTAGTCGAGAAGGCCGAGTTTCGGGCGCCGCAGCGACCCGTCCGGGGTAAGCCCGCCTTCCGGGAAAACCGCCTGTACGACGCCTCCCTCGGTAGCCATGGCAACGTAGCGTTCCAGCACGAGGCGGTAGAGGGGGTTCCCGGAACTTCTTCGTATGAAATAGGCGCCGAGCGACCGTATGAGCGTCTGCAACGGCCAGATTCTCGCCCATTCCCCGACGGCGTAACTCAGGGCGGTGCGGGTAGCCGCGAGATAGGCCACGAGGACGTAGTCCATATTGCTGCGATGGTTCATGACGAAGACGACGGAGGAACGAGGGTCGACGGCGGAAAGTCCCGCTTCGTCGGTAAAGCCCACCCGCACCCGGTAGAGAATCCTGGCCGTCTTTTTCGCGACCCAGTAGCCGACCCGGAAATAGGCATACGCGTTGAAGGAGGGGACGATCTCCCTGGCGTACCGCTCGATTTCCGCCATGACGACGGCTCGCGGCATATTGTTCGTCTTTGCGTGGACCGCCGCCGCCTCCAGGATTTTCGGGTCGTACATCAGCCGGTCGATCAGCACCTGCCGTTTGGTCAGGGAGAACGGGCGGATTTCCAGGTGGAGGCGTTTCCCGATCTCCTCGATCACCAGGTTGACGCGACGGCGAAGAAACCAGCGGACGCTCGGAATCAGCAGGCGGTACACCGCCGCCCACGCGGCGAGAAGGAAGAGGAGCGCGGCGAGCCAGACGGGTAGGGTAATGTTACCGCTCATAGGCGTTAAAAATAGAGTCTACCATCATCGGGCCGTCTCCGGAATCGCTTCGCGGGAAAGCAAAAAACCTCGACCGAAAAAGATTGATTTCCCCCGCGGAGCAATGCGATATTAATATATAGGCATTTATTTATATATCTCCGGAGGGACCGGGTCCGGGGGGGAAGGAAAGGAGTATATGAAGATCGAGATTCTGGGCACGGGGTGCCCCAAGTGCAGACAGATGGCCGAAGTCGTGCGCAAGGCAGTGGAGAGGTCCGGGAAGGATGCCGCCATATCCAAGGTGGAAGATGTCCGGGAGATCAGCAAATGGAAGGTGATGGCGACTCCTGCGCTGGCCATCGATGATGAGGTGAAGATCGCAGGGCGGGTGCCGACCGTGGAGGAAGTGACATCGCTTCTCACACCGTGACGGGCACGTGGGATAGCAAGAGGTATTTCGGGGCCGGCCTGCTGGTTCTTGCGGCCTGGTGGCTCGTGTACCAGGGGTTGTCCCCCTTTGCGAAGTGGGTCACCTATTCGCTTTTCTCCCTGTCGCCCGGGACGCACCTGACCTCCGCACTGGAGTTTTTCCTCTACGAGGCTCCCAAGGTTCTCCTGCTTCTGACCCTGGTGGTGTTCGTCGTGGGGGTGGTCCGTTCGTTCTTCACCCCGGAGCGGGCCCGGGGCTTCCTCGCCGGGAAGAGGGAATTCGCGGGGAACGGGATGGCCGCCCTGCTCGGGACCGTGACCCCCTTCTGCTCGTGCTCCGCAGTACCCCTCTTCATCGGCTTCGTGACGGCCGGGGTTCCCCTCGGGGTGACCTTTTCCTTCCTGATCTCCGCTCCCATGGTAAATGAGGTTGCCCTTGTCCTTCTGTTCGGACTCTTCGGGTGGAAGATCGCCGCGATCTACCTCGGGATGGGGCTTGCGATCGCGATGGCTTCGGGTTGGGCCATCGGCAGGATGGGCATGGAGAAATACGTGGAGGAGTGGGTGTTTGCGACCGCGGAAGCCGGGGACGGTGCGATGCCCGAAGAGCAGGGAATGCCGTGGGAGATGCGATTGCGCCTTGGTCTGGACGCGGTCCGCGACATCGTCGGGAAGGTGTGGCCCTACCTGCTCGCCGGAATCGCCGTAGGCGCGGGCATCCACGGGTATGTACCGGAGAACTTCATGGCCTCCGTCATGGGGTCGGGGGCATGGTGGTCCGTGCCGCTGGCGGTCCTGCTGGGGATCCCTCTCTACTCCAACGCCGCCGGGATCATCCCCATCGTCCAGGCCCTGCTGGGGAAGGGGGCCGCTCTGGGAACCGCCCTCGCCTTCATGATGTCGGTCATCGGGCTGTCCCTGCCCGAGATGGTCATCCTCCGGAAAGTGCTCAAACCGCGCCTGATCGCCACCTTCGCGGGCGTCGTCGGCGTGGGGATCCTCATCGTGGGGTGCCTGTTCAATCTCGTGATGTAAGGGGGCGATGGGCCTCCCGTTTCACGGCACCAACAGGATCTTCCCCGTGGTCTCGCGGCCCGCCAGCTTCCGGTGGGCCTCCCCCGCCTCCGCCAGGGGAAAGGTTGCCCCGATGCGCACATGAAGCGTCCCCTTGGCCGCCCATCCGAGAACCTCGTCCGCCCGCGAGAGAAGTTCCTCCCGGGTTCGCGTGTAGTGGCCCAGGGTAGGCCGTGTCAGGAAGAGGCTTCCCCGGGCGTTCAGCACCTGTGGGTCGAAGGGCGGAACGGGGCCGCTGGCCTGGCCATAGAGGACAAGGTAACCGCGGGGAGCCAGGCAATTTAGGCTTTTGTCGAACGTTGTCTGTCCGACGGAATCGTAGACCACCTGGATACCGGCCCCGCCCGTAAGACGCTTCACCTCGGACTCGAAGTCCTTCTCGGTGTAGAGGATAACCTCGTCGGCGCCCGCTTCCCGCGCCAACCGGGCTTTCTCCGCCGTCGAGACGGTTCCGATCACCCGGGCTCCGCGCTGTTTGGCCATCTGGACAAGGAGGAGGCCCACGCCGCCGGCCGCGGCGTGCACCAGGCAGGTGTCTTTCGGTTTCAGCGGATAGGTGTCGTGGGAGAGGTAATGGGCGGTCATCCCCTGGAGCATCGCGGCGGTCGCCGTTTTCAGATCGAGCCCCTGGGGGATATGGACAAGCCGCCAGGAAGGGACCACCGCGTATTCCGCGTAGGAGCCGATGGCACCGGAGTACGTTACCGGGTCCCCCGGAGCGACCTCCGTCACCCCCGGTCCGATTTCCTCGACCGTGCCGGCCGCCTCGTTGCCTGGCGTGAAAGGCAACGGTACGGGGTAGAGCCCCATCCTCTGATAGATGTCGATGAAGTTCACGCCGACCGCTTTCAGCCGGACGAGCGCATGTCCTTCCGGGGGCTTGGGACTGGGGATTTCCTCCAGGGCCATCGCATCGGTGCCGCCGAACTTGTGAACACGGATCGCTTTCATCGCCACCTCCGCAGGGACGATATCGTATGGAAAGTAAAGGCGCGCTGTATATGGTTCTTTTGCCAATTATACAGGGGAAAGCGGGGGAATCCGAACCGGATTGCATTATACTGGTCCACGGGATCGATCACGGAACGCCTTAAGGCCCGCCGGTCGCACGTCGCAAGGAGGTTGTCCATGGCAAAGGGGTTGTCCTTCGAGGGGGTATATCCCATCCTCGTGACCCCGTTCGACGAAGGGGAGGGGATCGATCTCGCATCGTTCGCCCGCGTAGTCCGGTTCATGGCGGACATCGGCGTGGACGGAGTGACGATACTCGGCGTGCTGGGGGAGTCGAACCGGCTGGTGGACCAGGAGCGGGAGCAGCTCATCCGGGCGGCGGTCTCCGCTGCGGAGGGACGCATCCCGGTGATCGTCGGGACGAGCCACAGGGGTACGCTCGCGACGCGCCACCTGAGCCAGATGGCCCAGTCGCTCGGCGCGGACGCGGTGATGGTGACCCCTTCGCGGGAGCCCGTGCCGGGCGAGGAGAAGATCCTTGCATTTTTCCGGCAGGTGGCCGGCGGGGTCTCGCTGCCGGTCGTGGTGCAGGACCACCCCGCCTCGACGGAAGTGCACATGCCGGTCCCCTTGCTGCTCCGGCTTGTGAACGAGATCCCCCAGGTGGGGTGCATCAAGGAGGAGGCTCCTCCCACCCCCCGGAAGATCTCCGCACTTGTTCAGGCAATGACGGGCCGAAAAGTCCCCGTCCTCACGGGACTCGGCGCCCTCTACGGGATGTTCGACCTGGAAAGGGGAAGCAGCGGTTTCATGACCGGATTCGCCTTCCCCGAGGTCCTGGTGGCGATGGTCCGGGAGGCCCGCCAGGGACGGATGGATTCCGCCTGGGAACTCTACCGGCGCTTTCTGCCGCTGATCGTTTTCGAGCAGCAGCCGGGCCTGGGGATCCGAAAGGAAATCTACCGAATGCGCGGACTCATCGCGACCTCCCGCGTCCGACACCCAGGCGCGGCGGTACACCCGGCCGCAGCCGGCCAGCTGCGCGCCCTTCTCGCACGGATCCTGCCGGACACGGACATCACACGCCCCCTCACACTGGGAAGGGGGGTGTGATCGACTGCCAGGGAATGCCTGCTTGATGAAAACCAGGGAAAGGGCGAACAGGGTGCCGTTCTTCTTCGTCGGTCAGCCGCTAGGCCAGCGTGCCGAACTCGACGGGGAGCTTGTCCATGATGTGTCTGAAGACGTCCCTGCTTTCCTTGATCGCCTCGGCGGGTTTTTCTCCCTTGGCTGCGGCGATCTCCTTGTCCAGTTTGGCGACGGCCTCCTCCACGAGTCCCCTGAGGGCGTGAATTTCCACACCGGTCAGGCTGACATCCATTGTGCACCTCCTGCCCTCCGCCCCCCAACGTGGCGGTCCTCCCGGTGCACCCTGCCCGCAAATGCATTATACTGCCGGATCCCGTTGCCGGCAATCGCGCCGGAGGTTCTCCCATCCTTCTCTCGTCCGCCGGTTCGAAGCGTTTCCCGGGAAAGACCCCGGAGGATAACGCACTGGATATATATTAAAGTATCGGTTAAATATAGTATGAGTATTATATTAAATAATAATAATATTCTACCTCTGGATGTGGGTGCGCCTTCCGGTGGATATTTCCGCGGGTTTCCCATGATGACGGACCGGCACGCCGTGCGGATCCGATCGATCGGAAGGGTCCTTTCATGACCGTGAGTCCACTGGCGGGGAAGCCCGCCCCCAAATCGATGCTGGTGAATGTCCCCCGCCTGGTGGCTGCCTATTATACGGAGCGTCCCGATCCTGCCGTGCGGGAGCAGCGGGTTTCCTTCGGCACGTCCGGCCATCGCGGTTCCTCTCTTCGTTGCGGGTTCAACGAGGCCCATATCCTCGCCGTGAGCCAGGCGCTCTGCCTGTACCGCCGGGAGCAGCGGATCGCCGGCCCCCTGTTTCTGGGGATGGACACGCATGCGCTCTCCGAGCCGGCGTTCCTCACCACGCTCGAAGTGCTGGCGGCCAACGGGGTCGAGGTGATGATCGACCGGGAAGGAGGGTACACTCCGACTCCCGTGATCTCGCACGCGATCCTTTCCTGGAACCGGGGGCGAAAGACGGGCCTGGCCGACGGCGTCGTGATCACCCCGTCGCACAACCCGCCGGAGGACGGGGGCGTAAAGTACAACCCCCCGCACGGGGGACCCGCGGACACGGACGCGACCCGTCGCATCGAAGAGTTGGCGAACGAGCTGCTGGCAGGCGATCTGCGGGGGGTGAAGAGGATTTCCGTCGGAAGGGCCCGCTCCGCATCGACGACGCACCGGCACGACTACACCGGGTCTTATGTCGGGGATCTGGGCTCCGTCCTGGACATGGAGGCGATCCGCGGGGCCGGACTTCGTCTGGGCGTCGATCCCCTGGGAGGATCGGGTGTGGCCTACTGGAGGCCGATTGCCGACCGGTACGGGCTCGACATCGAGGTCGTGAACGAAGAGGTCGATCCGACATTCCGGTTCATGCCCCTGGACTGGGACGGGAAGATCCGGATGGACTGCTCTTCCCCTTACGCGATGGCTGCGCTTATCGCCCTCAAGGACCGGTTCGACGTGGCCTTCGCGAACGACACCGACAGCGACCGGCACGGCATCGTCGTGCGCACCGCCGGTCTCATGAATCCCAACCACTACCTCGCCGCATCCGTTTCCTATCTGTTCTCGCACCGCCCGGGATGGGCGAAGAATGCGGCAGTGGGCAAGACCGTGGTGAGCAGCAGCATGATCGACCGCGTGGCCGGGGGGCTTGGCCGCCGCCTGGTCGAGGTGCCCGTGGGATTCAAATGGTTCGTGAACGGACTCCTGGGGGGGGAGCTGGGCTTCGGCGGGGAAGAGAGCGCGGGCGCTTGCTTCCTGCGTCGGGACGGGACAGTCTGGACGACCGACAAGGACGGCATCATCATGGACCTTCTCGCGGCGGAGATGATGGCGACGACCGGCAGGGACCCGGCCGAACAGTATGCCGATCTTGCGAAACGGTTCGGGGAGCCGGTATACGAACGGATCGACGCCGCCGCCACGACGAACCAGAAGGCGATGCTTTCCCGGCTTTCGGCAAGCAAGATAGAGGCTGCCGAGCTGGCGGGGGAAACGATACGGGAAATGATCACGAACGCCCCGGGCAACGACAGTCCCATCGGCGGCCTGAAAGTCGTGACGGAGAACGGGTGGTTTGCCGCGCGTCCCTCCGGCACGGAGGACGTCTACAAGATCTACGCCGAGAGTTTTTTGGGGATGGGCCATCTCCGCCGGATACAGGAGGAGGCGCAGGCCATCGTGGCGAACGTGTTCACGGGAGGGTAACGACCCCGGCAGCGGGCCGGTTCACCGGGAACGGGCCGCGGCGGGAAAAAAGGAAAAGGGGACAGCAGCCATGAAAAAATCGTTCGGCGCGAAGACCCTCGTGTTCCCCACCCCGGTATGGGTGGTGGGATCGTACGACAAGCAGGGAAAACCCAACGTGATGGCCGTCGCCTGGGGAGGAATCTGCTGCTCGAAACCGCCGTGCGTGGCCGTATCTCTCCGGAAGGCCACTTATTCGTACGGCAGTATCGTGGAGCGAAAGGCCTTCACCGTCAACGTTCCCTCCGAAGCCCACGCGCGGGAGGCGGATTACATCGGGACCGCCTCCGGGAGAAATGTCGACAAGTTCGCCGTGACGGGGCTCACCCCCGTCAAAAGTGACCTCGTGGACGCCCCCTACGTCGGGGAGTTCCCCCTTGTCCTGGAATGCCGTCTCCTCCGGGCGGTGGAGATCGGCCTGCACACCCAGTTCATCGGAGAAATCCTGGACGTCAAGGCGGACGAATCCGTGCTCGGCGAAGAGGGACTTCCCGATATCGAAAAGGTGAAACCGATCGTGTATTCCCCCGAGGCAGGAAGGTATCACGGGATCGCCAATTACCTCGGGAAGGCCTACTCGATCGGGAAGACGATAGGGAAAAGGGAGTAGGCGGCGAGTTCTTCCCGGCGGGGAGAGGGACAATGTCTGTCACGGAAGGAAAACAGAGGAGAACGAGGATGGTGATCCCGACGCTCATTATGGGTCTGCTGGCGGTCGCCCTGCTTGCGCTCGGCTACTTGCGGGGGGAGGGGGAGCATCTGCAGGGATTGCGGTCCGGGTTCGGGATGATTCTCGAGATCGTGCCGCTGTTGCTGTTCGCGTTCATCGTTGCGGGAATGGTGCAGGTACTGCTTCCCCGCGACCTCATCGCGAAATGGGTCGGGGCGGAGTCCGGGATACGGGGCATCCTCATCGGGACGGTGGCCGGAGGTCTCTCCCCCGGGGGGCCTTACGTCAGCCTCCCCATCGTGGCCGGACTGCTTCGCGCGGGAGCGGGGGTCGGGACAATGGTCGCCTTCCTCACCGGCTGGTCCCTCTGGGCGATCGCCCGTTTGCCGATGGAGGTCGGTATCCTGGGCTGGAAATTCACCCTCGTCCGGCTTTCCACCACGTTTTTCTTCCCCCCCGTGGCGGGATGGCTGGCCCATCTCCTCTTCGGGGGGATGAAGGTCGGATAGGCCGGGGACGACGTCCCGCCGGCGCGGAGAGAAGCAGATGCGGGATCGCACACCGATCGCGACTTCGTCTCCGGGGGAGACGGTATTCCGGGCACGCGGCCTGACGAAAATCTACGACATGGGGGAAGTCCAGGTGCACGCCCTGCGGGGAGTGGACGTGGACCTGTTCGCCGGGGAACTGGTGGTGCTCCTCGGGCCGTCCGGGAGCGGAAAATCGACGCTCCTCAACATCCTCGGGGGGCTGGACACTTCCACCGGGGGGGAAGTGTCCTACCGCGGGCAGGACCTCACACGGGCCACGGAGAAGGAGCTCACCGAGTATCGCCGTCATCACGTGGGATTCGTGTTCCAGTTCTACAACCTTATCCCGAGCCTGACCGCGCAGGAGAACGTGGCGGCCGTCACCGATATCGCAGAGGATCCGATGAGGCCCGAGGACGCGCTCGCCATGGTGGGTCTTGGGGAACGTCTTAACCATTTCCCCGCCCAGCTGTCGGGAGGGGAGCAGCAGCGCGTGGCGATCGCCCGGGCGATCGCCAAGAACCCCGCCGTCCTCCTGTGCGACGAACCGACGGGGGCACTCGATTCCTCCACGGGCATCCTGGTGCTCGAGGCCCTGGAACGCATCAACCGGGAGCTGGGAACGACCACGGTGGTCATCACGCACAACGCGGACATCGCCCGCATGGCCGATCGGGTCATCCGCCTGAGCTCGGGCTGCGTCGCCGAAACATATCGAAACCCCGACAAGAAACTTCCGAAGGACCTCCACTGGTGAAGCGTTGAAAGCGATCGACAGAAAACTGTGGCGCGACCTGTGGGGCATGAAGAGCCAGGCCGTGGCCATCGCCCTGGTGATCGTGAGCGGTGTCGCCACGTTCATCATGTCCGTCAGCACGCTGGACTCGCTCAGGCTTACCCAGGCGACCTATTACCGGGACTATCGCTTCGCCGACGTCTTCGCCTCCCTTACGCGGGCACCCGAAGGGGTCGCGCAGCGGGTGCGGGAGATCCCGGGCGTGGACAGGGTCGAGACCCGCGTCGTCGCAACCGCTACACTCGACATCCCCGGTTTCGCCGATCCCGTGAGAGGCCAGCTGATCTCGATCCCCGACGAAAGGGGAGGGGGCTTGAACCGGCTGTACCTTCGAAAGGGGAGGACGGTCGATCCCGAACGGGACGACGAGGTGATCGTAAGCGAGCCCTTCGCGGAAGCGCACGGGTTCGTTCCGGGGGACGTCTTCGGGGCGGTGATCAAGGGGCGGCGGAAGGACCTGACCATCGTCGGGATCGCCCTATCCCCCGAGCATATCTACCAGATCAGCCCGGGCGCCCTGTTCCCGGACTACAAGCGGTACGGCGTGTTCTGGATGGCAAAGGGACCGCTGGCCAGCGCCTACGACATGGAAGGGGCGTTCAACGACGTCGCCCTGACGCTCCGCCCCGGCGCCAAAGCCGATGATGTCATCGTTCGTCTGGACGCCCTCCTGGCGAGGTATGGGGGCCTGGGCGCGTACGGCCGGAAAGACCAGGTGTCCCACCGCTACCTCTCCGAGGAGTTCCGCCAGCTTGGGACGCTGGCGACACTGTTCCCCGTGATCTTTCTCGGTGTGGCCGCGTTTCTCCTCAACATCGTCATCGGCAGGCTCGTCGGCATCCAGCGGGAGCAGGTGGCCGTCCTCAAGGCGTTCGGCTACGGGAACGCGGCCATCGGGTTCCATTACGCGAAGCTGGTGCTGCTTATCGTCGTGGCGGGGGTGTGCGGCGGGGTGGCGGCAGGCATCTGGCTCGGGAAAGGCTTGAGCGGAATCTACATGGAGTTCTACCGGTTTCCGTACCTTGCGTACGTGCTCCGCCCCTACGTTTTCCTGACGGCGGCTCTGGTGAGCGCGGCCGCCGCCCTGCTCGGCACGTTGCAATCCGTGCGAAAGGCCGCCCTGCTTCCTCCCGCCCAGGCGATGCGCCCGGAGCCGCCCGAGAAGTACCGGGAGACGGCGATCGAGCGCCTGGGACTCAAGCGCTTCTTGTCCCATCCGGCCCGCATGATCGCCCGGCACATCGGGCGAAGACCGGTCAAGTCTCTCCTCTCGGTGGTGGGGATCGCCCTGGCGATCGCGATTCTCATGGTGGGCAATTTCCAGGAGGACGCGTTAGACTTCATGGTGGACGTCCAGTTCCGCATCGCCCAGAGAGAGGATCTCGCCGTGACCTTCATCGATCCCACGTCCCGACGATCCCTGCACGAGCTGGAAAGCCTCGAGGGCGTATCATACGGGGAGCCCTTCCGGTCCGTACACGCCCGCCTGAAGTTCGAACACCGCAGCTACCGCACATCCATCCAGGGCATCGAAGAGGGCAGCAGCCTGCATCGCGTCCTCGACACGGAGTTGCGGCCCGTGGAGATCCCTCCCGAAGGCGTCGTCCTGACCGAACATCTCGGCGGCATCCTCGGCATTCGCCCCGGAGACCTCCTGACCGTCGAAGTTCTCGAGGGAAGCCGGCCGGTGAGGAAAGTGCCCGTGGCATCCCTTGCGAAACAGTACGTGGGGGTGTCCGCCTTCATGGAGCTTTCGGCCCTGAACCGCCTTCTGCGCGAGGGGAACGCGATTTCGGGGGCGTACCTTTCCGTGGACGAACAGTCCCGCCCTGCGGTCTACGCAACGCTGAAGGGGATGCCCCGCGTTGGGGGAACGGTCATCCGGGAGGACGCCATCCGGAGCTTTTACGACACGTTGGGCGAGTCCCTGCTCATTTTCACGTTCATCAACACGGTGCTTGCCGGAACGATCGCCTTCGGCGTGGTGTACAACAGCGCGCGGATCGCTCTTTCCGAGCGCAGCAGGGAACTGGCGAGCCTCCGGGTGCTGGGGTACACGCGCGGGGAGATCTCCTACATCCTGCTCGGAGAGATCTTCGCCTTCACGCTGGCTGCCATCCCGATCGGATTTGTCATCGGGCGGTTCATGTGCGGGTATATCGCCGCGAACCTCCAGTCGGACCTCTACCGGGTTCCCCTGGTCCTGGAGCGGGGCACCTATGCCTTTGCGGCTGCCGTGGTCCTGGTCTCGACCTGCCTTTCCGCGCTCTCGATGAGAAGAAAGCTTTTCCGCCTGGACCTCGTCGCGGTCCTCAAGGCCAGGGAATAAAGGGGATGCGCTGGGGCAGGTGGGTTCTTCTGTTCGCCGTCGGGGCGGCGGTCGTCCTGGCCGTCGCCTACGGCCTGATCCCCCGGCCCGTTCCCGTGGACATAGCTAAAGTCACGCGCGGTCCGCTCCAGGTTACGGTCGAGGAAGAGGGAAAAACCCGGGTGAAGGACCGGTTCGTCATTTCGGCACCCGTCACGGGATACGTCCGCCGCATCGATTATCACGTGGGGGACAACGTCGTTCGCGGCCAGGTCCTGGCGAATCTTGAGCCGGTGCGCCCATCGGTATTGGATCCCCGGAGCCGGGAGGAAGCGAAGGCGATGGGGGAAGCCGCGAAGGCGGCGCTCGACGCAGCGGAAGAAAACGCAAGGGTGGCGGTTGCCGCCGACGATTACGCGCAGGCGAGATACGAGCGCACGAAGAAACTCCACGAGTCCGGCTTTGCCAGCAGGGACGAGTTGGAAAGAACGGAGTCGGAAGCGCGGCAGACCCGGTCGGCGCGTCGTTCCTCCGAGTTCGCCGTGGAGGGAGCCCGGTACGACCTGGACGCGGCACGCACCCGGCTCAAGTACTTCCACGGAGAGGAGGGGGGAAGCCTGGCCCGGAGCGTCTCCGTCCGCACGCCGGTGAAGGGGAGTGTGCTGGGGATCTCCCATAAGAACGAGGGAGTAGTGGAGGCGGGCAGACCCCTGATCGAGATCGGAGACCCCCGCGCCCTGGAAGTCGAAGTCGACGTGCTGTCCACCGATGCGGTGCGCATCCGCCCGGGGACGACCGTGCTCTTCCATCGATGGGGGGGAGACGCTCCGCTGGAGGGGGAGGTGCGGACCGTGGAGCCCGCCGGCTTCACCAAAATATCCGCCCTGGGCGTGGAGGAGCAGCGGGTACTCGTCATCGCCGACATCACCTCGCCTTCCGCGCTCTGGGAGCGGCTGGGCGACGGCTACCGCCTCGAGGCAAGCTTTCTCCTGTGGGAAGGCGACGACGTCCTCCAGGTTCCCGCCAGCGCCCTCTTCCGGTACGGCGACGGATGGGCCGTGTTTGCGCAGGAGGGCGGCAAGGCGAAACGCCGGTCCGTGGAAGTGGGGCATCGCAACGGGCTGGTCGCCCAGATCGTCTCCGGCCTGGAAGAGGGGCGGGTGGTGATCACCCACCCGAGCGACCAGATCGAGGACGGAACCCGCGTCCGGAAACGATAGCCCAGGGGGCAAAGGAAGGGACGAAGGATGGAGAGAACCGGCGAAAACAAGATCGATCTCGTCGACAGCGTGCTGCGAGGAGAAGAAACGGACCGGCCCCCGCTATCGCTGTGGTATCACTTCGGCGTGCAGCACGGGGAAGGGGTCCGGCTGGCCCGGCTGGCGCTCGACTCTTTCCATCACTACGACTTCGATTTCCTCAAGGTGATGAACGATTACTTCTACCCGTTGCCGGAGGGAATCGACGCCGTCAGTACCGGCGCGGATCTTGGGCGGATCACCCGTTTCGACGTGGAACGATCCCCCTGGGGGGAACAGTTCCGGGCGCTCTCGGTCATCGGTTCGGAGTTGAAAGGAAAGGCCTACTTTCTCGACACCGTGTTCGATCCCTGGCACACGCTGAAGCGGGCCCTGGCCGGGGAGCACATCGGCCCCCTGATGGAGGGCGAACCCGACGCCGTGCAAGACGCCCTGGACGTCATCACGGAGAACCTGGTCGCCTATTGCCTGCGTTCCCTCGACATCGGTTCGGCGGGGATCTTCCTGTCCGTTGCGGCGTCCCGGGAGTTTACGACCCGCGAGCAATTCCTGCGCTTCGTCAAACCGTTTGCGCGCCGGGTCCTGGAAGCGGTATCGGGGCGCGGAAGGATGAACGTTGCCCACATCCACGGGGACGACCTGTATTTCGACGACTGCCTCGATTTCCCGGTGGGCGTCTTCAACTGGTGGGACCGCGGTCCCGCGGGCCCTTCCCTGGCTTTCGTGAAGGAGCGGATCGCCGGATGCGTGATGGGCGGCATCGACCACAAGATCATCACCCGCAGAACCGTCCCGTTTCTGGAAAACCACGTGCGGGAAGGGAAAAAACTCGGGGGGAAGGAAAGGTTCTTCCTGGCGAACGGATGCTCCATCGATGCTTCCGTAAACCCGCGGATGATCCGGGCGATCGTGGAGGCGGCCCGCACGAAGAAATAGATGGTCCGCACCATCCGGCGCCTGCTTGCGACGTGACGCGCCGGATCCGGAAAGAAAAGGAACGTTCTTGAACTTCTCGTCCGAACGGAACGACTCCTGCCCTGCGCCGACATACCAGCCGTCGGCCGCACGCATCTTCCTGGCATTCCTCCGGCTCGGGCTTACGGCCTTCGGCGGCCCGGCCATGGTCGCCTACATAGGCGACCTCGCGGTGGCAAGAAAACAATGGCTCTCGGGGGAGTCTTTCCGGGAGGGAGTGGGCCTATGCCAGTCTCTGCCCGGGGCCACCGCGATGCAGACTGCAGCCTACGCGGGGCTGCGCGCCGGAGGGCTTGGCGGAGGCGTCGCCGCCTACGTCGGATTCGGTCTTCCCGCCTTCCTCCTGATGCTTGCGTTATCCGTCGTGTACGGGGAGGCGCGCGACGTGAAGTTGGTCACGTCGGTCTTTCGGGGGCTGCAGGTGATCGTCGTGGCCATCGTGGCAAACGCCACCGTGAACTTCGGCCGGGCATCCCTCGCGACCTGGAGGGATGGCCTCCTTGCCGCAGTCGGAGCGGTCTATCTCTTGGCCGGAGGAAGCCCGATTCTGGTAATCGCGGGTGCGGCAGCCGCCGGTCTGCTCCTCTGCCGAAAGGAGGAGAGTGAGGCTGCCTCCCCTGCACCCGTCGGTGCGCCCGCGGGGCGGGGTGTGCGCGAGGCGGCGATCCTGATCATCTTGGCCGCCGCAGGCCTGGGAGTGCTCCGCGCGCTAAACGAAAATCTCTTCTCTCTTGCGGAGGTCATGCTCAAGGTGGACCTGTTCGCCTTCGGCGGAGGTTTCGCTTCCTTGCCGATCATGCTCCACCAGGTGGTCGAGGTAAGGCACTGGATGGACGCGAGGACTTTCCTGGACGGCATCGCGCTGGGACAGGTAACCCCGGGCCCCATCGTCATTACCGCCACATTCATTGGCTACCAAGTCGCGGGTCTGGCCGGGGCGCTGGTCGCCACCCTGGCGATCTTCACCCCCTCGTTCATTGTCCTGGTCGTTGCGGTGCCCTACCTGGACACTCTGCGCCGATCACCGCTCTTCCATCGTGCGCTTCGGGGCATCCTCGCCTCGTTCGTCGGCCTGCTTCTGGCCGTAACGCTGCACTTCTCAAGCAGTGTGCAGTGGAGTTTGACGACCGCAACGGTCTGCGCTATCGCCTTCGCGGCCCTCAGGCTGCGCGTCGACCTCCTGTGGGTCGTCCTCGGCGGAATCGCGGTCTCGGCTGCCTTCCTCTGAAATCGCACCTTCCGGCTCGAAATCGAACCGAACATCGGTGAAAATTCCGCGTGCAGCGGGTTCAAGAGGTAATTGTCGACGGTTGGAAGGGTTGCCGCCCCATAAAGGGTTTGAGGGAACGTGGGGGGAGGAGGGGAGGACGAAAAAAGAGATAAACGGTCAGGCCCTCAGCGGGTAAAGGACAGGATCCGTTCTCTTTGCTCCGGGTGCTCCCGCAGCAGGTCCTCCCGCGCAGGGATCGAGAAATCCGCAAAATCGAACCCGGGGGAAACAACACAGAGCACCAGCGTGTACTCGCCTAAGGATCTTGCCGCCTGCAGCTCCCCGGCGGGTACGATTGCGACCGGTTCTCCGCCTTCCGTTGCGGGACCGAGCGTGATGCGCCGGACCTCGTGTCCCATGTACACAAGCTCCAGCGGGTCCCCCGCGAGGTGGATCCACACCTCTTCGCTGCGCAGGCGGTGAAAGGCGGAGAAATCGCCCCGGGGAAGCAGGAAATAGATAGCGGTAAATGCCGTGCGCTCTCCCGGGTATCCGGGGATATGCCCCAGCGGGCGGGAAGAGCGGTGCACCTCCCGGAACCACCCGCCCTCGGGGTGTCTTTCCAGCCGGTACGCGGCGATGATCTCCTCCGGTCCCATGGATTTCCCACCGCCGCAGGGAGCGATTGGCCCGGCTTTCCCTTTACGCGATCGCGTCCATTATGGCGTTAAAGGTTGCGCTGGGGCGCATCGCTTTCGATGTCTTTTCCGGATCCGGATCGTAATAGCCGCCCAGATCCTGCGGTTTCCTCTGGGCGCCGAGCAGCTCCTGGTTGATTTTTTCCTCGTTCTCTTCCAGCTGCTTCGCCACTTTGGCGAAACGGGCCTGCAGTTCCTTGTCCCTGGTCTGTCCGGCGAGCGCCTGCGCCCAATACATCGCGAGGTAGAAATGGCTTCCCCGGTTGTCGATCTCGCCCACTTTACGGGCCGGCGACTTGTTGTTGTCCAGGAACTTGCCGATCGCCTGTTCCAGCGTCTCGGACAGGACTTTGACTTTTTCGTTTTTGGTCGTGCTGGCGATATGTTCCAGTGACGCGGAAAACGCCGAGAACTCGCCGAGGGAATCCCACCGCAGGTACCCCTCCTTTACGAACTGCTGGACATGCTTGGGCGCCGAGCCGCCGGCTCCCGTCTCGAACAGTCCGCCGCCGTTCAGGAGGGGGACGATCGAGAGCATTTTGGCGCTGGTGCCGATTTCGATGATCGGAAACAGGTCGGTCAGATAATCGCGCAACACGTTCCCGGTAACGGAAATCGTGTCTTTCCCCGCCCGGATTCTCTCCAGCGAGAATCGAATCGCTTCCGGCGGAGCCATGATGGGAAACTCCAGGCCCTTCGTGTCGTGATCCTTGAGATACGTATTCACCTTTTCGATGATCTGCGCGTCGTGCGCCCGGTTCTTGTCCAGCCAGAAAACGGCAGGGGCCCCGGTCGCCCTCGCCCTGTTGACGGCCAGTTTTACCCAATCCTTGATCGCCACGTCTTTTGTCTGACACATTCGGAAGATATCGCCTTCTTCCACCTTCTGCTCGAGAAGCGTCTTTCCGGAAGCGTCGACGGCGCGGATCGTCCCGTTTCCCTGCGCCTGGAATGTCTTGTCGTGAGAGCCGTACTCCTCCGCCTTTTGCGCCATGAGGCCGACGTTCGGGACGCTTCCCATCGTTGCGGGATCGAAGGCTCCGTGCTTTTTGCAGTTTTCGATGATTTCCTTGTATATCGTTGCGTAGCATCGATCCGGGATCATCGCCTTTGCCTGGTGGGGTTTTCCGTCCGGACCCCACATCGTTCCCGAATCGCGAACGACCACGGGCATCGAGGCATCGACGATGATGTCGCTTGGCACATGCAGATTGGTGATGCCCCTGTCCGAGTCGACCATCGCCAGTGCGGGACGGTTCTTGTAAACGGCCTGGATGTCCGCTTCGATCTCCGCCCGTTTCGCTTCCGGCAGCTTCTGGATCTTTGCGTAAAGATCGCCCAGTCCGTTGTTCGGGTTAGCACCCAGCTGTCTGATCACATCCGCGTGCTTGTCGAAAACGTCTTTATAGAAAACGGAAACGGCATGGCCGAACATGATGGGGTCGGAGACTTTCATCATGGTCGCCTTGAGATGCAGCGACAACAGCACGCCGCTCTTTTTCGCGTCTTCGATCTGCTCCTCGTAGAATTTCCGCAGCGCACGAACGTTCATCACCGCCGAATCGAGAACTTCCTCTTCCAGGAGAGGCAGCTTCTCCTTCAGTACGGTTACCTTCCCGTCGCCGCCGACGAACTCGATCCTTGCATCCGTCGGCTTTTTGATGGTGGTGGATGTTTCGCTGCCGTAGAAATCTCCGCCGCTC
>JBAVJZ010000090.1:0-6943 GCA_049688015.1 Candidatus Deferrimicrobiaceae bacterium | reverse complement strand
GATCCGGGAGGCGCTGAAAAAGGGGCACAGAAAGGAAGAGAAAGTGCAGGGCGTCTTCCGCGCCCTGAAGCACGTCCCCGGGACGAAGAATCCGGTAGCCGGATCGGCCGGGACCGCCGCCGGGCCGGTTACGTCCCTTCCCGAAGATTCCGGTTTTTCGGCCTCCGCCGGCGCCCGTCCCGGTCTCGTAAGCCGCTAAATTTCTCCCCGCTCCCGCGCTTGCCCGCCTCGCCCCGGGTCTCCCCGGTCTCGCGACGAAACCGTTCCGGGGACAGGCCCCCCGCATCGGCGCTCGAATGCCAATGCGGGCTCAGATTCCGTACTTCGCTTCGAATTCCTCCTCGGACATCGTCAGGTACAGAATCCCCTCGATCAACCCCGCCAATGCGGGAATGAGCGTCCAGCAGAAGAGCACGTACAGGATCCCCCATCCTGTCTGCCCGAGGTAGAACCGGTGGACCCCGAAACTACCGAAGATTATGGCGAAGATCGCCGCGGCGACCCGCCTGCTGAGCTTTCCCGGACGCCTGAGGGACGGTTGTCGCACTCCGCAACCGGGGCAGATCTCCGCTTTGGCATCGATGGAGACCCCGCAATTCACGCAATATTTCCCTTTTTCCATGGCACCTTCCCTGTCGATCGCCTGGCATCGCCCGGGGCGGCGGGAGCGACCGGATTTTCAGCGATAGCGTTTCCGTCGGAAAAGATCGGTTTTTATGGAGGATACCCGGTCGAGAAACAGGTATCCGTCCAGGTGGTCCACCTCGTGCTGGATGGCGACCGCCTCGAACCCGATGGCCTCGAGGATGGTCTGCTTCCCCTCCCTGTCGAGAGCGTCCACCAGAACCCACTGGGCGCGCTGCACGTTCGCGGTATAGTCCGGTACGCTCATGCATCCCTCCCGGACGAGCTGTTTCCCTCCCCTGGCGAGGATCTCGGGATTGACCAGCACGAGAAGGCCGTGGTTCTCCTCCTGGCCGCCCCGCCGGTGGGTGGAGACGTCGACCACGATGATGCGGCTAGCGATCCCGACCTGCGGCGAGGCAATGCCGACGCACCCGGGAGCGGCACGCATCGTCTCCAGAAGGTCATCGATGACCGCGGACACCTCGGCGGTCACCCCCGTCACGGGGACGGACTTCTCCTTGAGCCGGGGGTCCGGGAACTGCAGGATCGGAAGGATCGCCATGCCGGGCGCCTGTCACAACTCCAATGTCTCGATGGGGCGCACCGAAATGGACACGCCGAGTTCCTTCTTGATTCCGTCGAACACCACGTCCAGCTCCTTCATGTCGATCCCTTCCGGGAGGTCCACCTCCAGAACCATGACGTAGACGGGGCGCTCCTTCGACCCGACGACCTGCGTGTTGAGGTCGGTGATGTTCACCTTCCGACTGGCGAGTTCCCGGGCCACGGAATATACGATCCCCGGCCGGTCGGCCCCGTACACGGAGATGATATGAGGGCGCCCGAGGAACGACTTGTCGTGGACCACCTCGTCCGCCTTGAGCGAGTGGATCGTAACCTGCAGCCCCATCTTCTGCCGCACGTCGTCAAAGGAGGGGTTCATCTCCGCGGTCGTCATCGGCTTCTCGTGAAATACGACCAGGATCATCGCGAACTGCCCGGAGAGGATCGTGCAGGTCGAATCCTCGATATTGCACCCAAGCTCGAAGAGAATCCTGCTGACCTCCGCGACGATCCCCGGCCGGTCCTTTCCCATCACGCTCACCGAGAAATGTCCCATCCCGCACAGCCCCCTTCCCCCCCGAGGGGCGGAAAATAGGAAATCATGATACCATGCGCTCCCCCCGGGACAGAACCGGAGGGGTGGTTCATGCGAAGAAAACGGGTCCGCCGCATCCCCCCGTCGCAAGGGAAACCGCAAGAATCGGGTTGAGTCCTTCCGTCGCGAATGTCATCGTTTCTGTCAAAGCCGGAAATATCGGGGAGACATCATGCCGCCGGTCGATTACAGACGGATCGAAAAGGCGATTCATTTCCTGGAGGAAAATTTCCGCCGGCAGCCGGGCCTTAAGGAGGTGGCGCGCCAGGTTGGTCTGAGCGAGTACCATTTCCACCGGCTGTTCTCGCGCTGGGCGGGGGTCAGTCCCAAGCGGTTCCTCCAGTTTCTCACCGCGGACTACGCGAGGCGCCTGCTGCGGGAGTCCGCGAATGTGCTCGATGCCGCCCACGAAACCGGGTTGACGGGGCCCGGCCGCCTGCATGATCTCATCGTCAACGTGTACGCCATGACTCCGGGGGAACTGAAGGAGGAAGGCGCCGGCCTCACGATCCGGTTCGGCGTCCACCCGAGCCCGTTCGGCGACTGTCTCGTGGCCGTCACGGAAAGGGGAATCTGCGCGGTGTCGTTTCTCTCCGCCGAACGCGGCAGGGAGGCACGGGAAAAACTCGAAACCCGGTGGAGCCGTGCCACCTTCCGGGAAAGCCAGGCAGGGACGAAAGACCTGGCACACCGGATCTTCGACCCTTCCCGATGGAAGAACGGCTCCCCGCTTTCCGTGATCGTCCGGGGAACGAACTTTCAGGTCAAGGTGTGGGAGGCGCTTGTCCGTATTCCCCCCGGTTGCGCGGTTTCCTACGAACAGGTAGCATCCCGGGTCGGGGCGCCGGCAAGCGCACGTCCCGTGGGCTCGGCCGTCGCCCGGAACCCGGTGGCGTTCCTGATCCCCTGCCACCGCGTCATCCGAAAGACAGGGGATTTCGGGGAATACGGCTCCGGATCGGCGAGGAAAAAGGCGATCCTCGCGTGGGAGGCCGCCCATTTCCGCGAACCGCCCGGTCATCGGTGAGGGGATCGCCAATCCTTCGCCCGCCCGGGGGCCCACACGCCTGAAGGGGGATGCCCGGCGGGATGCCGTTACATGGATGGTATCCTGTTCAACAACGCCTCGACGGTGGGACGATCTCCCGGGCCGACGCCGACATGGTGCAGACGGACGGTCCCGCCCGGGTCGATCAGCACGTCTCCGCCACGCTGGAAGATGTCCCCTCCCGATTTTATGATCTTCTTCCCCTTGACGATCTCCTTCAGGTAAGCCCACCAGGTTTTCGGACCCCAAACATCCCAAAAGGAAGCGGAAAGCATCCCGTAGTTCCTGTACGTTTCGCGGGTATCATCGACAAGAAGAGGCCAGCTCAGCGCAGCATCTTCAACGTATCGGCGCGCAAGATAGCCGCCCTCGAATGTTACCACCACGATCTTTCCGTTACGTCTGCCGAATTCCTCTTCATGATCACGCAACTGCGTGATGTGCGCCCGGCAGGGGAGTCACCCGAGGTGGCGATGAAACACCATCAACAGCCAACTTCCCCGGTAGTCTTCGAGAAGGTGGGGTTTTCCGCTTCCGTCCCGAAGGTTGAACGGGATGGCCGGATGTCCCGTCAAATCGCTCATGCTACTTCCCGTAACGCTCCTCGTAGAATTTCTTCATACTGTCCCGCTCCTCCTTGCTGATCCCCTTCATCCACTTGTGCTGGTCCTGGTCGAGGATGAAGGCGGTCGAGCCGGGCAAAAGCTCCTCGGCTTCGGGGAGAAGCTCCATGTAGAACCGCTCCGCGACCTCGAAGAACCCGTGCCACTGCGTGTAGTCGGGGGCCATCATCGACGCCCCGTGTCGCGCGCGCCGCCCCTCGTGATGCCACAGGAGGAACCAGGTCCACTCGATCTTTTCGTCGAACTGGGTCGGCGTGAGTTTCCCCGCGTCGCGAAGCTTCTTCATCAGCTCCGCGCCCGGCTTGGCGAACTTCTCGTTGTAGAGCTCGACCGTGATGTCGTACTGGGTGAAGAAGGCGTCCGAGAACTTCCGGTTGTGGCAATTGACGCACACGGTCTTCATCGTGTCACGCTTCGTTTCCCAGTTCTCGAGCTTCTTCGAGATCGCCGGTCGGAGCGTCCAGGATATTCTCTCTCCCGGGTCGTGGGTGACGGGGAGGTCGACGGTCGCACTCAGGTGGCAGGTGGCGCAGGTAGGCGCAGCCGTGTAGTCCTTGCCGAGGACCCACGATCGGGAGTCGAGGTTCATCCGGTCCCGGTTCGCGTAAAAGGCGATTCCGTGCTTGGACTCGTCGTAGATCTCCTTCTGCGGGTGGTCGGGGCCCAGGTGGCACTTCCCGCACGACTCGGGAGAGCGGGCCACCTTCGCGCTGAACAGGTGGCGGGAGTGGCACGCGGTGCACGACCCCTTCGACCCGTCCGGGTTGATCCGGCCGATGCCGGTATTGGGCCAGGTGGTCGGGTCCACCTTCCCGTTCGGAAGGATCTTCACGATGCTTCCGTGGCACTGCTTGCACCCGGAGATCGCGGCAGGCGGACCCTCGACCACCTCTCCCAGGAAGTTGTCGAGGCTTCCCAGGATGTCCCCGGCCTTCGCGTGGTGACTCCCCTGGAACTGCTTCGACTCCTTCTCATGGCACTGCGCGCAGTCGTTCGGCGTGACGATCGTGGCAACAAGTTTCCCATAATGGTCGAAAGCGTCCTTGTCCTCCTTCTTCGCCTCGTGGCAGTCGAGGCAGCCCACTCCTTCCCCGGCATGGGTGCTGTTCTTCCACTCCTCGATCGCAGTTGCCGCCACCTTCTCCTTCCGGTGGCAGTCGACGCACACCTTGCTCCCCTCGGGTATCGCAACCTCCTTCTGCGCCATCGCCGCGGAAACGGACCCGGCGGAAAATGCGATGATCCCCAACGCCGTCGCTGCCCATACCCACCGTCTCATCATGCCTCCCTCCTTGCGTGTTGGATGGTTCGAAACGACCAGGCCCCGCGAGGCCTGTTGGGAGATTTACCGCAGGAACAAAGGACGGTAATTGACGATGCTCAAGGCCATCCCCCAAACATTCATCGCGCCAGCGCGCCGAAGAGGGATTGCGCCTTGAGGATCCGGATCTGGTTTCCCTTGACCCGGATCTTTCCTTCCTCCTGCAGCTTTTTCAGCGTGCGGGAGAACGTCTCCGGAACGGTTCCCAGGCGGGACGCCAGCACGTTCTTGCTGACGGGGATCTCGTATACCGCCCCGTCCCGGAGCTCAAGTCCCCGGCCCTTCATCTCCTCGGCCACGAAAAACACCAGGCGGGCCTCCACATCCCGGAGCGCGAGGTTCTCCACGAGGTCCGTCATCCGTTTCAGCCACTGGGACAGGGATGCGAGCACGCGGAGGACCATTCCCGGGTTTTTCCCGAGAAGTTCGATGAACGGGCGCTTCGGGAGGAAGAGGAGATCGCTTTTGCTGAGCGCCTCGGCGTTCGCGGGGAAGCCCCCCCCCTCGAAGATGGTCGCCTCCGCGAAGGACTGCCCCGCCTCGAGAATATGGAGAACCTGCTCCTTCCCGTCCTCGGAGATCTTGAAGACCTTGACGCTTCCCGAAACGGCCACGAAAAAACCGTCCGCGCGGTCTCCCTCCCGGAAAACGGTCTCCCGCCTCGCATAATGGCGCAGGGTGGATATATCGATGATGCGGGCGAGGTCTTCCGGAGGGAGGTTGGCGAACAGAGGCGACCTCCGCAGCGCCTCGGATATCGTGGGATCCATGGTATCATTCTCCTTTAATTTCCCGGTCGGTCAAGGAGGGAAACCCGCCTCGCGAGGAAGGGGCGACCGACGGCCGGGACGGGATTTCCGGGCCTTGCAACCCAGGCATCGGGTATCACGGCATCCCTGCCGTCCTGCGGGGGTTGACCGAAAAGTGAGGCGGCAATGAAGGAAACGTTCGACTCGTTCGTGAAAGCGTTCGGGATGACGGAATACCCGGTGCTGTTCCGGTACACGGACAGCCTGCCGGAGGGGACGCTGCTTCCCCCGGAGGGGAAACACGTTTGCGTCTTCGCCCTCCTTGCGAAAACGAGGGCGGAGGGGAGGCCGGTGGCGTTTTCCGCCTCCCGTTTCGGGTGCGGGGGGGGCGGATATTACCTCGGCTTTCTCGACGCGCCTCGGGAGGGGATCGAATACTTCCTGTCGTGCGGCATTCCCGGGAAGATGGAGGGCGAGCGCTACATCAAGACCCCGGAACTTGCACGCGCCAAGTTCGCGCAGATGCCGGTTCGTCCCGCCCCAAAGGAATACGGCCTGTTCACCCGGGCCGACATGCCCCACATCGCGGACGAGCCGGAAATCGTAATTTTCTTCGCCGCCCCGGACCCCCTCGCGGGTCTTCACTTCCTCGCCTCTTACGACAGGGAGGGGGAGGCAGTGACCGCTCCCTTTTCCTCCGGATGCGGGGCCATCGTGGCATTTCCGCTTGCGGAAGCGGAACGGCCCGAACCGAGGGCGGTGATGGGACTGTTCGACCCGTCGGCCCGGCCCTACGTGCAGGAGAACCTGCTCTCCTTCGCCTTGCCGTATTCACTCTTTGGCAGGATGGCGGAAAATATTCCGGAGAGCTTTCTCGGAACCAGGACGTGGGAAACGATCCGGAAACGGATCCGGGGGTAGAAGCGTACGCCCGGGTGGTCAGGGCAGGGAGCCGGGGAGAGGGTCGCGGTACTTCTCGAGAGCCCCCAGCATGGCGGGATCCGGGTTCCACCCGCAGGTTATCGCCCTGTCGCAGGCAACGATCGCCGCTTTGAATTCTCCGCGCGCATAGTACGCCTTCGTAAGGCCGGCCAGGGCTCTCGCATTGTTCGGATCGATATCGAGCACTTTTCGGTACTCCCGGACGCCTTCCTCCACCATCCCGTTTGCGCACAGGGCGGCAGCAAGATTCCCGAGAGTGACGGGATTGCGGGGACGTAACGAGGCCGCCTTGCGTGCTTCCACAAGGGCTTCGGGGAACAGGCCTTTCTTTGCCAGAGCCACCCCGAGATTGTCCCGGGCAACGACGAGGTCGGGGTCGAGGTCGAGCGCCCGCCGGTATTGCGCTATCGCCTCGTCGAGCATTCCTTTCTTCTGGAAGGAGACGCCGGCGTTGAAATAGACGTCGGGGAGGCC
>JBAVJZ010000089.1:0-5745 GCA_049688015.1 Candidatus Deferrimicrobiaceae bacterium | reverse complement strand
TATGTCCTGCATTACGAAAAGGAACTTGTCCTGAAGCTTGCAGCGCCGAAGCCCGGAGACAAGGTCCTGGACATCGGTATCGGGACCGGTATTTTCGCCGTGGAACTGAGGAAATATACGGAAGATATCACCGGGATCGACGTGTCGGGAAGGATGCTCGATATAGCGAGATCGAAGGGGTTGACGAATGTCGCCGTCGGTGATGCCGTATCCCTCGACTTTCCGGATGAGAGTTTCGACCTCGTCATATCCATAACTGCGCTGGAGTTCATAAAGGAATACGAGAAGGCGATATCTGAAATGGTGAGGGTAGGTAAAAAGGGAGGCAGGGTCTTGGTAGGCACGCTCGGTTCGGGTTCGTTATGGGCACTGAAGAGGAGCAGGGCGGCGCGAAAAGATGCCGGCTCGGTATTCAGGCACGCAAGGTTTTATTCCTTCGGGGAACTGAAACGGTTGGCAGAAACGTTTGGATACAAATCCGTTGTGAAGGGTGCGGTTTTTGCCTTGCCGTTCGACAACGCGTTCTGCGTATCCACGGGAAGGCTGATAGAAAAGATATGCCAGTTCCTCTTCCCTTCCAGGGGGGCTTTTCTGGCCTTCCGGATAGAGAAGACCTGACGGGATTCTGTATCGGTGTGCGGGTGGAGAGCCGCTATGACAGTGACGTGCCGGCATCGCGGCGAACCCCCAGGGCGCCTGTCTTCTCATTGGGCTGATCGTCCTCTTTCCCGTGTTCGAGAGCGGAAAATCGGTTACGGGATGACGGCGGCAGGCTCCGCCTGAGGACCGTAAGGACGGCAAACTCCGCGCAAACAACCGCTGTTTTTGGGAGGAAAAGGGGAGTACGGTAGAGGCTATCGACTGTTGAATCCCTTAAGCAGCACGAAAGGATTTCAATTCAGCCGACAGGAGCGACCCGTTGGGATGTAGAAGAATTGCCCTGAGAATCCCCGGCATCCCCCTTCTGTTGGCATTGGCGCTGTCTGGCTGCGGCGGAGTAGCAAGTTTCGATACCCCGTTTACCATGTACACCTCGATCGTTTCCGCGGACTTGAACGGTGACGGAAGGGTGGACATCGCGATGTCGAGTTCCTACCTTTCCGGTCCACCGCCTCACCCGGGGCATGCCGTCGTTTTGCTCCAGAATCCCGCCCCAGCGGATGGGTTTTCACCCTCCGTGCGATACGATACGGGAAACGATCCGGACTTCCTGCTTGTCGGTGACATCGATGGGGACGGAAGATCGGATATCGCCGTGACGACGAACGCCGGGGTCTATACCCTGATTCAGAACGGGTCCTCCCCGGGCATCTTCCTGCCCGCGATTAGCTATGCGGCCGGGAGTCAACCGACATCCATTGCGGTCGGAGGTCTGAACGGTGACGGCCGCCCGGATCTGGCCCTTGCAAATTACGGCTCCCCGGACGGTTTCATAAAGGCCAGCGCTTCCATCCTTCTTCAGGATCCGACAGATCCCGGGAAATTCCGTTCAGCAACAGATTATTCGACCGGGTTTCGGTCCTCCTCGATTGCCATTGGCGACCTGGACGGCGATGGCATGATGGATCTTGCGGTGGCAAATCCTGTTTACTCGGGCTCAAAAGGGAGCATATCGATTCTCCTTCAAGATACCGGCAACGCGGGAGCCTTTCTTCCTGCCGCGAATTACCCGGGGATCTCTCGGCCTCTTTCCGTAGCCATCGCGGACCTGAACGGGGATGGGAATGCGGATATTGCCGTGGCCGACGACGGTGCGCTCGTTTACTACCAGGATCCGGTTCGTAACGGAATTTTCTCCAGCCCGATACGAATCGGACCATAATGCTTTTCAGAGGTATGGAGGGGAGAAAAATGTCCTTGACCGACGAACAGAGTCGACTTGAGGAAGCCCGCAAGGGGGAAACCGCCTGGAAGAAGTGGGGGCCGTACCTGAGCGAGCGGCAGTGGGGAACCGTGCGCGAGGATTACAGCGAGGAGGGCGACGCCTGGAATTTCTTCACCCACGATCATGCCCGCTCGCGCTCCTACCGCTGGGGTGAAGACGGCATCGCCGGCATTTCCGATGACAAGCAGCGCCTGTGCTTCGCGCTGGCCCTGTGGAACGGGAAGGACCCGATTCTCAAGGAACGGCTCTTCGGCCTGACCAACAGCGAAGGGAACCACGGCGAGGACGTCAAGGAATACTATTTCTACCTCGACAGCACGCCGACCCACTCGTACATGAAGTATCTCTACAAGTACCCGCAGGCGGCCTACCCCTACTCGGACCTGGTGGAGACGAACCGCCGGCGCACCCGGGACGAGATGGAGTATGAGCTCCTCGACACCGGCGTCTTCCATGACGACCGATACTTCGACGTCTTCGTGGAGTACGCCAAAGCCGGTCCGGAAGACATCCTGGTGAAGATCGCCGCAGCCAATCGGGGGCCGGACGCGGCGGAGCTGCACCTGCTGCCGACGCTTTGGTTCCGCAACGACTGGGCGCCGTGGATCGCCGAAATCAACAGGGCCCCCCGGAAACCGAACATCCGGCAGATCGAGGCGGCGGCGGGCACGAGCGCGGTCGCGGCGACGCATCCGGCGCTGGGGGAGTACACCCTCTGTTGCGAAGGCGAGGTGCCGCTTCTCTTCACCGAAAACGAAACGAACCACGAGCGGCTCTTCCCCGGACAGAAGAACGACAGCTCCTACGTCAAGGACGGCATCAACGACTGCGTGGTACACGGCAATCAGAGTGTGGTGAACCCCGAAAAGCAGGGCACCAAGGTCGCGGCGCACTACCGGCTGAAGGTCGGCCCCGGTCAGTCGGCGACCGTGCGGCTGCGCCTGGCCGGCCAGGCCGCCGCCGGCAAAAGCGGGAAAACCAGAACCACCCCATCCTCCTTCGGCCCGGAGTTTGATAAGACTCTGGCCGTCCGGCTGCAGGAGGCGGACGCGTTCTACCGCTCCGTGACCCCACTTTCCGTCTCACCGGACACGGCCAACGTGATGCGCCAGGCGATCGCCGGCATGCTCTGGAGCAAGCAATTCTACTTCTTCGACGGCGACAACTGGCTGGACGAGCACCGCTCCAACCCCCTCCATGCCGGATATCGTGCCTCTCGAAACTCGGAGTGGTTCCACATGGTCAACGAGGACATCATCTCGATGCCCGACAAGTGGGAGTACCCCTGGTACGCGGCCTGGGACCTGGCCTTCCACACGCTCCCGCTCGCGATCGTGGACCCCGACTTCGCCAAGGAGCAGATGGAATTGATGCTGCGCGGGGTCTACCTGCACCCCAGCGGCCAGATGCCCGCCTACGAGTGGAACTTCAGCGACGTGAACCCCCCGGTCCACGCCTTCGCGACGCTCTTCCTCCACCGCACCGAGCAGGCCCTGCGCGGCGAGGTGGACGTCGATTTCCTCAAGTCGGCGTTCAACAAGCTTTTGCTGAACTTCACTTGGTGGGTGAACCGCAAGGACCGCTTCGGCAAGAACGTTTTCGAGGGGGGCTTCCTGGGCCTGGACAACATCGGCGTCTTCGACCGCAGCGCCCCGCTTCCCACCGGCGGCCACCTGGAGCAGGCGGACGGCACGGCTTGGATGGCCCTCTTCAGCCAGAACATGCTGGAGCTCGCGGTGGAGATCGCCGTCTACGACCGCACCTACGAGGACATGGTCGCGAAGTTCGCCGATCACTTCTCCTACATCGCCTCCGCAATGAACCGTCCCGGTCAGGACGGCATGTGGGACGAGGAGGACGGCTTCTACTACGACCTGCTACAGCTCCCCGACGGGAGCGCCACGCGGCTCAAAGTGCGCTCGATGGTGGGGCTCCTGCCCCTGTGCGCAACCACGGTGACCGAGGCGTGGCAGCGGGAGCGCGTCCCGCGGGCGATTGCTCAGATCCGGGACCGCCTGATCCGGATACCCGAGCTCTTTAAGTCCATGCACCCCACGGGCCCGGGACACATGGGCGTGGCGGACCGGGGGATCATCGCCTTGGTCAACCCGGAGCGGCTCCGCCGGATTCTCACGAAGATGCTCGACGAGAACGAGTTCCTGGGCCCCTACGGCATCCGCTCGCTCTCCCGGTTCCACGAGCGGCACCCGTTCGTCTTCCACGTGAACGGCCAGGAGTACCGGGTGGACTACCTGCCGGGCGAGTCGAACACCGGCATGTTCGGCGGCAACTCCAACTGGCGGGGCCCGGTCTGGATGCCGGTGAATGCGCTCATCCTCCGGGCGCTGCTGAACTTCTACCTGTATTACGGCGACAACTTCCAGATCGAATGCCCCACGGGGTCGGGGAAGATGATGAACCTCTTTGAGGTGAGCAAGGAGATCGCCGACCGGCTCACCCGGATATTCACCCGCGACGAGCAGGGCCGGCGCCCCGTCTACGGCGACTCGGAGAAGTTCCAGACCGATCCCCACTGGCGCGACCACATCCTCTTTTTCGAGTACATCCACGGCGACAACGGTGCCGGGCTCGGTGCCAGCCATCAGACCGGCTGGACCGGGCTCGTGGCCAAGCTCATCCAGCTTTACGGGATCCTGGATCCCAGGCGGGCACTGGAGGGGGGCAAGCAGGCCGCGTTCATTCAGGGCACCCGTGGCGCAGGGGGGAGAGGCAAGGGGGCATGAACCGAACGGACCGCAACCCCCGTACTTACCCGTGCACGGCGCTCCCGAACGCCCGAATCTCCTCCATCTCCCGGGGGGAGAAAGGGCCTTTTTCCATGGCCGCCAGGTTCTCGCGTAATTCGGCCGTGCTCCGGGGTCCGGTAAGCACCACGTCCACGTACGGACTGGAAAGGCAAAACCGGTAACAGTCGCCTGCCGTGGGAACCTTCTTCCCCTTCCAGCCGCGGGGGGATCGCAAGAGCCTGCGCCACGCCGTCGCGGTATAGGCGACCACAACGGGACGACGTGGGGCAAGGTGCGGGAAGACGTCCTGCTCCGCGCCGGGGTGGGCGGCGTTGTAGCGGATCAGCAACAGGTCGAGTACCGAATCCTGCGCCAGTTTTCCCGCCCGCGGCCTGTCGTGGATCGAGACCCCGAGTGCACGGACCTTCCCCTCCTCGCGCAATTTGACCATCTCCGCCTGGACCGCGCTGGTGAAAACGGACATCTTCCCGAGCCAGTAGAGTTGCAGGACGTCCAGCCGGTCGATGCCGAGCGTCCGGAGCGCCCCTTCGGCGGCACGGCGGACGGCGCCCGGAAAGTATCCAAGGAGTGGGCCTGCCGAGACGACGTACCGGTTCCGGTCCGCCGCGAGCGCGTCCCGGAGGGCGGGGGTCAACGCCTTCATCCGGGGACTCCAGAACACATACTGTACGTGTTCCAGCGCTTCGCGACACCCCCCTTCGTCGAGGTCGAACGAGCCGGATAACCCGAGCCGGAATATCCGCTTGCCGAACCGTTCCACCACGCGATGGGTGAAGTCGCTCATGCAGGAAAGTATACCGCCGGGCAGGATCGGCCGGGGGATTTCCCGGCCTCGAAGGTGACGGTATTCCCCCGGGCAAGGCGCAAAGTCCGTTCCCACTGCAAACCACGTGCAAACGACGGCCTTGCGGGATTCGCGCGTGACGCGTCAGCGATGCTTGATGAACGTCCCCGCCGCGTATTCATCAAAGGCGATCCGGAGCTCCTCCCGGGAGTTCATGACGATGGGCCCGTACCAGGCCACCCGCTCGCCGATCGGCTTCCCCGACGCGAGGAGGAATCGCACCGGGGTTTCCTCGGTGGAGACGGTCA
>JBAVJZ010000088.1:0-11208 GCA_049688015.1 Candidatus Deferrimicrobiaceae bacterium | reverse complement strand
CTTGCCTTGGGAGCAAGGGGTCGCCGGTTCAAGTCCGGCCGTCCCGACCAGTTTTTTCAGGCAGTTGGTGGTATGCCGCGTTCACTGCCTGTTGCACACCTTTGATCCGCTTAAACCATCGATAACGGATCAGGAAGACGGGGGGACATATCTGCCCGATATGCCTGCATTTTCTTTCCGTCGGGTAAAGGCCGGCCTCCGGCCTGCCGATAAGGATGGAAATGCCGAAATCGGCAGGTGTCGATGCCGGGGATACTCTCCTGCAGAGCTAAAGGAGCATGGAGGCAGGGATGAAAACTCGCAGCAAACTTCTCTTCGTTCCGTTGATTCTCGTCGTGCTTACCCTCTCCTTCCCGCCGAAAAGCGCACGGGCGGAGGTCAACCTCAACATCAACATCGGCGCGCCACCTGTGGTCGTCGCCGAACCCGCCAATGTCGCCCTGATCCCCGGGTCCGGAGTCTATTTCGTTGTCGATGCGGGCCCGGATCTCTTTTTCCACGCCGGGTTCTGGTGGTCTCCCCGGGGCGACCGGTGGTACCGCGCCGAGATGTATAACGGACCGTGGGTCGTGGTGAAGCAGCGCATCGTTCCGGTCCGGGTCGTTCGGGTTCCCAGGGACTACCGAGTCCGATACAAGAAGGCAAAACACGTTCCTTATGGGCAGTGGAAAAAGACCCACTATGAAAAGACCCGTCATAAAAAATCCAGCGACAATGGCAGGCACGGTGGAAACAACGGCCACTACAAGAGCCAGAAGACCAGCAAGAGGGAAAATTAGCATGGCGTCGGAGGGTACCTCGTTTCCGAGCTTTTCCGCGAGATCGTCATGTTGACCGAGAAGGGACCGACGGCGACCGCACACCAGGATTAGAGGACCCGTAATCCCGAGGAACCCTTCCCGGGTTCCCCCCTCCTCCTCTTTCGTTCCCGGGCACGGCGGACAGCGCGTCGTCGATCTAGACGACTGCCCGGGGGACGGAAAGGGGGAGGAAAGATCCCCTCCATATCGCCGGAAACGGTGTAATATAACCAATTGTCGATCCGTTCACCTGGTCCAAGGGGAGGGAACCAAGAACATGCCGGGGATCCGTCAGGACGTCCGAATCCACGACCTTCGAAGCGCCATCGGCAACACGCCCCTCGTCGAGCTTCGATCCGTCAATCCCAATCCGCGTGTACGTATCCTCGCCAAGCTCGAGGGGAACAACCCCGGCGGGTCGGTCAAGGATCGACCAGCGTACTTCATGCTCCTGGGGGCCGAGGAACGGGGGAACCTGACCTCGGGAAGAACGATCCTCGAGCCGACGTCGGGAAACACCGGCATCGCCCTTGCCATGCTCGGGGCGGCGCGGGGCTACCGTGTTCGCCTCGTCATGCCGGCCTGCGTGAGCCTCGAGCGGCGGTCGGTCCTTGCGGCCTTCGGCGCGGAACTCGTACTCTCGCCCGCCGAGGAAGGGACCGACGGCGCGATCCATCTCGCCTACCGGATCCTCGAGGAGGAGCCGGACCGCTACTACATGCCGAACCAGTATGCCAATCCGGACAACGTCCGGGCGCACCGGGAGACGACGGGCCCGGAGATCTTCTCCCAGACCGCCGGGGACATCGACTGTTTCGTGGCCGGCATGGGGACGGGAGGGACGCTCATGGGAGTCGCCGGGTATCTCCGGGAGACGAAGCCCTCCGTGAAGGTCGTCGGAGTGGAACCCACGCTCGGGCACAAGATCCAGGGGCTCAAGAACATGAAGGAGGCGATCGTCCCCTCGATCTACCGGGAGGAGAATCTGGACGGAAAATTAGTCGTCGACGACGAGTCGGCCTTCGAGACGGCCCGAAGACTGGCGGTCGCGGAAGGTCTCTTCGTGGGCATGTCGAGCGGCGCCGCGGTGGCGGGCGCCATCGAGATGGCGAAGCAAATCACGGAAGGAACGATCGTAACGCTGCTCCCCGACCGCGGGGACCGGTACCTGAGCACGAACCTGTTCCGGTCTACGTGCGCGAGCTGCCCTCCGTAGACCGGTTCGAGTGTTTGCCCGCGTTTCCTCCACCGCGTCCCGTCGATTCCCGCGAAACTGACCGCCAATCCGGCCGTCCCGACCGGATATTTCCGGTAAATGGCGGTTTGTCGTGTTCGCAAACCGCTTGATTCCGGTCAAGGACGCGCCGCGCGTCCTCGGGGACAATGGGGCCAAACGAAGAAGGAGGACCCATGGAGCGGTTCCTGCAAAGCCCCATAAAGGAGTTGATCGGCCGGTTCCCGGCGCTCGGGAAGGTCCTCGAGGACTACGCCATCGGATGCGTCCCGTGCAGCGTGGGCACCTGCCTGTTGCGCGACATCGTCGAGATCCACAACCTTTGCCCCGGGGACGAGGAGGAGCTGATGGGCAGGATCGCTGGCGTAGTGGCCCCCGGCCAGGCGGTGGCGATCCCGCGGCCGGGAAGAGACCGCGCGGCCGGCCCTCGGAAGGTCTCCTATTCGCCGCCGATGAAGATGCTGGTGGAGGAGCACCGGCGGATCCTGCGTTTCGTCGCCCTCCTTCCGGCACTTTCCGCGAGGCTCGATGTGGAGTCCGGGGAAGGACGCGGGCGTATCCTCGACGCGGTGGACTTCATACGCTCCTACGCGGACCGGTTCCACCACGCGAAGGAGGAAGAACTCCTCTTCGCCTGTTTCGACGAGGAGCTGGATATCCTCAAGGCGATGCACGAAGACCACCGCAGGGGCAGGGCCTGCGTGCAGGGCGTTCTTGACGCGCTCGGGCGCCGCGACGCGGGGGGGGTCTTAAGGAACCTGGCGGAGTACGGGGAGATCCTGACGGAGCACATCCGGAAAGAGGACGAGATCCTGTACCCCTGGATAGACCGGAATCTGACAACCCGCCAGGTGGGCGAGCTCTATGCGCGGTTCCGGGAGGTGGACGAAACGTTTCTCGAGGCGGGGGAGCGGTACGAGGCGTTCGTAAGCGATCTGGAGGGACATTATCTCAATACAGGAGCGGAGGTGGTTCGATGAGCGGATTTTCCGGTTGTCCGGGTTCCCGGATGTTCGAGTTTAAAAAGGAGGATGCCCCCGAGGGAGCGGCGGATGTGAAGATCGCCTCGCAGCTGCGGCAGTGGCCGATCCAGCTGCACCTGGTTTCCCCGGCGGCGCCGTACTACCAGGAAGCGGACGTTCTCCTGGCGGCCGACTGCGCGGCGTTCGCCATGGGCAATTTCCACAACGAGCACCTCAAGGGGAAGGCGCTGGCGATCGCCTGTCCGAAGCTGGACGGGGGACAGGAAACCTATGTCGCCAAGATCAAGGCCTTGTTCGAGGAGGCCCGGATCAACACGTTGACGATCCTGATCATGCAGGTCCCGTGTTGTCACGGTCTGGTCGCGCTGGTGAGCGAGGCCCTCCAGGCAAGCAGCCGCAAGGTGCCCGTTCGGTACGTGGTGGCGAGCCTCCAGGGTGAGGTCCTGCAGGAGGAATGGCTCTAGCCCGGCCGGTTGGGCAGTTAACGGGGCCCGGGCGATGACGCCGTAGACGCGCCGCGACCGCTTCGGACCGTTTTCCGGACCGGCTGCCGCTTCGAGACGTCCACGACGAGACCGCTTCGCTCCCGGTTCGCATTCCTCACCTTGTCGGGATCGATGCGATCCGACAGGCCCTTAGCGTTCAGCAGCTTCTGCGCCTCCCGGGAGAGGTCCCGGCCGTCCCCATAATCGTGGACTTCCAGAAAGACGCGGTCTCCCTCGGCGGCGACCTTCACGGGCTGGTTGACCACCACGACCGGCGTTCCGTTGTCCACCATTCCGAACAGGCGTGCAATGTCTTCCTCGTACAGCCTGATGCAACCGTGGGTGTTGCGAGTCCCGATGCCCCACGGCCGATTGGTACCATGGATCAGCACCGTCCCGTTCGAAAGGCGCAATGCGCGGCTTCCCATCGGGTTGTCCGGTCCGGGAGGGACTACGGCGGGAAGGTCGGGCCGTTCCTTGCGTATGCTTTCCGGGACGTGCCACGACGGGTCTTTGATCTTGTCGACGACGGAAAACCTCCCGACTGGCGTCTCCGTACCCTGGTCGCCGACGCTGATCGGGAAGGAGGAGATCGTTCCCCAGTCGCGGGGAGGGAGAAGAAAAAGCCGCATTTCCGCAATGTTGATGACGATTCCCCTCCGGATCGGTACGTCCGGGAGAATCCATTCGGTGGGGAGCACGATCCTTCTGTCCGGATCGGGGATGAACGGATCGACGCCGGGATTGGCGGCGGTAATCGCCGTGTAACCGAGATCGAATCCCCTGGCGACCTCGAAAAGGGAATCATCGGCCCTGACCGCATGGGTCTGTCGCGCGCCGATCAAGGCTGCGTCCCGCCGATATTCCCCGGCAGCGCAGCGCGTCGGTGTCGACGTTGCGGCCACGATCGCCAGCAAAGCAACGAACAGCACTTTTCTCAAGAAACAGGCCTTTCCCCTCTTGCGGCGGCAATCTATGTACCCCGTTTCACAAATACGGTTGCATTCGAGCGCCGCTGCATCCGCTCCAGTTTCGTTGCGCTCCTTGCGCCGTACTGCTCTACGAGTTCGGCTCAGTCACGCGCCTCGCTGGCGCGGCGCATCAACGCTCTCGGTGCGACACCGTATTTATGAAGCGGAGTACTAAGGAGGGACCGGGCGCATCCCGGCCCCCCCTCGTCCTGTTCCTCTCCCTACTTTTTCTGCTGCAGGCGGAACATCTTTTCGGTCTTCGCGGCGGCTTTTTCGGCTGCCTTGGCCGCCTGCTCGGCCCTCTCCGCCGCAGCCTGGGCGCTGGCCGTGTTCTCGCCGGCGCGCATCGCTTCGGCTTCCGCCTTGTTCGCCATGTCCATGGCCTTTTGTGCCATGCCCTTCGCTTCCTCGAGCGCTGCGCGATCGGCCTTGGCCATCTCGGCCTCCTTCGACAGCTGGACGAGTTTCGCGTCGATAGCATCCAGTCTCGTCTCGATCCGCCCGATCCGTTCGGAGAGCGGGTCCACCTGTGACTTGACGTACGCCTTCGTCGCGCACCCGGTCGCGAACGCCAGAGCGACTGATACGACCACGATCGCAAGCTTCCTCATACGCTATTCCCTCCTCCGACGGATGGATTTGGCCTCGATACTGTCATCATGGAGCAGCCGGTTCCCGGGTGCAATCCCATTTTTCGCGGAAATCGACGAAGCGCGAAACGAAAGCCAGCCGTTAACGGGAAATGCCGTCGTCCGGAACGAACCTCCAGGATCACCCAGATAAAAAAGCCCCGAGTGAGAAACGATGCCAGGGTCTGGCTGCATCGTACAAGAAGATAACGATCACGATCGGTGAGAAAGGAGATATTAATAATGAGCCACAGCCTGCCTTCCCTACCGTACTCCTTCGATGCGCTGGAGCCGTACATCGACGCGAGGACGATGGAGATCCATCACGACAAGCACCATGCGGGTTACGTCAACAACCTCAACAAGGCTCTCGAGGGCCATCCCGAGCTTCAAAAGCTTCCGGTCGAGGAACTGCTCGCGCAGATCGGCAAGGTTCCGGAAAACATTCGCACCGCCGTTCGCAACAACGGCGGCGGCCACCTGAATCACTCCATGTTCTGGAAGAACATGAAGAAAGGCGGCGGCGGCGAGCCGTCTGGGGATATTGCCGGCGCCATCAAGAGCGCGTTCGGCGGCTTCGCGGAGTTCAAGACGAAGTTCACCCAGGCGGCTACATCGCGATTCGGGTCCGGCTGGGCCTGGCTGCTTTTCCGGGGGGGAAAGCTTACCGTCGAATCGACTGCGAACCAGGACAACCCCATCCTGGACGGCGGCAAGGCGTTCTTCGGCCTCGACGTCTGGGAGCATGCCTACTACCTGAAGTATCAGAACCGTCGTGCCGAGTACATCGAGGCGTGGTGGAGCACGATCAACTGGGCGCAGGTCGCGGAAAACTTCGCGCAGGCAAAGAAGTAGGACCCGCGGGACGACCTCCGGGATCGTGCGGCGAACAGCTTAGGCCATACCATCGGTTTTTCCCCGGAGATGGTGCCACCTAATCCAGCGTCTGGCGGTAGCGCTTCACGCCGACGAACAGGGCGATTGCGGCGAACAGGGCGATGGGCCAGATCTGCGGAGCGACCTCGTGGATCCCGTTTCCCTTCAGGAGGATCCCGCGGACGATCCGCAGGAAATGGGTGAGCGGAAAGACTTCGCCGAGCGCCTGTGCCCAGCGTGGCATGCCGCGGAACGGGAACATGAATCCCGAGAGCATCAGCGACGGAAGGAAGAAGAAGAACGACATCTGCATGGCCTGGAGCTGGTTCGTCGCCACGGTCGAGAAGGTGATCCCCATCGCCAGGTTTGCGACGATGAACACGAGCGTCGTCCCCAGCAGCAACATCAGGCCGCCGGCCATGGGCACGTCGAAAAGGTAACGCGCGGCGACGAGAATCAGCCCGGCCTGCACGTACCCCACGAGGATGTAGGGGACGATCTTGCCGGCCATCACTTCCAGGGGGCGCACGGGCATGGAAAGGAGGTTTTCCATGGTGCCCCGCTCTCTCTCGCGGGTGATCGCCAGCCCGGTGATGATGACCATGGTCATCGTGAGAACGACGCCCATCAGCCCGGGCACGATGTTGTACCGGGTGGCGCCTTCGGGGTTGTAAAGCGCGTGGATGCGCAGATCGATGGGAAGTTCGCCGCCGGCGAGCCAGGCGAGCGGCCCCTTAAGGTCGTTCCGCAGCGCGGTGTCCGCCAGGACGCGCAGGGCCCCGAGGGCGTTGCCGGTGGCGGCGGGATCGGTCGCGTCCGCCTCGAGAAGGACGGCAGGACGATCTCCGCGCAACAGGGACCGGGTAAAATCCACCGGGATGTTGACCACAAACTGGACCTCGCCGCGGGCGAGCGCCTCGCGCCCTTCCTCCTCGGTGTCCACCTGCCGGACGAAGTCGAAGTAGCCACTGTTCCGGATCGCCTCCAGCAGCGTGCGCCCCTGGGGACCGTTGTCCGCCAGGAGCACGGCGGCGGGCAGATGCTTCGGGTCCGTGTTGATGGCGTAACCGAACAGGACGAGCTGGAGCAACGGGATGCCGATCATCATCCCGAAGGTAAGCCGGTCCCGCCGCATCTGGATGAACTCCTTGACGACCACCGCTCCGAACCGCCCAGGTGACAGGGCGCGCCCCCGCGTCATGAAGGCGTCCCTCCGTCTGAACGCTCCATGAGGTGAATGAAGACGTCCTCGATACCGGGTTGGATCCGCCGCCACCGGTGTTGTTCCGTGCGGAACGTGGCGATGGCCCGTTCCAGGGCCGTCGCGTCGTCTCCGTTGACGTGGAGCACGTTGCCGAAGACCACGACTTGCTTTACGCCGGGGTGGTTGCGCAGGCGTTCGGCGAGCGCGGACAGGTCCGGGCCGTCGACCGCCCAGGTCGAAAGGCGTGCCTCCTCGACAACCTCGGCCACCGTGCCGCGAGCGAGCATCCGGCCGCGGAATATGTAGGCGAGCCGGTGGCAGCGCTCGGCCTCGTCCATGTAATGCGTGGTGATGAGGAACGTAAGCCCCTGTCCCGCGAGCCGGTGGATCTCTTCCCAGAAATCCCGGCGCGCCTTCGGGTCCACGCCAGCCGTGGGCTCGTCGAGCAGAAGCAGCTTCGGGTCGTGGATCAGGCACGCCGCCAGGGCGAGGCGCTGCTTCCAGCCGCCGGAGAGCTGCCCGGCGAGCTGGTCGCGCCGCTCCGCGAGTCCCATCCGTTCGAGGGTCTCGCGGACCCTACGCCGGCGGTTCTTCAGGGAATAGACGCGGGCGACGAAATCGAGGTTCTCGGAGACGCTCAGGTCCTCGTAGAAGCTGAACCGCTGGGTCATGTAGCCGACCTGGCGCTTGACCGCCTCGCTGTCCCGGATGATGTCGCGGCCGAGACACGTGCCGCTGCCCGCGTCGGGGCGGAGCAGCCCGCAGAGCATGCGGAGGAAGGTCGTCTTTCCGCTGCCGTTGGGGCCCAGGAACCCGCAGACCTCCCCCGTCCGGACCCGCAGGTCGACCCGGTCGACGGCCGTCAGGTTTCCGAACCGCTTGGTCATCCCCGCGACGTCGATGGCTGTGTCCCCGGCCATCGGTCAGGATCCGAACCGGACGTCCACCGGCTGGCCCGGATGGAGGCGGTCCGCCGTTTCGGGATCGAATACCGCCTCGACCAGGAAGACGAGCTTCGCCCGGCTTTCCCGGCTGTAGATGACCGGCGGCGTGAATTCCGCCCGGGGCGAGATGAAGCTCACCCGGCCCCGGAACGGTTCCCGGACGCCGTCCACTTCGACCAGCACGGGATCGCCCGGGTGAATCGTGCCGATCCGAGCCTGGGGCACGAAGACGCGCAACTTGATGTTCTGCGGCGGCAGCAGGACGACGACCGGACGGCCGGCGGGGACCCACTCCCCCGGACGGTACAGCGTGTCGAAGACGCGCCCGGCCTGGGGAGCGGCCTGGCGCTTCTGCGAGAGGTCCCATTCCGCCCGGGAAAGCGCCGCCTCCTGCGCCTTCACGTTGGCTTCCGCAGCGCCGACCTGGTCGGGTCGGGCGCCAAGCCTCGCGGTCTGGAGGTCGGATTCGAGCTGGGCCGCCCGATGGAGGTCCTGGTCGTGCGCGGAACGGGCGCGGTCCACGGCCTGCTGGGGAACGGCCCCGGTGCGGAACAGGTTTTCCTGTCGGGAAAGTTCCTTTTCCGACAGGGCAAGCGAGGCACGGGCCCGCGCGAGTTGCTCCCCGATGGAGGCGAGCTCCGTGGGGCGCCGGCCTTTCTTCAGGTCCGCCAGGTTCGCGCGGGCCTGCGCAAGCCTGCGGGCCGCCTCGTCCCGGACCGTTCTCTCCGGTACGCTATCCAGCGCGAACAGGGGATCGCCCGCTTTTACCTGCGCTCCCCGTTCCACGTAAAGGGAAGAAAGCTGCCCCGCCAGCGGAGACGAGAGGTAGAGAAACTCCCCCTCGATGTACCCCTGCACCCGATCGGAGGGCGGGCGTCCGCACCCCGCCGGCAGCGCCAGCAGGCAGAGCGCGGCGAGCGTGCCGGCGATGAAACGGGCCCCTGTCGGAAGAGCCGAAACGGTCATGGTCCCACCAGCATATCGATGAACGTCGGTGCACCAAACTATAATCCATAATGACCCCGGAAGGCATCCTCCTGGGCCCGGTCTTCGAGCCGGCCCGGATCATCTAAAAGGGGGCAAAGAATTTCCCGGGCGACCGGCGGGACCTAACCGGCCTTCTCCACCTTGATCGATTCGCCTGATCTGACCGAACCGAGTTGCTTCACGTCGCCCTGGGCCTTCCCCCAGATATTGGTCCGGGCCGCGAGACGGATTTCGTCGCCGCGGGAAACGGGCGTGCGACCGAAACCGATCGCGATGGAATCGCCTTCCACCCAGAAAGCGAGCTCGCCGGGCACGACGACATCCCGCGCGTCGGACTCCCGTTTCACCTTGACCGGAGTGGAGAAATACACTTCCTCGCCCCAGGTGTTCGCCCTGGAGGTGAACGGCAAGGCATTCCAGATCGCCTCCGCCGTGGGCGTCTCCAGGAGTTTTGCCTCGAGCACCACGGAACCGATGGTCATCTTGATTATTCGCATGGGTAACCCCCCCGATTCTCCCTAGGCATTAGGAAAATACCACACCTTTTCGATGGTCGGCACGAGAAGAAACCGGGGGATGAGAGGCGCGATGGATACCGGGATCCACGGGATGCCCGGCCGCCGGCGGATTCCGCCGTTGACACCATGCATCGAATCAGATAAATATAGTCCGAAATGAAGATCTCCCGAGAAACGGACTACGCGATCCGTTGTCTTCTCTTCATGGCAAGGGATCCGCTCCAGGTCTTCTCCGTGGGGAAAATTTCCGGCCCCCAAAAGATGCCGCCGAGCTTCCTGGCGAAGATCCTGCAGAAACTCACCCGGGCCGGGATCACGATGTCCGCCCGGGGGGCCGGCGGAGGATTCCGTCTCACCGAAAGCCCGGACCGCATCACCCTCCTGTCCGTCATCGAAGCCCTGGAGGGACCCCTGGTATTGAACGATTGCCTCGTGGACGGAACGAGCTGCGTTCGGGCCGACGGGTGCTCCGCGCACACCGCGTGGAAGGAAATCCGTGGGGAAATCGTCCGCACGATGAGGAGATACACCCTCCGGCGGCTGCTGGACCGGGAAGAAGGACAGCGGGCCGGGGAAATCCATCCGACGGGGGAAGGAACATGAGGAACGGAGAGAATGGGGACGCCGTCGTCAGGGGATTCGCCCTCTCGGCGGTCTTCTGGCTGATCATCGGCCTGGTCGTCGGCCTGTGGGTCGCCGCCGAGATGATCTACCCCGGGTTGAACATGGCGCCCTGGCTCGCCTTCGGGCGCCTCCGCGTCGTGCATACGAACGCGCTCGTCTTCGGGTTCGCCCTCGCGGGGATCTTTTCCCTGAGCTACTACATGCTCGAAAAACTGACCCGTTCCCCCCTGGCGTTTCCGCGGCTGGGAAAGGTCCACCTTGTCCTGTTCAACGTCGCCATCGTCCTCGCGGCCCTCTCCCTGTTCGCCGGGATGAACACGTCGAAGGAATATTCGGAGCTCGAGTGGCCCCTCGACGTGGTCGTCGTGATCCTCTGGGTGATGTTCGCGGTCAACGTCTTCGCCACGCTCGTGAAGCGCAGGGAGAAGCAGATGTACGTCTCCCTCTGGTTTATCATCGCCACCGTCGTGACCGTGGCGGTGGTCTACATCCTCAACAACCTGGAATTCCCGGTGAACCTCGTGAAGTCCTACTCCGCCTACGCGGGAACGAACGATGCGAACGTCCAATGGTGGTTCGGGCACAACGCGGTTGCGTCCGTCTTCACCTTCCCGATTCTGGCGATGTTCTACTACTTCCTTCCCCGGTCGACCGGCCTGCCCATCTACAGCCACCGGCTGTCGATCGTCGCCTTCTGGTCCCTGGTCTTCGGCTACCTGTGGACGGGCGCGCACCACCTGATGTTCACCCCCCTCCCGGAGTGGATCCAGACGGTGGCCCTCGCGTTCAGCATCTTCCTGATCGCCCCCTCCTGGGCCTCCGTCGTGAACGGGTATTACACGATGAACGGGAACTGGGACCAGATGCGGTCGAATTACCTCGCGAAGTTCTTCATCCTCGGGATCACCTTCTACGGCTTCCAGACGATCCAGGGCCCCACCCAGGCCCTGCGG
>JBAVJZ010000087.1:0-4618 GCA_049688015.1 Candidatus Deferrimicrobiaceae bacterium | reverse complement strand
TCGATGCGGACCTTCCCCGTTCCGGTATCCACTTTGCAGATCGCGGAAACCGAAACCGTCGCTTCGAGGAACCCTTTTTCCCGCAGGAAAGAAAGGACGGATTCCTGCGCGCGGGAAAGATCCGCCCCCGTAACCGACGTCCCCCGCCGGATGCGGGAAACCGCCAGGATCCGGGAAGCGGCAATCCGCTTGTTGCCGGCAACCTCGATCTCGGTGACGACAGGGAGCGGAAGGAGATAGAACAGGAGCTCCGCCCTTCCCCCTTCCTCACGCACATATGCGGAAAGCTCCCGGAACAGGCTCTTACTTTGAAGGCGGCGAATCGACTCGCGAACGGCATCCCGCGTCAGAAGGGATCCCGGGCGCACGGTGACGATCCCTGCCAGTTCCTCGTACGAAATCAGGTAGGGGGACGCAACCCGGAAAGAAACCGAGTCGATCACCGGAACCACGTTGTCCGGAACGGATCCGCCGCGGGAGGGATGCGAGGGAATGGCGAAAAGCAGTACCGCCAGGATCGATAGAACCCGGAGGGGCCCGGCCTGCCCCTCAGTCGCCGGCACGGAAAAGATCCTTGAACGTGCGGTACCGGTACCGGAATTTCACATCCGCCCCCAGGTCACCCTCCTGTGTCGTGGTGGCGCTTTCCCAGGTTCCCTCGAGGTACACGTTCTCAAGGACCTTGAACTCCGCCAGGGCACTGCCCTCCGCCGTCGTTCCCACGGTCGTCGAAACCGAGACCGAGAAGCGGTCCCCGAAACTCTTCCCGACGACGAACCGTGGCTCGAACGCATTTTGGGTTGCGGAAAAGGCCGGCTCGATGGCGAATCGGTCCAGGCCGAAGACGTTCCCGATCTGCTCGGTGACGGGACCCGTTACGGGGACCAGCGCGATCGACGCCGCCTCCGCGGCCGGTTGCGACCCCGCTGCCCCGGTGGCGCTGCCCGAAGTGGTACCCAGGGATAGCAGGCTGACGATTTCGGTCTTGCTGTAGGGCGGGTCGGAGGAGAGTTCCACCTCGTACTTCTCCAGCGTTCCCGTAACGCCGACCGTAACGAGGACGTTCCCCTTTTTCGTCTCCGCCCGGAAGTCGAGCAGAGGGTTATTCCGCCTCGGATCCTGGAATTCCATGATCCCCAGCGTCAATTCGTACCGGTTTCCCCGGTACTCGACGTGCCCTTCCGTCACATCGAAGGCCCCCAGGATGATGACCCGGCTCGTGTCCCCCACAACCTTGAATTCCCCCTTGATGTCCGCATTCGCCAGGTTGTTCCGGACGTGGATCGTCCCGTCGGCCACCGCCTCGATGTCGAGCCGGATCCGGAAATCGGTTTCCTGCCGGCGGGCCGTAACGTTCGCAAGCCTCCTCCGGAAATCCAGCAGAGCCCGCTCGGGGCGGATGGTCTTCGTGTACCGCGCGGACTGGACTTCTACATCCCCCGTGATGAGGAGGTCTTCTACCGGCCCGATCAACTCGACCCGCCCCTGGAGTACCGGATGCAGGTCTTCCGGGTAGGGATATTGCATGTCGAAGAAGTCCACCGTGAAGAACATCCTCTGCCCCTCGTCGAACCCGAGGGGAAGTTCGCCCCTCCCGTCGATGTATCCCCCCCCGCTCCTTCCATCGAAATGCTCGAAGATGATCTTCTCCCGGCTGATCACCGCGTCTACGTTCATCTTCTCGAACAGCTGGGCATAGTCACGGAAGGAAAACGTCCCGTTTTCCATGTGCCCTGTACCGATGACGGAAGGATTGTCCCACTTCCCCTTGACCCGTATCTTCATCTGAAGCATGCCGTCTAGCCGGTCGAACACGTCCGTTGCCAGTCGGATGACCGTGGCGGGTACATTCCCCTCGAGACGGAGATCCACGTCCCCCGCCCAGGTTGCTTTCCCGAAGACGTGAAGCGGGTTACCTGCGGTCTGCACGGTCCCGCTTTCCCAACGGATTCCCTCGGGGGAAAGGACGATCGAGATCCCTTCGCCGGCAAGGTCGAGCTTTTCGTATCGGTAGAATATCTGGTCAAGTTGCAGAGTTCCCCGGAGACGTTCGAGGGAAAGAAGTGATCCGGTGATATCGGCTTGTCCGGCGATTCGGAAACGCGAATGATCGTTTTCGCCAGCGGAGACGCTCTTCCGTGTTTTGTCCGTTGCGCCGCCTGCCGCCGTCTTGTCATCCGGTTGTCCCGACGAAACCGAACCTTTCACCCGAAAACCGTACGGCTCCCGAAGCGATAAGGAATACAAAAGAAGCGAATCGGGCAGGGAGGTGCCGATTTCCCCGGAAAGGACATCTCCTTCCTTTTTCCCTTCGGCGTGCAGGGAATCGAACGAGATCCCGGCGATGGACGGTGACGATGCCGAGAGGGAGAAGTGGAGCTCGGAAATCGCCTCCGGGCGCACCAGCTTCCCCTCTAACAGACCGACGGCCTTCAGTGCCCCCTCGGCACGCGCATCCCAGCTCCCACCGGAGGAGGTCTCCCCCTTCCCGATCGCATCGAGCACGATCCCCGTCGGGACACCTTCGGCACTCACAATGAACGAAACCGGCCACCCCCGCTCCCGACTGATAGCTGCCGACGCCTTTACACGGGGCGAGGTGGATACCAGGGAGAGCTTGCCGGAGGATATGCCGAGGGAACCCTCCGCCACCACCCCTTCGATGGCCAGTCCCGCGGCAGTCAACCGGGGAACGGAAGCGGAGAATTTCCCGATCTCCCACCCTTCCGGTCCTGTTCTTGCCTCCACGCGCAGGTCGGCGCGTCCCCCGATACGGGAACCGTATTTTCGATCCGCTAGGGAGACCGCCGTTGCGATGTCGATGTCGTCCATCGTCCCGGTGAATGCGGCTTTCCCATCCTCCCCCTTCCCCGCCAGCGCGAATTCCCCTTCCCCGAATTGTCCGCCCGCGTGGAACCCCCAGCGTGAACCGGAGGGGGTTTCTCGCCAGTTTCCCGAAACGGATATTTCTCTTGCGCTGATTCCCGGAAACCCGACCTCGGGGGAGGACATCGTCCCGGAGACCGAGAAGGACCCCCCGGCGACCGAGAGCTGCAGGTCTGCGATCCCCGTGCCCGACATCCCGGACGCCTGCCTCCTGAGCTGGGCCGGATCCTTCCCCAGAGAGGAGAGCACGGCTGCGCCCCATTCCCCGGCGAGGGAAAAATCGATATCGCGGGCGCTTATTGTCGATTCGAGGCGAACGGGGTTTTGGGAGACAGTTCCCGAGATCGTGCCGGCAGCGGTCACTTTCCCCACATCGGCAGGAATATCCGCGACGAAATGTACCAAGTCCGCCGGATTTCCCTCCAGCTTCACGGAGAGGGGCACGGGGGGAAGCGCCCTCGCGACAAGTCCTTTGGCTTTTACTTCCGCTGTCACATGGGGATTTTCCACGGTTCCCGACACCGTCCACTCGCCGGCGAGGCTCCTCCAGGAGACGGGGTAGATCCAGCCGTACTCCGCCGCTTTCCCCTGAGGAGCCAGAAATGTCCCCGTGAACGAAACCTGTTTCTCCCGAAGAGCATACGTTCCCCGGCCACCGGCTTCTGCCCTCCCCGCCGTCACGCGGAAATCCCGTATCTCCACATCCTTGCCGGGAAGAAATTCGCCGGTCGCTGCGGCCGTAACGGGCAGCGCCACCTTCGCCGCCGGAACTCCTTTCCTTTCCGGCCGTTCGAACCCTCCCGGGTTTTTGAGAGAAACGGTCCCCTGAACCTTGTCCCTCCCGCCCGCGACCGACAGGACCAGATCCCCCCTCCCGGCGGGACGCCACGATAATCCTCCGGATTCCCACGGCGCTTTCCCGAACGCCGCATGCGCAATCGATAAACGGGCATCTCCCTTCCCCGTCGTGAAATCATACTTGCCTGCCCCGGAGACGACACCGCCCCACACCTTTCCCCGGAGCGATTCTACCCGGAGCGATTTTCCGGAGAACCCGAGCGAGACATCTGCGTCGGCCGGCGTGTTCCCCGTGAAAACGAGATTGCGCGTCAGGATCTTGACCGATCCCTCCGGGCTCTCGGGGCTTCCCTGGAACCGGACGGAAAACGTAAGCTTACCTTCCGTCGCCACGCGTCGGAGCCAGTCTCCTCCCGGCGCGCCGGACGCCGTCCAGCCCCCGATATCCGCCTCTCCGGAACCCTTCACGTCGGCCACCCGCCGTCCCCCATCCCACTCCCCGGAAAGAGCAATTTTCACGGAAGGACCCGAAGCGCGAAACTTGCGTACCCGGACGGAACCTCCCTTCAGAAAGACATCGGCTTCCGCCGAGTCAAAGGGAATGATCCCGCTTCCCGCTTTCGGGAGAGCGATCAGGCCGGAAGCCTGCTCGGCTTTAACCGTGACACGGGTCCCCAAAAACCGGACGGGACGGATGCGCAATTCCGGGATCTTTGCCTCCCACTCTGCAAGGGGTCCCAGGGGGCGGATACGGACGTAGCCGTCGATGAGAAGAATCTCGGGGACCTCCTCCTTCCCTTCGCCCTTTCCGGAAGCACGGAGTTTATCCAGTAGGGGCCGGTTCGCCTCTCCGGCATGAACGGAAAACGTTCGCACCAGAACGCGGGAGACCGGCATTGCACCCGACAGAATCCTCCTCAGGGAAAGATACACG
>JBAVJZ010000086.1:0-3092 GCA_049688015.1 Candidatus Deferrimicrobiaceae bacterium | reverse complement strand
GGGCAAAGGAGCGGGATGATGGCGAAGATGACCGCGATGAACGCAGCCGTGCAGATCCTGGAGAGCGAGGGGGTCAGACACATTTTCGGCATTCCGGGTGCGGGGATCCTGCCCTTCTACCGGTCCCTGAAGGACCGGGGGACGATCCAGCACCTGCTGTGCCGGCATGAAGAGGGAGCGATCCACATGGCCGACGGGTACGCGCGCGCCATCGGCACGGTTGGGGTATGCGTGGCGACCTCGGGTCCGGGCGCGAGCAACTTCGTGACCGGGCTGTACACCGCGCAGGTGGACTCGATCCCGGTTCTGGCCATCACCGGGCAGAACATCAAGGCGCAGCTGGGCCGGGAAGCCTTCCAGGCGGTGGACATCGCCTCGATCGTTACGCCGGTGACCAAGAAGTCGTACTGCGTGCAGGAGCCGGCCATGGTGCCGTGGGTGTTCCGGGAGGCATTTAAGGTCATGCAGGAGGGACGTCCCGGCCCGGTCCTGATCGATCTTCCCTTAGACGTCCAGAAAGGGGAGATCGAGTACGACCCCGACACGGATGCGCCGCTGCCGATCTTCCGCACCCCTCCCTCCCAGAAGCAGGTGAAAAAGGCGGTGGACATGCTGCTTTCGGCGGAGCGTCCTCTCATGCTTCTGGGGGGCGGCGTGATTTCGTCCGGCGCCTGCGCGGAGTTCGTGCAAATCGCCGAGCTCCTGCAGATCCCGGTTGTCTCTTCGTTCATGGGAAAAGGGGGGATCCCGTGGAACCACCCTCTCATGGCCGGTCAGGTGGGGATCCAGTGCAATACCCAGTCGGGAAACCAGACGTTTCTTAAATCCTCCCTGGTGCTGGCGGTGGGGGCCCGGTTCAACGACCGCCATACGGGCGCCATCGACGTCTACAAGGGAGACCGCAAGTTCATCCACGTGGACGTGGACCCCGGTCAGCTGGGGAAAAACATCATGCCGGACCTGGGCATCTGCGCGGACGCCAAGCTGACGTTAACCGCCCTTTTGGAGGAGATCAAACGGCGCAGCATAAAGGCGGCGCCCCCGAACCGGGAGATTGCACAGCTTCGCACCCGGCTGGAGCGGAAGAGCGACTACGACGATATTCCCATCAAGCCCCAGCGGGTGTTCAAGGAGATCAACGAGTTCTTCGACGAGGAGACGGTGTTCGTGACCTGCATCGGGCTGAACCAGATCTGGTCCGGCCAGCTGCAGAGGATCTCCAGGCCCCGGCATTACCTGGATTGCGGGGGGGCGGGTCCTTTGGGATGGGACCTTCCGGCGGCGATCGGGGCCAAGATCGCCCGCCCCGACAAGACCGTGGTCCAGGTGGTGGGGGATTACGGCTTCCAGTTCTGCATGGAGGAGCTGCCGGTCGCGGTCATGTACAAGGTGCCCTTCGTGTGCGTCGTTTTGAACAACGGATATCTCGGGCTGATCCGTCAGGCGTCGAAATACAATTTCGAGATGGATTACGAAGTCCAGCTCTGGTACGACAGCATGGTCGAGGGGGAAAAAGTGGAACTGCCCCGATTGGCGGTGGCCGACCGTACGACCGGTGTGGGTAGGGTGGATCCGGCCAGGGGCCGCATCGAGCCGGAGAACCAGGGGCGGGGATTCGATTTCGTGAAGTTCGCCGAGGCCTGCGGGGCCACGGGGGAGCGGGTCACCGACCCGAAAGAGATCCAGGCCGCCCTCCGCAGGGCCGTGAATTCGGAAGTGCCGTACGTCATCGACGTCATCATCGAGCGGAAGACGGACGCCTCCATGGGCGTGGCCATCGATGCGATCCGGGAATTCGAATAGGAATAACGCGACGGAGAGTGGCGCCATGTCGGATTTGAAGGAACGAGCCTCCGCGATATTGCAACAGTTCAAGGGAGAGGCGTACGCGTTCGGCAGCGGCGTGCCGGACGACGCCCCGGGCAGATTCGCCGCCGAATTCGGCAAGAGGGCCCTGTTCGTCGGCCCCCTGTCCTCCGGTTGGTTTTCCCCCATCCGGGAGCGGATTTTGACGTCCCTCAAAACCGCCGGGGTGCACGTGGTGGAAGAGGTACGGTCCGCCGGTCCGAACGCCCCGGTCGAGGACGTCTATCGCATCCACAGCCGCATCGTGGCGGGCAACCCGGACGTTCTGGTCGTGGCGGACGGCGGCTCCGGGATCGACGCCGTAAAAGCGGCCGCCGTCCTGGCCACGCTGGGGGGCTCTCGACCCGAAATCGACCCGTTCTTCGGGGTCGGGCAGGTGACCGAGGGGTGCAAGAAGTCGGGGCGCACCGTGATGCCGGTGGTGGCCGTCATGATGGCGTCCAGCTCCGGCGCACACCTGACCAAGTATGCCAACATCACCGATCCCGTCCTGGGGCAGAAGAAGCTCATCGTGGACGAGGCCATCGTCCCGCCGCGCGCGGTCTTCGACTACGACGTGACCACCACCCAGCCGATGAGCTTGACCCTGGACGGCGGGCTGGACGGGATCGCCCACTGCCTGGAGGTCTACTTCGGAGCCGCGTCTGCGACCCGGGAGAAGGCCCAACGGGTAGCAGAGCTCGGCATCGAACTCATCATCAAGGGCCTGGTCGAAGCGAAGAAGGACGCGCAAAGCAGGGAGGCCAGGACCCTGCTGGGTCTGGGCACCGATCTGGGCGGCTACGCCATCATGATCGGCGGCACGTCGGGGGCCCACCTGTCCAGTTTCTCCCTGGTGGACGTCCTAAGCCACGGCCGGGCGTGCGCCTTGATGAACCCCTATTACACCGTGTTCTTCGCGCCGGCCATCCAGGAACAGCTGCGGGTGATCGGCCGAATCTACGGGAGGTACGGCTACCTGGAGGAAGATGTGGACTCGTTGTCCGGCAGGGAACTGGGGCTTTCGGTGGCCAATGCGATGGTCAAGTTCAGCCGGGTCCTGGATTTCCCCACGCGCCTGTGCGACGTGAAGGGAGTCTCCCGGGACCACATCGACCGTTGCCTTGCCGCCGCCAAGAATCCGCAGCTGGACATGAAGCTTCGGAACATGCCGGTGCCGCTCAATGCGGATCTCGTGGAAGAGTACATGCGGCCCATCCTCGAGGCAGCCTGGACCGGAGAGTTCG
>JBAVJZ010000085.1:0-4622 GCA_049688015.1 Candidatus Deferrimicrobiaceae bacterium | reverse complement strand
GTATACTACCTAGAGGGAGGGCGTGAGATGTCGGTAGAAAAAAAGGTGAAGGAGATCGTTGCCGAACAGCTGGGAAAGGACTCGAGTGAAGTAACCAACGAGGCGTCTTTCATCGACGATCTGGGAGCGGATTCCCTCGATATCGTCGAGCTGGTGATGGCGATGGAGGACGAGTTCGGGATCGAGATTCCGGACGAGGAGGCGGAAAAGATCAAAACCGTCAAGAATGTCATCGAATACATCAAGGCGAACGCGAAGTAACAAGCGGGGCGTTCGGGGTTCCGGAGGAGGGTTTTCCCTCCGGTTGCGGGAACCGGGTGCCGGGAGGTCAGGATGCGGAGGGTGGTAGTCACAGGACTGGGGGCAGTCACACCGCTGGGCGTGGGGTTGGGACCTACGTGGGAGGCGATCCTCGCCGGCCGGTCGGGGGTGGGTCGGATCACGAAGTTCGACCCGTCGGATTTCCCGACCACGATAGCCGCAGAGGTGAAGGGATTTGTCCCCGAGGATCATGTCGACAGGAAAGAGGTCAAGCGGATGGACCCTTTCATCCACCTGGCAATGGCGTCAGCCCATTTCGCGATGACCGACTCCGGCCTGACGATCGACGAAGAGATTGCGCCGCGCGTCGGTGTGTACATGGGCAGCGGGCTGGGTGGTCTTTCTACCCTGGAGCGCTACCACAAGGCCTACCTCGAGGACGGAGTGCGGAAGATCAGCCCGTTCTTCATCCCTATGCTCATTTCCAATCTCGCCCCGGGGCACATTGCGATCCGGTATGGAGCGAAGGGCCCCAACATCACGACGACCACCGCGTGCTCGGCGTCCAGCCACGCCCTCGGGGAAGCGTTGCTGGCAGTCAGACGGGGCGTCTGCGACGCGGTAATCGCAGGGGGAACCGAGGCGACCATCACTCCCATGGCGTTGGGGGGATTCTGCGCGATGAAGGCACTCTCCACGCGCAACGACGACCCCACGGGTGCCTCAAGGCCGTTCGACAAGGACCGGGACGGATTCGTCATGGGGGAGGGGGCCGCCATGCTCGTCCTCGAGGAGCTCGAGTTCGCGAAAAAGCGGGGTGCGAAGATCTATGCGGAGCTTTGCGGCTACGGCGCATCGGGCGACGCCCATCATATCACTGCGCCCGCGCCGGGCGGGGAGGGTGCCGTGCGGTGCATGCGAGCCGCCATGGAGGATGCCCGGGTAAGTCCCGAAGAGGTCGGGTATATCAACGCCCACGGGACCTCAACACCCTACAACGACATGTTCGAAACGATGGCGATCAAGACGGTGTTCGGGGACCACGCACGGGAACTGATGGTGAGTTCCACGAAATCGATGACGGGGCATCTGCTGGGCGCCGCCGGAGCTCTCGAGGGAATCTTTTCGGTGCTGGTGATCCGCGAGGGGATCATTCCCCCGACGATCAACTACGAGACGGCCGACCCCGAATGCGACCTGGACTATGTGCCCAATACGGCACGCCGGAAGGAAGTCCGGTACGTCCTCTCCAACTCGTTCGGTTTCGGGGGGACGAACTCGTGTCTGCTCTTCGGCAAGTTCTCCGGATGAGGATCCTCCCAGAGACCGGCAAGATGGCAGCCGTCACGCCCCCCGGCAGGGGAAGAGATGCCGGAGCGAAAACCGGAAAAGGAGCAGAAGCATGTCCCATCTGAAAACCGTCGACCCGGAGGTCTACGAGGTTATACGGCGGGAGACGGAACGCCAGGCGCATCAGCTCGAGCTCATCGCGTCAGAGAATTTCGTGAGCGATGCCGTGCTCGAAGCGACGGGATCCCTCCTTACGAACAAGTATGCCGAAGGATATCCCGGGAAACGGTACTACGGGGGATGCGAATTCGTCGACCAGGCCGAGTCGCTGGCGATCTCCCGGGCGAAGAAGATCTTCGGGGCCGACCACGTAAACGTGCAACCGCATTCCGGGTCCCAGGCGAACATGGCCGTCTACCTGGCGGTGATGAACCCCGGCGACACGATGCTGGGGATGAACCTGACGCACGGGGGGCACCTGACGCACGGCAGCCCCGTCAACTTTTCCGGCAAGCTGTTCCGGGTCGTCGCCTACGGCGTCCGCCCCGACACGGAAACGATCGATTTCGATCAGGTCCGGGCGCTGGCGCTCGAGCACCGTCCCAAGCTGATCGTGGTGGGGGCGTCCGCCTATCCGCGGATCATCGAATTCGCCCCGTTCCGGGAAATCGCGGACGAGGCGGGCTGCATGGTAATGGCCGACATCGCCCACGTGGCGGGCATGGTGGCGGTGGGGCTGCACCCCAACCCCGTTCCGTACTGCGAGTTCGTTACCACCACCACCCACAAGACGCTTCGGGGTCCCCGGGGGGGGATGATCCTGTGTCGTGAGGACATGGCCAAGAAACTCAACTCCTCCATCTTTCCCGGTACCCAGGGCGGTCCGCTCATGCACGTCATAGCCGCCAAGGCCGTGATGCTCCGCGAAGCGATGACGCCGGAATTCCACACCTATCAGAAACAGATTTTGTCCAACGCACAGGCCTTCGCCGGAAGGCTGTCGGCCCGGGGATTCCGGCTTGTGTCCGGTGGGACGGACAACCACCTCCTGCTCGTGAACCTCAAGGACACGCCGCTTACCGGGAAGGAGGCCGAGGAGGACCTCGAGCGGGTAGGGATCACCGTCAACAAGAACACCGTTCCCTTCGAGACGAGAAGTCCCTTCGTCACCAGCGGCATCCGTATCGGAACCCCGGCGGTGACGACGCGGGGGATGAAAGAACCGGAGATGGAGCGGATCGCGAACATGATCGCGGACGTCCTCAACGCTCCGGGGGACCTGACGGTGAAACAACGAGTCTCCCGGGAGGTGCGTGCGCTGTGCGATGCCTTTCCCCTGTACCCGGAGAGGATCGCCGCCTACGCCGGGAGGTAGTGCGATGAAGACCGCTTCGCGTGTCCGTCCGGACTGGGATTCCTACTTCATGGACATGGCGAAACTTGCCGCCCGGCGATCCTCCTGTCTCCGGCGGGCCGTAGGCGCGGTACTGGTGAAGGAACGGCGCCTGTTGGCCACCGGCTACAACGGTGTTCCCTCCGGTGTCACCCATTGCGAGATCACCGGCTGCCTGCGGGAGGAGCTGAATGTCCCTTCCGGGGAGAGGCACGAACTCTGCCGGGGCCTGCACGCCGAACAGAACGCAATCATACAGGCGGCCCTGCACGGGGTTTCCACACGGGACGCGATTCTCTACTGCACGAATCTTCCCTGCATCATCTGCGCAAAGATGCTGATCAACTCGGGAGTCCGGCGCGTGGTCTATCTCGACGGATACTGCGATCCTCTCACCGAAGAAATGCTGGCCGAAGTGGGGGTGGAGCTGGTTCGGATGGAGGACAGCGCCCCTTGAAGTGCCCACGGTGCGGTCACGGGGACAACCGGGTCGTCGATTCCCGGGCCGGCAAGGATGGTTCCGTAATCCGGAGGCGGCGGGAATGTCTTTCCTGCCGGCGCCGGTTCACCACCTACGAGAGGGTCGAGGAGGAGCTTCCTCTCGTGGTGAAGAGGGACGGGCGACGCGAGCCGTTCGACCGGCAGAAGATCCTCACGGGCGTCCTTAAGGCCTGCGAGAAGCGTCCGGTGAGCTATGCCGTCATCGAGGAGGTGGTCGACTCGCTGGAGTCGAGGTTCCAGGCATACGGCGAGAAGGAGGTATCCTCGGTGCAGATCGGGGAGAGCGTGATGGCAGAGCTTCTCAAGATGGACGACGTCGCCTACGTACGATTCGCCTCCGTCTACCGCCAGTTCAAGGACATCAGCCAGTTCGTGGAGGAGATCAAAACACTGATCTCGGAGCCTCCCGAACGGCCGCCGAAGTCGTAAAACGAATGCGTTTCCCCCGCCCGGAGTTCATGCGTCTGGCCCTCCGCCTCGCCCGCAGAGGGGCGGGCAGGACGTCGCCGAACCCGGCCGTCGGGGCGGTTCTGGTGAAGCGAGGCAAGGTGGTGGGCGCAGGTTATCACCGTGCCGCGGGAATGCCGCATGCGGAAGTGGAGGCCCTCCGGGAGGCAGGGACAGCCGCCCGCGGGGCGGACCTGTACGTGACCCTGGAGCCGTGCGCCCACACGGGCCGCACTGGTCCTTGCGCGGAGGCGATCATCGAGGCCGGCGTGAAACGGGTCGCGGCCGGCATGCAGGACCCGAATCCGCTCGTCGCCGGGAAGGGGTTCCGGGCCCTTCGAACGGCCGGCATCCCGGTTGTCTACGGAGTGATGGAGAAGGAGGCGAGTTCCCTTAACCGGGGCTACTGCCGCTGGGTGGTATCCGGCAGGCCGTTCGTAACCCTGAAGCTTGCCGTTTCGCTCGACGGGCAGATCGCCGCCGCCTCGGGGGAATCCCGGTGGATTAGCGGCGAGCCCGCGCGTAAGATAGTCCACAGAATGCGTTCGGAAGCGGATGCCGTTCTGGTCGGCGGAAGAACCTTCCGGCGGGACGCCCCGCGGCTCACCTCGAGGACACGGGGGGGGAGGAACCCGAGAAGGGTGATTGTTACCTCGAGGGCTACCGGCCTGGAACGAATCCGACGGGTCCCGGAGACGGGGGGGGAAGTCATCGTCGTGGCTCCCCGGAG
>JBAVJZ010000084.1:0-15408 GCA_049688015.1 Candidatus Deferrimicrobiaceae bacterium | reverse complement strand
GACCTGAAGAGCGCCGTGAAAGAGATGGAGAGGCAGATGATCCGGCTGGCCCTGGAGCGGACCGGGGGAAGCCGGCCAAAAGCGGCGGAATTGCTTGGGATCAGCCATCCCGCCCTCCTGTACAAGGCGAAAGAGTATGGAATCAATTGATGGTAATTTAGTATAATTATATTAATTTATCATTCACTTAAAAATACCTTGACATTAATTGGGGGAAATGTACCATTTGTCTAGCGATAGTATGTGGAGTCCACATTTTATGGCCGGGACGCGGGTCCGGCGGGTAGAGGGATGAAGGCGGAAAAAATCAGGGTTAAAGTCGAAACGAACAACGTCCGAAAGATCAGGGAAGGGCTCCTGATGAGCAAGGCGGAGCTGGCACGGCGCGCCGGGTTATCGGTGCTGACCATCGACCGGGTGGAGAAGGGGATGACGTGCCGGATGGATACCAAGAGGAAGATCATCCTGTCTCTCGGACTGCAGTTGTCGGACAGGGACAAAGTGTTTAGCAAGAAAGACTGACGGGGCGGGTGGAGCCATGGCGCTATTGGGATCGAAGGAGTTGATCGGGCTGGACATCGGGTCGAGCGCTATCAAGCTCGCTCATGTCAAGCCGGTGGGAGTGGAGTTCCGCGTGAAGAAATTCGGGGTGTACCCCCTGCCGCCGGACGCGATCGTGGACGGGGCCATCATGGACCACGTCTCGGTGATCGAGGGGATCAAGACAGCGCTGCGCGAGCTCAAGGTGAAAGAGAAGGAGATCGCCACCTCGCTGTCCGGCCATTCCGTGATCATCAAGAAAGTGGTTCTGCCCACGACCACCCCCGAGGAGCTGGAGGAGTCGATCCAGTGGGAGGTGGAGCAGTACATCCCCTTCGACATCAAGGACGTCAAGATCGATTTCCAGGTGATCGGGCCCCTGAAGGAGGACCCGTCCAAGATGGATGTCCTCCTCGTCGCCGTGAAGACCGATCTCGTCAATGACTACGTATCGGTGATCAAGGATGCCGGCCTTACCCCCACCATCGTCGACATCGATTCCATCGCCGCGGGGAATGCCTTCGAGCTCTGCCACCCGGTGTCCGACGAGCAGGTTCCGATGGTGGTCAACGTGGGAGCCTCCTTCATGAACATCAACATACTTCATTCGGGGGTCCCGCTGTTTACCCGCGACGTTCCGATGGGCGGCGGCATGTACACGTCGGAAATCCAGAAGCAGCTGGCAGTGAGCTTCGAAACCGCCGAGGAGCTCAAGGTCGGGAAAAAGGATGCGGGGGAACGGGCGGAGAAGATCGCGGAGATCATGAGGACGGTTTCGAACATCCTCTCTACGGAAGTCCAGCGGTCCTACAACTTTTTCTCGGCGACGTACCCTGATCGTCTGGTCACCAAGGTATATCTCACCGGTGGCGCGGCGAAATCCGCTTTTCTCAAGGAGATGCTCACCGAGAAGATCGGAGTGGACGTGGAGCTGTTTGACCCGTTCGAGGGTCTCATGCTGGAGGAAGGCTCGGTCGACCGGTCGCTGGCGGCGGGCTTCAACACGGCTGCCACGGTTTCCATCGGGCTGGCGCTGCGGAACCAGGAGGATCGCCGATGATCCGGATAAATCTGATCCGGGGAAAGCGGAAAAAGAGAAAAGAGTTCAACGTCGACGCGCTCTACCTCTTGCTCCCTATTGTTGTAATCGTGGGGGTCCTTCTGTTCCATCGCTCGGTCGTCGGGAAAATCGAGAGTCTCAACACAGGTATCCGCCAGGCCAACGTCGAGGTCGCCCGCTTGCAGAAGCAGATCGGAGAGGTGGAGACCTTCAAGGCCCGGAAGGCCGAACTGCAGCAGAAGGTGGACGTGATCTCGAGCCTGCAAAAGGGAAGGACGGGGCCGGTGAAGATCTTCGAAGCGCTATCGGCCGCTATCCCCGAGAAATGCTGGATCGATCGTCTGGCCATCAAGGGGGAACGGGTCGAACTCAGCGGGATCGCGCTAAACAACTACACGATCGCGAATTTCATGACGGCCCTGGGCCAGAGCGGGAGGTTCCTCGATGTTGTGCTCGGGTCGGCGGAACAGACGACGGTGGCGAACGTGAAACTCGTGAAATTCGGTCTGACTTTCAAGGCGGTACAGAATTAATGAATCAAAAGGCGCAGGGAAAGGAACCGGGATGGCTCTCAAGCTAGGGGATCTCTCGAAGATTCCCCCGAAACAGAAGATCTTTCTCACGGTCCTGATTTGCCTTCTGGTCGGTGTGGGGTACTACTACCTGTACTACAAGGAGGCCTCCCAGAAGATCGTCACTCTCCAGACGAAACTGGCGGAACTCGAGAGCAAGATCAAGGAGCAGGAGGTGATTGCGAAGAATCTTCCCTCCTTCCAGGCCGAGGTCCGGCGTCTCGAGGACCAGTTGGGGCTTCTCCTCGACCAGCTTCCCAACTCTGCGGAGATTCCCAGCCTCCTGAAGAACGTATCGGATCTGGGCAGGGAGTCCGGGCTCGACTTCCTGAAGTTCGCCCCCCGCGGGGAAATCAGAAAGGGATTCTACGCGGAGATCCCCGTCACCATATCCGTCACCGGCGAATATCACGGGTTTGCCCTTTTTGCCGACAAGGTCAGCCATCTTCCTCGCATCGTGAACCTGTCCGACATCGTCTTTTCCAACCCCAAAGGGATGGGGGAAGACCGGAGGCAGGTGAACGTGAGCTGCACGGCCACGACGTTCCGTTTCCTGGAGCAGGCGCCAGGCGGCCAAGGCGGGAAAGGGAGCGCGAAATGACGCAGATCTGTCATCGCCCCCTTCGGGTTGTTCTGGCGGCGGCGTTCCTTTTCGCGCTCGTGGGCGGAGGATGCGCGAAGGAAGAGAAGCCCTCTCCCGCTCCGGTGGTGAAAAAGACAATACCGAAAGAGGAGGCCAAGGCCGCGGAGGCCGCGCATCCCGTCGCGGTCGCCGAAGCGAAACTTCCTCCCGTCGTGGTGTACAATCCGGCCGGGAAACGGGATCCCTTCGTTCCATTCCTCAGGACGGAGAGAAAAGACTCACGCCCCGTCGTCGGCTCCCTTCCCCCCCTGCAGAGGTACGAACTCGGGGAATTTCGATTTGTCGGCGTCATCTGGGGTCCCAAGGTAACGAGGGCACTCGTCGAGGATAAAGAAGGGAAGGGGTACACCGTTGCGGTCGGGACAAGAATCGGCCGGAGCGGGGGGGTTGTCACCCGGATCACGGACAAGGAGATCGTCGTCCGGGAAGAATTCCGGGATTACGCCGGATCGAAGGTCAAGCGCGATAGCTCTCTGAAGCTTGAGACCGTAGGAGGAAAATGATGAGGAACCGGTTACGGCCGATGGGCCGATACCCCCGGCGGCACCAGATCTGGCTGGCTGCCACTGTGCTTATCTCCGCGATGGCCGGTGTCCCGGCTCTTGTCCAGGCTGCCGCGGATGTTCCGCCGGCATCCGGCGTAAGGGTCGAGGAGGTCGTCGTCTCGAAGACGCCCCATTATACCAACATCGAGGCGACGGCGTCCGGGGAGATAGCGAACTACAACTCGTTCAAGCTCAACGACCCGTTCCGGATCGTGGTAGACATTTGGGGGGTCGCGCAAGGGCCGGCGGCATCGGAAATCCCGGCGGAGACGCCCCAGGTAAAGGCGGTCAAGCTTTCGCAACAGGGGGACAAGCTGCGGATTGTGGTGGAAACCCCCGAGGATGTACCGCTCCCGTTCCTTGTCACCACCGAAGGGAACCGGCTTGTCTTGTCGGTCGGCGGCGGCCAGGAGGAGAAGGTGACCAGCCTCGACCGCCCGATGGCAGAGAAGGAAGCCAAGAAGGGGAAGGCCGTCGTAGGCATCGACCTCGAGGATCTTCCCGAGGCATCGAACATCGTCGTCACTACCTCCGGAACCCTCTCCCACAAAGTGATCGAGGGGAAGAACAACGTGACGCTCGTTTTCCCCGGTTCCTCTGCGGACAAGGGGTTGCTGCGTGAGATGGATGCCACCAGGTTCGACATTCCCGTCCAGAGGGTGAGACCGTCCGCAGGCAAGACGGGAGTCGAGGTGGCGGTCTCCTACGCCCCCGGCTCCACCTACGCTGTCGAGGAGAAGGACGACGCAGTAGTCCTGTCCTTCCCGAAGACCGACGCAGGCCGAAAGGGAACCGTGGTGGCGGAGCTCAAGGAAAGGACAGCGTCCTCTCCGCCTGATTTCGCGGGCCCGGACGCGGGGCCCGCCCGGGGAACAACCAAGTACGGATTCGTCACCCATGAGGTCGAATCCCGAAAGAAGTACGTTGGACAGCGGATCTCCCTGGACTTCAAGGATGCGGACCTGGCAAACGTTTTCCGGATCATCGCCGAGGTCAGCAATCTCAACATCATCACGACGGACGAGGTGAAAGGACGGGTTTCCGTGCGTCTCATCAACGTTCCCTGGGACCAGGCCCTGGACATCGTCCTGAAATCCAAGGCCCTCGGCGCCACCCAGGAGGGGAACATCCTCCGGATCGCGCCTCTGGCGTCGCTTCGTGCCGAAGACAAGGCCCGCCTCGATGCCAAGAAGGAGGTGGAGAAGCTCCAAGCAACGTTGGAGGGCGTGATCGAGACGATTCCCGTCAACTACAGCAAGGCCTCCGACCTGAAGGACAAGATCACGGATCTTCTCTCCGAGGGCGGGAAGGTCACGATCGACGACCGCACCAATACGATCATCATCCGGGACCTCCGGAAGAACGTGGAAGACGTGAAAGCCCTGGTCGCGAAACTTGACACCGCGATCCCCCAGGTGCTCATCGAGGCGCGGATCGTCGAGGTCGACACAAACTTCACGAGGGAAATCGGCGTGCAGTGGGGCGGGTCGTACAAGAACGATGCGAACACAACGGTGGGGATAACGGGAATCCAGGACACCAGCGGGGCGTTCGTTCCGGATCAGGCCCTCGCCAATACGATTCCCTTCTCTTCCGCGACAGCCCCCAACTACGCGGTGAACCTCCCGGCGTCCGTAGGCCTGGGCGCCGGCGGCGGGCTCACTTTCGGAATCCTGAGGGATAATCTCCGTCTCGACCTGTCCCTGTCGGCGCTCGAGGCCTCCGGAAAGGGGAAGGTGGTTTCCTCGCCCAAGGTAGTCACGATCGACAACAAGGAAGCCATGATCGAGCAGGGGACCCAGATCCCGTACTCGACCGTATCCGCCTCAGGCACGAACACCCAGTTCGTGGACGCGACATTGAGTCTCAAGGTTACGCCCCACATTACGCCTGAGGGAAGCATCATCATGAAGCTCGAAGCGAAAAACGATTCCCAGGGGGCGACGGGGGCGAACGGACAGCCGGCCATCAACAAGAAGAAGGCCACTACGGAAGTTCTGGTGAGGGACGGTGAAACCGCGGTGATCGGGGGAATTCTCCAGGTTTCGCGGAAAAAGGACCAGTCGGCGGTTCCGTGGTTTTCCAAAATCCCCATTTTGGGGTATTTATTCAAGTATGACGCGACCCAGTCGCAAAACCAGGAATTGCTGATATTCATAACACCGAAAATTCTGAAGACGGAGTCAGCACAGGCCAGGATCTACTGATTCCGAACGGGGTTCGCTTTTTCCGGAGCACCTGCTCGAAAGGGCCTGGTGCTCCGTTTTTTTTCTTGAAGGAGGCGTGAGGAATTGTTCACTTTCCGCACGGCCGGGGAGACACACGGGCCGGCATTGGTCACCGTCGTCGAGGGGTTGCCCGCCGGAATGGGTTTCGACCGGAGCGCGGTCAACCGGGAGCTTGCCCGCAGGCAGGTCGGGTACGGCCGCGGTGATCGCATGCAGATCGAAAGGGACGAGGTAGAGGTACTTTCCGGAGTTCGTTTCGGCAGGACGCTCGGAGGACCGGTCGCCATGCTCCTGCGCAACCGGGACTGGGAGAACTGGCGGGAGAAAATGGCACAGGAGGGGGAGGGAAGACGGATCCCCGCCCTGACGACGGCTCGTCCCGGACACGCCGATCTCCCGGGGGTTCTCAAATACGGCCACCGGGACGTTCGGAACGTCCTGGAGAGGGCAAGCGCAAGGGAAACGGCAGCCCGTGTCGCGGCGGGGTCCCTGGCGCGAATGGTATTGCGGGAAGTGGGTGTGGAGATCGCGGGACACGTCGTCTCGATCGGTATGGTTTGTGTTTCCCGGGAGACCCGGGGAAGCTGGGAACTGGCCGTAACATCGGAGAAGAGCGACCTGCGAATGGCCGATCCGGAGGCCGCCAGAAGAGCCATCGCGGTAATCGACCGCGCGAAGAGGACGGGGAGCACAGTGGGAGGGACGGTGGAAGTCATTGCCCGCGGGGTTCCCCCGGGCCTCGGATCGTATGTCTCCTGGGACCGAAGGCTCGACGGGCGACTGGCACAGGCTCTGATGAGCATCCCTGCCATCAAGGGCGTCGAGATGGGGGGGGGCTTCCCCCTGGCGTCGCTTTCCGGAAATGACGTGCACGATGAAATCTTCCCGGGGAAGGGCAAGGGAAACCGTCTTCTCGGCAAGCTGTTTCTACCGGTTCACAGGAAAACGAACCGGGCAGGCGGGGTGGAGGGGGGGATGAGCAACGGAGAGCCGCTGGTCGTACGAGCGGCGATGAAGCCGATCCCCACCCAGGGAAACCCCCTGCGCACCGTGAACATCCGGGGCTGGAAACGGGCCGATGCACATCGCGAGCGAAGCGACGTCTGCGCGGTGCCTGCATGCTCGGTTGTCGCAGAAGCCATGGTGGCCATCGTCCTTGCGTCCGCCTTCCTGGAGAAATTCGGGGGGGACTCGATGCACGAGATTCACTATAATTACTCAGGATACCTGCGCCGAATCGGATGCCGATGAGGAGTCGGGGACCCTCGCGGGGGGCCGTGCTTGTGGGGTTCATGGGCGCCGGGAAGAGTTCGGTGGGCAAGGTGCTCGCCCGACGTCTCCGAGCGGAGTTCCTCGACGTGGACGAACGGATCGAGGCCGACGGGGGGAAGACGGTAGCGGAAATCTTCGCCACCGACGGAGAGCAGGCATTCCGAAAGAGGGAGAGCATGGCGATCCGGGACGCCGTCTCGGTACCGGGCAGGGTCATCGCAACCGGCGGAGGATCGTTTCTGGACGACGATAACCGGAAACGGCTGAAGGCGTATGCGCCGGTCGTGTTTCTCGATATATCTCCCGCCACCGCGCTTGCGCGCCTGGGCAGGGACACGTCGCGGCCCCTGCTTTCCGGGGGGGATCGGGAGAAGGCGGTTACGGAGCTGATGGAAAGCCGCCGGCCGGCTTACCTTCAGGCGGATTTCCGGGTGAGCACGGAAAATCAGACGCCGGCACGGGTGGCCGAAGAGATTTTCCGGCTCCTTTCCCGAAAAGTACAGGGTGCCCCGGCGGGAAAGACCGGCCGCAAGGAAAGGAGAGGGGGGTGAACGACGAAATCATCACGGTGTCGTTGGGGGACCGTTCTTACGACATCTTTTTCGGTACGGGGGTGTACCCCCTCTTTCAGGAGTGGGTGACGCGGTTCTTCCGGGGTACTCCCGTTTTCGTCGTGACGGACCGTACCGTGCACTCCATCTACGGGGACGACCTCGGGAAGTGGCTCTCGGGGGTTCCTCACGATGTTCTTTCCCTTCCTCCCGGCGAAGAGAGAAAGCGCTGGGATGCGGTGCAGGAGATCTATTCCTTTCTCGCCCGCAAGGGAGCGGGAAGGGACTCTCTCGTCGTGGCATTCGGCGGCGGGGTTGTGGGAGATCTTGCCGGTTTCGCCGCCGCTACCTTCCTCCGGGGAATTCCCTATGTGCAAATTCCCACCACTCTTCTTTCGCAGGTCGACAGCAGTGTCGGCGGGAAGACGGGATTCAACCTCGTCGAAGGGAAAAACCTCGTAGGGGCGTTTCACCAGCCCCGGGCGGTATTCATCGACCCGGCCTTCCTCCTCACGCTGGACGAAAGGAACCTGCGGGCGGGGATGGCGGAAGTCGTGAAATGCGCCTTCGCCGGTGCCCCCTCTCTCCTGGAATCCATCGCCGCCTGCGCGGAAAGCTGGAAGGAAATGTCTGGCGACTCCTGGATTTCGGTCATCCGCGGCGCCGTGGCGTTCAAGGCCTCGGTGGTCGAGAGTGACGAGAGGGAAGCATCCGTACGCCGTATCCTGAACCTGGGGCACACGATCGGGCACGCGCTGGAACAGGCCTCCGGGTATCGGCAGTTCCTCCACGGGGAGGCGGTTGCGATGGGGCTGGCATGGGAGGCGGTTTTCTCCCGCAGGCAAGGGGCGACATCCCCGGGGCTGGAAAGGAGATTGATCGACCTGCTCCTCGAGATGGGTTTTGCGCTCGACGACCCCTCGGTTCCGGTCACGGCCATCGCCGCAGCGATCGGGATGGACAAGAAGAGGATGGTGTCGGACATCGACATGCCGCTTTTGACCGGGTCCGGTTCCTGTGCCCTGAAGCGCATACCCGTTTCCCTCCTCCGGGAGGAATTGCCCTCCATACGGGAGGAACTCCGGGTGATTGCGGGGGAAAGGGCACGGGAAGCCGGGAAAGAGAAGATGCGTTCTCCGGAAGAAGAGGCCCCCTGTGAGGCACCGGCAGGCCCGGACGAAGCCACTCCTGCGATTTCGGAGCTGGAACGACGGGTGGTAGTCAATCCACGGGACATGGGCGCGATGGTTGCGCTCGCGGAGGCGTACGGCCACGCAGGAAATCTTTCCGGAGCGTGGGAGACGATCAAGGAGGCATTGGCCCAGGACCCCTCATCCGCCCGCGCGCAGCGCGTGGCACGGCAGATCGAGCGTGAGGTGAAGGATGCCCTTCCGGAAATCGGGGAAAGCGGCTCCCCCCTTCTGGAGGAAGTCGTCATCCTGGAAGAGGGGGCGTTCGAGCTTCGCCCAGCCGACCGGTGGTCCGGTCCCGACGAGGAAATAGGCGACGCCGGGGATCCGCGTGCGGGGGCGCCTGACAGCCCGCCAGAGACATCTTCAGCAGAGGCGGGGACCCTCATCAGGACGGTCACGATGGCCAGCATTTACTGGGACCAGGGGCGGCAGGAGGAGTCGATACGGATTATCGACGAGATCCTGCGTAGTCATCCCAACGACTCCCGGGCGCTGGCATGGCGGGAAGCGCGTCTGGGCAAACGGGTGGTAGACCGGGAAAAAAGACTGGTTTCCGCCCTGGCCGCATTTCTCAGGAAGATGACAAAGGAGTTCGGTTATGACGTTTCGGGACATCATTGAGGGGATGCATCGGAGGGAGTCTTCGATACGCGGGGGGGCCCTGGCTGGATCGGACGGGCTGGCCGTCGAGGAATGGAGCGCAGCCGCCGGCCTCGACCTCTCCGCTCTCTGCGCGGAGATGGTCCAGTTTTTCAAGGAGAGCGTGCGGGTAGCCGGGGAGCACGGACTCGGGGGCGCCTCCGAGGTGTTTATTGCCGGAGAGGACGGACAGGTATTTTTCCAGAAGGTGACCGTCGACTATTACCTTCTGCTCGTCGCGTCCCCGGGGGCGATACCCGGAAAATGCCGGTTCCTCCTCCGGCAGGGCGCCTCGCGGGCCAGAGAGATGCTGTGATGGGTACTGCTTCCCGGAAACGGCAGACGGGCGGTCCGGACGCAACTCCGAAGGAAGGGAGGCGTCCGGCCCTTCGGGCGGCGTACCGGATTCTGGTCCTCGACGGACCGAACCTCAACGTCGTCGGCAAGCGGGAGCCGGGGATATACGGAACGAAGACGCTTGCCGAAATCCGGCGCAAGGTGACCGAAGCCGCCCGGCAGGAGGGAGCGTCCGTGGAATTCTTTCAGTCCAACCACGAGGGGGAGATCGTGACCCGCCTCCAGGAAGCAAGGGGAAACGCCGATGGGCTGGTGATCAATCCCGGAGGATACACCCACTCCAGCGTCGCGATCCGCGACGCCCTGCTCTACGCCGGGCTTCCCGCCGTGGAGGTCCATCTGAGCAACCTGGCACGCCGGGAATCCTTTCGGAATCAATCCCTGATCGAGGACGTGGTGGTCGGCCGGATCGCGGGATTCGGCGGTTTCGGATACGTTCTCGCCCTGCGTGCCATCCTCGACCATCTCCGCGGGGAAGGTGGAATTGCCTCGCCGTAACTCGCGGGATCCGGGGACCGATACGCGTATCCGGAGGCTCCTGGGCGTTCTCGCGAGGCAGAGGATCCACCAGTTTCTCTGCCTCCGGATGAGCAATATCCGGTATCTCACGGGATTCCGCGGAAGCGATGCCGCCCTCCTGGTATCCCAGGACGGCGTGATCTTCGTGACCGACGGCAGGTATGCGGAGCAATCCCGGCAGGAGGTGCGCGGGGCGGAGATCGTAATTTCCGACAGGAAGTGGTCCGTGGTGTCGCGCAGGATCCGAACGTCGACACGGCGCTCCGGCCGCAGGGGGCGTGCGAGGGTGGGGTTTGAATCCCGCCATCTCACCGTGGAGCTCTATCGCTACCTTACAAAAGGGAACGATTCCCAGTGGGTGGCGTTGCGTGATCCGGTGGAATCGCTTCGGATGCGGAAGGAGAAGGCCGAGATCCTTGCCATGGAGGGCGCGGCGGCAGTTGCCTCGGGCGCCCTTCTCGAGGTCCTCTCGGCGGGGATTCGTGGCCGGACCGAGAAGGAGGTGGCGGCGGACCTGGAGAGGGGGATGAAGGTGCTGGGGGCCGAGGAACCGTCCTTCCGGGCGATCGTCGCGTCGGGCCCGCGTTCCGCTCTTCCCCACGCCGAACCCACGGGCGTGTCGATCGGACGGGATGAGGCAATCGTGATCGATTTCGGGGCCCGCCGTCGCGGGTATTGCTCCGACGAGACCGTCTCCGTTCTCCCCGCTCGCCCCTCGCCCTCACTTGGCAGGGTGTTCGACGCCGTCAGGCGCGCGCAGGAACGGGGGATTCGGGGTATCCGGCCGGGGGTTCCATGCAGGGACGTGGATTCCCTGGTGCGGGAATCGCTGGACCGGTCGGGATATTTGAAGTATTTTGTTCATTCCACCGGCCATGGAGTGGGGTTGGACATCCACGAGCGACCTTCCCTGTCTCCGCGGTCGAAGGACCGTCTTGTCGAGGGAATGGTAGTGACCGTTGAGCCCGGAGTGTATATTCCCGGGTTTGGAGGAATCCGGATCGAAGACATGATCCGGGTGACGGGGAGGAGGGGAGAAAGGGTGACCTATCTTCCCAAGCAGGCTTCATCGCTTCTCTGAAGGGGAAAGGCGAATGTATTCCACGTCGGACTTTCGAAACGGGCTGAAAATCGAGTTCGGTAGCGAACCGTATGTGATCGTGTACTTCCAGCATGTGAAACCCGGTAAGGGCGGGGCCTTCGTCAGGACGAAGCTCAAGAACCTGAAAACCGGGGCCGTTCTGGAGAATACATTCCGAAGCGGGGACAAGGTCAACAAGCCGGACCTCGACGAGCGCGGGATGCAGTTCATGTACATGTTGGAGAACGCCTACCACTTTATGGATACCAAGACCTACGAGCAGATCTATCTGGACCGGGAGCACATGGGGGACGCCGCAAACTACATGATCGAGAACCTCCCGGTCAAGATCCTGTTCTACCGTGGGGAGCCGATCGGCATCGACCTTCCCATCTTCATCGAACTGCAGATTGTCGAGACCGAACCGGGGCTCAAGGGCGATACCGTAAGCGGGGCGACCAAACCCGCCACCCTGGAATCGGGGGCCGTAGTACAGGTTCCCCTCTTCCTCGATGTCGGGGACAGGATCAAGGTGGACACACGCACGGGTACCTACATAGAGCGCGCGTAAGGGGAGCGATATGAATCTGAAAGAGATACGGGAGATCATCGAACTTCTCAAGGGAACCGACGTGACCGAACTGGAGGTGGTCCGCGGGGAGGACGTTCTGAAGGTCCGGCGGGGACCGGCGGGCGAGATGCGCCCGGTTGCCGCCGCGCAGCCCCTCCCCCTTTCCCCGGCCGCTATTCCGGCGGAGGCTCCCGCTCCCGCCCCTCCGAAAGATCCTCCGAAGACGGCGGGCAAGGAGATCGTCTCCCCGATCGTGGGGACGTTCTACCGGGCGCCGGCACCCGACGCGGCCCCGTTCGTCGAGGTGGGAAGCCGCGTCACCAAGGGCCAGGTCCTGTGCATCGTCGAGGCGATGAAGATCATGAACCAGATCGAATCCGACACGGGAGGCGTCGTGGTGGCGATTCTCGTAGAAAACGCGCAACCGGTGGCGTACGGCCAGCCGCTTTTCCACATCTCTGCGGAGTAGAAGACGGCATGATTCACAAGGTGCTGGTCGCCAACCGGGGAGAAATCGCCGTCCGTATCATCCGCACCTGCCGCGAGATGGGGATTCGAACCGTCGCCATCTATTCCTCCATAGACAAGGACGCAATGCACGTCAAGACAGCGGACCAGTCCGTCTGCGTAGGGCCGCCACCGAGCGCGGAGAGCTACCTCAATGTTCCTTCCATTCTGAGTGCGATCGAGATCACGGACTCGGACTCGGTCCACCCCGGGTACGGATTCCTCGCGGAGAATCCGGCCTTCGCCGAAATCTGCGAGAATTACGGGGTAAAGTTTATCGGTCCGTCATCGGAGTCGATCCGGCTGATGGGAAACAAGGTCGAGGCACGCAACGCGGTGCGCAAGGTCAAGGTGCCGACCGTCCCGGGGAGCGACGGATCGATCACGGAAGAAGAGGAGGGGCTTCGGATATCGAAGGAGATCGGTTTCCCCGTAATCATCAAAGCGGCTGCCGGAGGAGGCGGAAGGGGTATGAAAATCGTTCATTCTCCCGCCTCCTTCATCAACGCCTTTCTTACCGCCCAGTCGGAGGCTCTTTCCGCCTTCGGTGTTCCGGACGTCTACATCGAGAAGTATTTCGAGCACGCGAGGCACGTCGAGGTCCAGATTATAGGTGACAAGTTCGGCAATATCATCCATCTGGGGGACCGGGACTGTTCGGTTCAGAGGCGTCACCAGAAACTGATCGAGGAGGCCCCCGCGCCGTTCATCCCCGCCCGGGTCCGGAACCGGATCCACAAAGCGGCGGTCGACGCGGCAACCGCGGTGCGGTACAACAATGTGGGGACGGTCGAGTTCCTCTACATTTCCGAAGGGGAGTTCTATTTCCTGGAGATGAACACACGGATCCAGGTGGAGCACCCCGTCACGGAGATGATCACGGGTATGGACATCGTGCGGGAGCAGATCCGGATCGCCGACGGCAAGAAACTCCGGATCGACCAGAAGGGGGTCCAGTTCCGGGGTCACAGCATTGAGTGCCGTATCAACGCGGAGGATCCCGAAACGTTCACCCCGTCCCCGGGACAGATAACATCGTGCATGTTCCCCGGGGGATTCGGAGTCCGTATCGACACAGGGATCTACCCCGGTTACACGGTCCCCTCGACGTATGACTCCCTGCTGGGAAAGCTGGTGGTGCACGGGGAGGACCGTAACGAGGCGATCATGCGGATGCGGCGGGCTCTCGAGGAGATCCGGATCGATGGGGTGAAAACGTCGATCGATTTTCACAAGAAGATGATGATGGACTCGGATTTCACCGAGGGTCGTTTGTGGACCAAGTTTGTGGAAAAGAGGGCATAATGGACGGTGGGTTTGCCGGGCGTGACCGGCGGCCTCGCAAGGAGGGGTGACCGGTTGGGCCTGTTCGATTCATTCCGGAAGAAGTTCTCCTCGAAAGAGGGAGACGATCGTTCCTCCCTGTCGCGGAGGATCCAGGATTCCCCGCAGGATCCCCAGGCGAGGCAGAAGCTGGGTCTTTTCCTGCTGCGGCAGGGGGAGATCGTGGAGGGAACCGACCAGCTCGCACGTGCGGCCATCCTTTACGAAAAGAGCGGCTTCACGACCAAGGCCATCGCCGTCCTCCGACAGATGCTCAAGAACGACCCGGCCAACATCGAATTCCAGCGCTGGCTCATCCGTCTGCTTGCCCAGCACGGACACACGGGAGACGCGTTGAGCGAACTGCAGAAGGTGGCCTCCGGAGGGATACGGTTCGCCTCCGACGACCAGAGGATCGAATTCTACCAGGGCATCTCGGAAAACCTGCCGGGCAACGCGCTACCGTCCCTCCTCGTCGCGGACGTTTACCTGTATCAGAGGAAGCTGTTCGAGGCCGTAAGCGAGATGGCGAAAGTGGTCTCCGTCGTCGTCCCCTCCCGTATGGAGAAGGAGTTTGCCGTCCGGATGAATGTTCTTACCTCCATCGCGATGGAAAATCCCGAGCTTTTCGAGCCCTGTGGCTTCCTTTGGATCGCCGTGGGAAAACCGGAGGAGGGCCTTCCGTACCTGCAAAAGGCATTGGAATTCCTGGGAAGTTCGGGGGATTCGAGACGCGGATCGGCGGCGGACGAGGTAGTATCGGCCGTGGAGAAAGGGCAGGCGGAGGATTTCGCGGGAGCGATTTCCTTCGAGGAGGCCTTGCGCAGGCTCTCGGAGCCCGAGCTCCCGGCTCCCGCCGAAGAGAAAAAAGCACCCCCACGGGAAGGGAGCGAGGATGAGAAGATACTGCAGAGCTCCGTGGAGAAGCTTCAGGCGAAAGTGAAAGAAGAGATCGGGGAGTCGGATCCGGAGGCGCGGTACAACCTCGGAATTGCCTACAAGGAGATGGGCCTTCTGGACGAGGCCGCGGAGGAATTCCGGGTCTCCCGATTGGAGTCGAAGCTGTTCCTGGGGGCGTCTTGCCTTCTTGCCGAGACGTTGGCCGAGAACGGGGAGCTCGAGGCGGCAATCGAAACGCTCAAGGAGGTGCTTGCGGCGGAAGGCGTCAGCCCTGCCGAAACGCGGGATGTACGCTACCTGATGGCGGTTCTTTTTACCCAAAGCGGGAAGGAAGAGGAGGCAAGGGAAATCTTTCTTTCCTTGTACGAATCTTTTCCGGACTACCGGGACCTCCGGGAGCGTGTCCGGAAGTTCGGGGAATGAGCAAACTGTTGCAACGCAGGATCGGTCCATGGTAGAAAAACGGGGAAATGCGGGCGTAATTCAGGGGTAGAATGCAAGCTTCCCAAGCTTGACGTCGCCGGTTCGAATCCGGTCGCCCGCTCCATCCTGTCATCGGAGTTTTTCCGGTAGCGAAGAGCCCTTCCTTGCGAGGGGCTCTTCGGTTTTTACGCCAATTCCTTTATAATTTACACTTATGGCGAGGCGATGGGCGTGGAGGATCGGTCTGGGGTTCTTCCTCGTCGTACTCCTTACCTTCGGAATCCGGCGGCTGGTCCAGGAAATTCCCCCCCTGTTGGCAAAGGCGGAGGATACGATCCGGGAGGAAGCCCGCGCAATGGGTCTGCGGGTTTCCTACCGGGAGTTTCGGTTGCATCCGCTGCATCTCCGCGTCTCCCTCGAGGACCTGGATATCCAAGACGACATCGCCGGAATTCCCCTCGTCCACGCCAGGCATGTCGACGTG
>JBAVJZ010000083.1:0-1709 GCA_049688015.1 Candidatus Deferrimicrobiaceae bacterium | reverse complement strand
GTCCGGGGGAGCGACATGCGATGTCCGGGTGCAGGGGGACGCCTTCGGCCAGGTCGAGCTGCTGGCGGGGATATCCTTCTCGCTCTGACGGGAATCGGGAAGGGTCCGGAGACGGGGGATTACCGGCCCGGCAGGAACCACTCCCCCGCGTTTACCGCACGGGATTCGCGGTGGCGATTTCCCGGCTGAAAGTCGCAAGCTCCCGACCATGTTCTGCGGGTCGGACGATTGTCTTTACTTCGGGAACAGCAATGTTATGGCCAGGCGGAAGCCTATGTCCTCGGGCCCGCCCTCCGGCGAATCGGCCCAGTACCGCAAGCCAGCCTGCAGGCTGACCGGTTGGGAGCCTATTCTCAGCAATTGGGATACCATCAAATTGACAGGCACGGACCACTGCTCGGCTCTCCAGTCATAGGAGGATTCCGTGTTGACCCCCACCGTTGTAAATGATGGAAGCGTGAAGGCAAGAAACGGCTGGAGGAATGTCGCGTTCACATAGGCACGACCGCCTTCGCCGGCGAATGACCAGAGGTGGTTGGCCAGCACGCCATAGGTCCAGCCGCTCTCCTGCTTGAGCCCCACCACGGTGGGGCCCGCGCTCAGTTTCCCGGTTCCCATGTAATCGTCGGATGCCGTCGGGAAGGAAACGACCGGGCCGACGCCCCAGATGAGACCGCGCGTCGTCGGTTTTTTCGGTGAAAAGAACAGGCTCTGGAGCACATCGCCGATCCCCGACTCGTCGTCCCCCTTGACCGGGAAGTCCTGCAGGTCGATGAGGGGCACGATCGTTCGCGAGATGATGTTCCACTCCGGATTGAGAGAGATCGGGATGACGGGCTGAATGTTCAACAGATAACGGGATCCGTCGTCGTTCTGTCCTAGGTTCTCGTCGTAGTTGAACTGCAGCGGCACGCTGATCAGGGAGGCGATCGGGTTTTGCGTTTTCCTGGCCAGTTCCGCATCGCTTTCCGCCCGGCTGAACGCGGGTGTCACTGCCAGCAGGACAACCAGGAAGAGAACTCCGACGAACGTACTCGTTTTCATATTTCCGTACTCCTTTTTCCCTGGATTTCCATTCATCTCGCGGGGATCGCACCGGCGATTTCCCTGCTGAGCGCCGCGAGCGCACGGCTCATCGCTCCCACCAGGGCGTCGTAGTCCTGCCCCTCCACAGGTTCCTTTACGATCGATTCCCGCGCGGAGAGGATCTTCTTGTCCCCTTCCCGTGAAACGTACCACTGCGCCGCAAGGGTTACCGATTCCTCGATGGTTCCCTCGAACCGCGTCACATCGACGCCGACCCGGTATTCGGCCGGGAAGGGGTATGCGTCCCCCCCCCACCGAAGAACGGTCACGTTGTCCGGGGAGAGAAGAGTCGACAGGTTCTCCACGAGGACCCGGGAAACATCTGCTTCGAGAGAACCCGCCCAACGCTCGAATTCGGCAAGCTTGTGCTCGCTGGGACCCGATCGGGTAAGGATTTGCGGACGATCGAGATAATCCGGGATCGCGACCGGCCCCACCGCGACTGCGATCCCCTGCTCCGCCGGGACCGTCCTGGACGGTTCTCCCGGAGCGCTCATCGGGCTGAGGGTGTAAAACCTCGCCATCCTGGAGCTGGCGCACCCGCCCCCTGCAAAAAGGCAGACCCCCAGAACTACGGCGACTGTTTTTCCGCGGAGATCGTGAATCAATGGGCTCCTCCTTCC
>JBAVJZ010000082.1:0-2968 GCA_049688015.1 Candidatus Deferrimicrobiaceae bacterium | reverse complement strand
GGCTGGCAGGAACGTGCAGCAAACCTTCTTGCCGTCTGCAGGGTCGACGAGGCAGTGGGTGTGATCGACGAGGCTCTGAAAACGGCGCCGGGCGACCCGGATGCGCTTTCCCTGCTGGCGGTCATCGCGGTCGCGCAGAACGAGAAGGAAAAGGCGCTCGAACTGGCTAAGAAGGCGGTAGTGGCTGCCCCGAAATCCGCAAACACCCTCGTCGCGCTGTCCTATGCGCAGCAGGCTAATTTTGACCTGGAGGGTGCCCTTGCTTCCCTCCGGGAGGCGGTGAAGCTAGAGCCCGGGAACGCCCTGGCCCGGGCGAGGCTCTCCGAACTCCTCCTTTCCTTCGGCCGCCTGGATGAAGCGCTCGACGAGGCAAAGAAGGCGGCTGCGCTACCCCCCGAGATCGCCCGGACGCAGACGGTCCTTGGATTTGCCTACCTGGCCCAGATCAGGACCAAGGAATCCCGGGCTGCCTTCGAAAAGGCGATCGGACTGGACCAGGCGGACCCCCTGCCGCGGCTGGGCCTTGGGCTGGCGACGATCCGGGACGGAGACGTGGAAGCAGGGCGGAAGGAGATCGAAATCGCGGCGAGTCTCGACCCGAACAACTCTCTCATCCGCAGCTATCTCGGGAAGGCGTACTACGAGGAGAAGCGGGGGAAGACCGCCTCCACGCAGTTCTCCATGGCGAAGGAACTGGATCCCAACGATCCAACCCCCTACTTCTACGACGCGATCCTGAAGCAGTCCGTGAATCGGCCGGTGGAGGGCCTGTATGACCTGCAGAAGTCGATCTCGCTGAACGACAACCGGGCGGTCTACCGGTCCCGCCTGTTGCTGGACGAGGACCTGGCGGCTCGAAGTGCAAGCCTGGGAAGAATATACAGCGACCTGGGGTTCCAGCAGCTGGCGCTGGTGGAGGGATGGAAATCGGTCAATACCGATCCGGCGAACTACTCCGCGCACCGGTTCCTGGCCGACTCCTACTCGGCTCTTCCCGGGCACGAGATCGCCCGGGTGAGCGAGTTGCTGCAGTCGCAGCTGCTCCAGCCCATCAACATCAACCCGGTCCAGCCCAGCCTCGTTCTGAGAAACCTGGCCATCCTGGAGGGGGCGGGACCCTCTTCCCCCTCATTCAACGAATTCAATCCCCTGTTCAACCGGAACCGCCTGGCGCTGCAAGCAAGCGGCGTCGTCGGGGAAAACAGTACTGTGGGCGGTGAGGCCGTACATTCCGCGGGGGCGGGGAATCTGTCCTACAGCGTCGGACTGTTCGGCTTCCAGACCGACGGCTTCCGGCCCAACAACGACCTCGATCAGCATATTTTTGATGCGTTTGCCCAAGCAAGCCTCTCGTACAAGACCAGCGTCCAGGGGGAGTTCCGGTATACCACCCGGGAAAACGGGGACCTTACCCTGGGATTCGATCCGGATGCTTATTACCCGGGCCTGCGACAGGAAATCGATAACAAGTACTGGCGTCTCGGGGCTCACCATGCTTTCTCGCCGAATTCCCGTATCATCGCTTCCGCAGTTTATGAAGAAAATGAACTCATTAACATCAATACGGATCAAGTTCCGGGATTATATGAAGTCAAGACCAAAAGTCCGATCACCGACGATGTTTACAGTTTTGAGCTTCAGCATCTCCTGTCGAAGGATCGGTTCAGCACCGTAATCGGGGCCGGATGGATCAAGGTGAATCGAGGTTTTGTCATCGATACCGAACTCATCTTCCCTCCACCGATTCCTCCAATCGTTATGACGGAAAATTTGGATAGCGAGCAACGACACATCAATCTTTACTTGTATTCACAGATCCGTTATCCGAAAAATGTCACTTGGACCATCGGGGGATCCGCCGATTTCCTGGATGATACGAGTGAAGATTCATCCGATCAGAACCAGTTCAATCCGAAATTGGGTGTGGTATGGACCCCCCTTCCCGGGACCACGTTCCGGGCGGCAGCCTTCCGTGTCTTGACAAGGACGCTGGTTTCCACGGGACAGACGATCGAGCCGACCCAGGTGGCGGGATTCAACCAGTTCTTCGACGATGTCGGGGGAACGAAATCATGGCGGTATGGAGTTGCCGTGGACCAGAAATTCACCGAGGCCGTTTATGGAGGACTCGAATTATCGCAGAGAGACCTCGACATTCCCATCGGATTTTCGGCCCCACCGGCGCCTCCGAAAGTGGAGTGGTTTGAAAGCAGGGAACGGCTGGGACGTGCATACCTCTACTGGACACCACACCGTTTCCTTGCTCTTTCCGGAGAATATCAATATGAGCACATCGACGATGAGAACATGTCGATGGGAGATTATACGTTTTTGAAAACCCAACGGTTCCCCTTGGGGGTCGCCTTTTTCCACCCGTGCGGATGGATTGCGCGGGCGAAAGGAACCTATTACAAACAGGATACAGATCCGGGATCAGATCAGTTCTGGATATTTGATGGCGTAATAGGATACCGCCTGCCGAAACGCATGGGGCTTGCCACGATCGAGGGGAGGAACCTGTTCGATAAAGAGTTCAATTACCGGGACCCGGATCCGGGCAACCCTTCCCTCATACCGGGAAGAGCTGTGTATTTCAAACTTACGCTCTCACTTTAGAGGAAAGGGGGTGGTGACTATGCTCGATGAGAATCCGTTGTAAATATGTGGGGTAAATACGAGTGATGGACACTAATGGAGGGGAATAATTTACAAGGAGGGTATTCGCATGCCAGATGAGGAAAAAGAAGTTATTCTTAATGATGGTAAAAAATGGAAAGTTAAAACCAAGAAGGGTAAGTTTATGGAAGCAAAACTGGATGACGTTAAAATGAAGCAAAAATGTATCGAAGATGTAGAAGTAGACACTAGCAAAATGCAAAAAGATGCCAAAGATTTCCCTGACATTCCGGGGGTGGAAAAAGCAGCTAAGAAAGGCCCACCATACTTATATTGTCTCCCTTTAAGGAAT
>JBAVJZ010000081.1:0-9888 GCA_049688015.1 Candidatus Deferrimicrobiaceae bacterium | reverse complement strand
GGGCTGCCCCGCGCCCCACGCCTCCCACCTGCGCTTCCTTCGCCGGGGGAGGGGCCGTCGCCGTGGGCGGCGCCATCGGATCGAACCCCGTCTGCCCTTTGGCCCACGTGTAACATTCGAACTGATCCTTTTCCTGCTGCTTCTTGCTCTGCCCCTTGTTCGGATAGATGATCAGTTCCTGACCGAATGCAACCCCCGAAAGCGGAGATGATACGCCCAGGATCAGGAAAACAGAGAGGCACAGAACAACCCCGGTGACAAAACGATTTGCCTCCTTAGGTTTTCGCATCTTCCCATCTCCCTTCTTCTGCATCCTTTCCCTGCCCTCGACAATTCTCCTTGGATATCAGCCTATTGAGAATTGAGCTCCTCCAGGCATCGGTCGTTAAAGGAGCTTACTCCTTGTCCGGTTTGATTTTGCTGATCTTGGAGCCCTGCAGGCCCAGGCCCGCCATCAACCCCTTCTGACTGAAGAAGAAGGCATATACATCATCCTTGGCGGTGGTGGTCGAAAGGGACCGGGCAAGCCCCTCGTCGACGACGACGATGCTCGGCCCCACGCCGATCTCCCAGCCCTTGCTCTTCTTTAAATAATCGAGAGCGGATTGGTTCATGAAGATCAACGCATACCCGAACTTCTGCGCCCCCGCCTGCAGTCCGTACGATGCGGCGACCGTATTGTAGTACCCGACCGTCTTCCCCTCCTCCCGGAGGGCACCCGTGCCGTACTGCGCGCCGACGATGAACCCTGCCTTGACCACATCGGGAAAGACGAGGATCCCCTTGGCCACCTTGGAGAGTTCCTTGGCGACATGATGGGCGTTGTACAGTTTTATGATGGCCGAGTCGACGTCACGGTCGATCTCGGCCGCGGTTTCCGCGATTGCCGTACGGGGAATCACCATGCCTGCAGCCACAAATATCGCGCACAGAAACACCACCTCGGAAAACAGACGAATTACCCGAGATCCTTTGCGTGTCCTTTCTCTCTTCATCATGATTCTCGTTCCCCTTTCTCGAGGCATCCCCCGATCGTCATCGTGCGCAGGAGACCCTTAGATACCTGAAAAACGAATTATGTTTCAATAATCTTCAGGAATCTCGAACAGGCCCGGAGCAGGATGGCGGAAGATCGCCATGCTGATTCTCGACCCCCATTTTCCTTCCGCTGGGGTCTTGGCGGATCAGAAATGGTACGCCAACCCGACCATGGGGCCGTACATCGTCTCATCCCACTCGAACCGGTCGGCACCGCTGCCGTCGGCGTAGTCCTGCCCCAACGCCCGATAGCCGGCGAACACCGTTGCATGGTCATCACCAAGAAGGTGAAAGCTGTAGCCGACCAGGCCGGTGACCATCCACTGGAAGTCCGAGCTTGAACCGGTCCCGCCGCCGATGTCCCCCGCGACGACGATCATCCATCTCGGCGTCAGGAACCACAACGTGCGGACTCCGATGATCGGATCGACCCAGTTTTTGGACCCGACAAAGCGAGGGTTGTTCGGAAGATTCAGCTTGAGATCCGATTTTAAGAAGGTATAGCGACCGCCCGCGTAGATATCCGTGACCAGGACCGGCCCCGAGAGACCGCCACCTGCGCGAAGGGGCCAGGGACCGAGCCGGTAGAACCCGCCGAACCCGATGATATTCATATCGACCGTAAGGTTCACCCGCGGCTTGCTCACCTCGAGTTGGGAAAACATCGGGCTGACGAAGACCCCCAACCGGTTTTTCCGCGCCTCGATTTCCACCATCCCGGCGAAGTTCAGGTGGTCCCAGAGGTCACTGAAGTCCATGTCGCCCTCGGCTTCCTGCCCCTGCACCGTGACATCGCCTTTGAGCGAGAGAAACCACATATAGGGCGATACGGAGAATTGCCACTTGTCGGACACAAGCTCCTCGGCAACCGCCGGCCGCGCGGCAAGAGCGTCGGTCAGAATACAAAGACACACGAGCAGCAGCGCAATTCCTGTTATCGAGGCACCCCTTATCGTCGCATCCTTCCAGCGAACAGGATTCCCTTCGATCATCGTTTTCCCTCCTATTGACCCAAATATCGAGACTACACCAACCAACGCCTGGCGCGCGTTTATTCAACCCTTGCCGCCCTTTATGATCGATTCCTGCCATCGTACCCCGGGGCCGTTAACTCTGCAATACCATTCAGAGATCCCCCAGGAAATCGCCCCAATAGTTGCGGAAGAGAACATTGATGCGGAGGCGCGAAGGATCTACCTTGCGGCCTGTATTGCGTTTCCGCCGACATTATTCTTGTTTCCCGGCTGGTTTATTTTGGGGTAACAAACTACACTTCTATGGAAGAGACCAAACACGATGTGGAAAGCTCACCGGGACAGGCTCTTGGCATTGCGGAGGACGAATGAGGTCCGCTTGCAGACTCATGGTGGCCGCGGGATTGGCGATGGCCCTGGTTGTCAACACCAATGCCGCCGAGAATAAGTCTCCCCACGGCCGCACCCTGGTGGTCGGCACCAAAGAGGCGCCGCCCTTTTCCATGAAGGGCGAAGACGGCTCCTGGACCGGGATCAGCATCGACCTCTGGCGCGAAATCGCCGCCGAACTGAACCTGCCATTCGAGTTTCGGGAGACGGACCTTCCGGGCCTTCTCAAAGGAGTCGCCGACGGTTCCCTGGACCTGGCCATCGCCGCATTGACCGTGACCTCGGAGCGGGAGAAGATCCTGGACTTCTCGCACCCCTTCTTTCACACGGGGCTGGGCATCGCCGTCCCCCACAAGACCAGAAAGCCCTGGCTTGCAGTCTTCCGGAGTTTCTTCACTTTCCCTGTTCCGCATCTGATCGGCGGACTGTTTCTGTTTCTGATCCTGATCGGGTTCCTCATTTGGCGGTTCGAGCATAAGACCAACCCGAGCCAGTTCGGCCACAGCACGAAAGAGGGGATCGGAGCGGGGATCTGGTGGTCCGCGGTAACCCTGACTACCGTCGGTTATGGAGACAAGGCGCCCATCACGCTCATGGGACGAATCCTGGCGCTTTTCTGGATGCTCATCGGCATCGCCGTGGTCGCGGTTCTCACCGCGCACATCACATCGAACCTCACGTTGACCCAGCTCGCGACGCCGGTAAAAGGGCCGGAGGATCTGAATCGTCTCCGCGTCGGCTCCGTCGCGGAGACAACGAGCAGTCTCTACCTGAAACAGGACCAGATCCCCTTTTATACCTACAAGACGGTATCCGAGGGGCTTCGCGCGGTAGATAAGGGCAAGATCGACGCGCTCGTCTACGACAAGCCGATCCTTCTCTACCTGATCCGGAAATCGTACCCGGGAAACCTCGAGGTCCTGCCCATCACCTTCCTCCCCCAGGACTACGGATTCGCCCTGCCGCAGAAAAGTCCACTGCGCGAACCGATCAACCGCGCCCTGCTGGAAATCATCGATTCGCCGGCGTGGCAGGGTACGCTTGCCGGGTATCTGGGCCGGTAAGCACCCTCCTCGGAAGGATCCGGTACGACATCCCCCCCCCTCCCCGGACTCCACGTCACCGTGCGATGACCGAACCCGATTCCGTGGAATGGCATCATAAAGGAACAAAGGAAATCAAAAATTCTTATATGTACACCATCGGGAACCATCCGTAACAGGACTCGTTATCCTTGGGACTTGTGTGCCGTAAACCCGTGACGAAAGGAGCGAAACCCTTGGAAACAGGCAAACGAAGCATCCCAGGAAAATGCCTGCCGCTTGTCATCGCCGTCACCCTGCTGTCCCTGCTTGTGGCGGGAACGGACGCGGGAGTGCAAATCACAGGCGTGGTGGGGACGCCCAGCGCTACCACTACGCTCAGCGGAAATCAGATGCCGCCTCCCGACCCGGAATTCGGCGGGGTGATCAAGGAGGATGCCCTCCAATCCAAACCCTGGTGGGCGCCACGCATCGTCCCGCCCAAACAGGCGCCCAACGTGCTCCTCATCATGACGGACGACTCCGGCTTCGGCGTGCCCGGCACGTTCGGCGGCGTCATCCCGACGCCCACGATGGATCGCCTAGCGAAAAACGGCCTGCGCTACAACAACATCCACTCCACTGCGCTCTGCTCGCCGACGCGCGCCGCGCTGATCACCGGGCGCAACCATCACTCTGCCGGCTTCGGCGTGATCTCCGAACAGTCCACGGGGTTCCCGGGCTACAACAGCATCATCCCCAGGGACAAGGCGACCATCGGCCGCGTCCTCAAGGAAAACGGCTACGCCACCTCGTGGTTCGGCAAGGACCACAATGTGCCGGCCTTCGCGGCCAGTCAGCTTGGACCGTTCGAGAATTGGCCGATCGGGCAGGGCTTCGATTACTTCTACGGGTTCGTCGGCGGCGACGCGAACCAGTGGCAGCCGAACCTGTTCCGCAACACGACGCAGATCTATCCCTTCCAGGGGAAGCCGGGTTGGAACCTGGTCACCGGAATGGCCGACGACGCCATCGATTACCTGAACCGCATCAACCAGATCGATCCCAGCAAGCCCTTCTTCCTCTATTACGTCCCCGGCGCCACGCACGCGCCGCACCATCCGACCAAGGAATGGGTCGACAAGATTCACGCGATGCACCTCTTCGACGACGGCTGGAACAAACTGCGCGAGAGGATATTCGAGAACCAGAAGCGCCTCGGCGTGATCCCGTCGGACACGAAGATGGAGCCCTGGCCGAAACATCTCCTCAAGAATTGGGATGATTTAACGCCCGAGGAGAAAAAGCTCTTTATCCGGCAGGTGGAAATCTTCGCCGCCTACGAGGCATACAATGACCACGAGATCGGCCGTGTCATCCAGGCCGTCGAGGACATAGGCAAGCTCGAGAACACCCTGATCATCTACATCAACGGCGACAACGGCACCAGCGCCGAGGGAGGGCCGCTAGGCACACCCAACGAGGTCGCGTTCTTCAACGGCGTCAACATGATGCCCGTCGCCGAACAGATGAAGTGGTACGACGTCTGGGGCACGGAGCAGACCTACAATCACATGTCGGCGGGGTGGTCCTGGGCCTTCGACACCCCCTTCACCTGGTTCAAGCAGAACGCCTCCAAGCTCGGCGGCATCCGCCAGTGCATGACCGTCTCCTGGCCCGGCCACATAAAGGACAAGGGTGCCCTACGGGAACAGTTCATGCACATCATTGACGTGGTGCCGACCATTCTCGAAGTCACCGGCATCCCTGCTCCCGAGTATGTGGATGGCATCAAGCAGGCGCCCATCGAAGGCACGAGCTTCGCCTACACCTTCGAGACCGAGAACGCCAAGGAGCCGTCACGTCACAAGACCCAGTACTTCGAGATGATGGGCCAGTGGGCCTTGTATCACGAAGGGTGGCTATTGAGCACCAAGGTAAACCGCGCGCCGTGGGAAGCCTTCGGCGCCGCCAATCCCGACCCGCTCAACAACCAGGTACTCGAACTCTACGATCTGAACACGGACTTCAGCCAGTCCCAGAACATCGCTGACGAGCATCCGGAAAAGGTGAAAGAGATGAAGAAGATGTTCATCGAGGAGGCGAAAAAGTATCAGGTGTTCCCGTTGGATGCTTCGGTGGCTGCCCGCATCGTGGCTCCGCGCCCGAACATCACCGCCGGCCGCACCGAGTTCGTCTACACCCACCCGATGACCGCTCTGCCGCAGGGTGATTCGCCGATGCTGCTCGACGCTTCCTACACCATAACGGCGAACATTACCGTTCCCGAAGGGGGCGCGGAAGGGATGATCCTGACCTCCGGCGGCCGGTTTGCCGGCTACGGCTTCTACCTGCTGAAGGGCAAGCCCGTATTCCTCTGGAACCTCATCGACCTCAAACGCGTCAAGTGGGAAGGCCCCGACGCGCTTGCGCCCGGCCAGCATATCCTGGAGTTCGACTTCAAGTATGACGGCCTGGGCCTGGGCACGCTGGCATTCAACAACATGAGCGGCCTCGGTCGTTCCGGCACCGGCACGCTCAAGGTGGATGGCAAGGCAGTACAGACCATCACCATGCCGCGCACTCTGCCGATGATCCTGCAATGGGACGAGAGTTTCGACATCGGCTCCGACACGCTGACCGGCGTCAACGATGCCGACTACAAGCCACCGTTCCCTTTCACCGGCAAGCTCAACAAGCTGACGATCAAGGTGGACCGTCCGAAGCTGTCGCCGGAAGATGTGAAAAAGCTGCAGGCGGCCCAGAAGAACAACAAGATGAGCGAGTAGGAACAAGGTTCGCAGCAGGCGATTCCAGGGCGGCCCTCCTTCCGGAGGGCCGCCCTTTTTTTTGCCCTTCCCTTTTAGTAGAACGGGAACGGATGACTGATGAACATCTGGGTGGCAAACCCCTCTTCACCCACACCGAAGTCGAGACGGACGACAATGTAATTGATCATCGCCCGGATCCCCACGCCGCCGTCGTACTTCATGCTTTTGTGCAGGGTTTTCAGGTCCCACGAGGGGGACACCCGGCCCACTTCAACGAACGGAACGACCTCGAACCAGGCGACGTCGAGTTTCCCTTTCATCGTGACGTTTTTCAGGGGATTCCAGTCGAGAAGGTACCGGTATTCCAGGGTGTACAGGATCCCCGCCTGGTCGTTGAATCGCGTGGCGTCGTACGCCCTCAGGCGGCTCAGTCCCCCGAGGGACGCCCCCTTGTAGGCAGGCGGGCGGTGGAATTCCAGCGTACCGTCGATGGTCGAGGTATCATCCCAGGTCAGGCAATTGATCGTCCAGATGTCCAGGGCGAACGTCCGCTGCCGCGCCCGCTCGCTGGGGCCGAGGGAAAAATATTTCGAGTATTCGGCCCCTACCACGGAATACGGGGCCGTGCTGTCCAGCGCGCCCCAGTCTCTGACGAACCAGACCCGCTGCATGCTTCCCTTCGTGGGATTGCCCCGAAAATCCGTGTTGTCGTACCGGATCCCGATATCGATCCCGGCGGTCTTGGTGTGGCTGTTGTTGTCGATGAGGCCCTGCCGCCGTTCGAACGGTATCACCTCGATATAGGTCCGGCCGCTTGTAAGCGGATTCCACACGTCGCCGCCCGTATCGCCGGAGACGAACAGCCCCCGGTCGAGGACGACATCCGGCAAGACATTGTCCCTGCCCTGCCCGATGGGAAGAACGAACTTCGTCACCAGGTTCACCCACTCGTCGTTGGCATCCGACTCGATGTAGTTGTTCTCGTCGGAGTCGTTGCTGCCGGCCCTCTGGCCCACGAAGCCCGGATTGTCCTCTCCGGTATAGGATTTCACATCGTTGTATTTTGCAAAATAGACATCGGGCTCGAGAATGATCCGCTTCCACCAGGGAAACTGGTAGTTCAATTCCTTTAAAAAGAACAGGTAGCTTCCCGAGCCCACGAGGGCCGCCGCCACGGTCGTCGCCCGGGGCTGGAGGTACCCGTTTGCGATCATGCCGACCCCGACGCCCGCTCCGATCGTCTCGTTGTAGAAGGGAAAGGGGATCAGGAGGAGTTTGCGGGGCAGTTTTTTCGCCTCCGCTTCTCCAGTCTTCTGCCGCCCGAGTTCCACGTCTCCAAGCAACGCAAAACGTTCCCCGTCTGCCGTCTGGACGGTAGTTGTCGGCGCGGGATCCTCCTCGGCTCTCCCGATCCCCGGGCAGGTCAGGAGCAGGAGAAACGGGAGGATCACCGCGGAGATCTTCCACGGAAGTCTTCCCCCCCTGAACGCGGTCGTTTTCCTCGACACGTGACTCCTCGAGTGGATCATGTTCCCCTCCGATGGGTGAAATAGATGCTTCCGGTTTTCCCGCTGGTCAGTTCAGCTCCTTGTCCTTGTAGAATTTGGCCCCCGTGATGCCCACGCCGACGATGGCTCCCTGCGTGTCGACCTGGAACATGTACACGTCTTTCGACAGCGTCACGGCGCCGGCAAGCGCACCCCCCTTCGTCTTGTTCTTTGCCGCCGCCATGGCGTCGGCTCCGATCTCCCGCCCGGTCGTCACGAAAGCGTTGAACGCCTCCGGGGTCTCGAAGACGAACACGATATGGTACTTCTCCGCTCCCAGGCCCAGCCCCGGCTGCAGCTCGAACATCTTCATGAACGTTTCCTGCTTCGTTTTGTTGTTGACCGCTATCCCGCCCCCCTTTGCCGTGCCCATGTAAATGATCTTCAGGCCGATGTCGCTGAATACCGCGTAGCCCGCCGCGTCGGCGATGGCACCCCTAACCTCGGGATTTTTCTTTTCGAGGTCGGCGAGGGTCTTGCTGGCCATCGCCCGTACCGAGTCCCGCTTCTCCTCTTTCGCGGACTTCGACATCGGAGCCGTCGAGCAGGCCGAAAGGACCAGCGCCAATGACAGAACCATGGACATGATCGGACCCATCCGCAGAACCTTTTCCTTCATGATCTTCTCCTTTTCCGGTGCGACGGGTCCGCTGGACCCGTACGGACTGACCGCCTCCCGGCGGATTGTCGACTGCGCAAGTTCGGTGCGAGATACGGCAAACATAACGCAAATCACCACGACGCACAACCAAAACAGGAAACACAACGGAACTCGTCGGCAAGCCCCATGGAGAGAGGGAAAGGATCGGAATACGTTGCGGTGTTTGCGAAATAACCGGTCAGATATCCAGGAACAGCCAGGGAGTTTTCGTCTTCCCGTCACGCTCGTACCGTTCGATCTCTTCTTCGTGCCCGAGCGTCAGGGCGATCTCGTCGAGTCCCTTGAGGAGGCACTCCTTCGGAAACGAACCGACCTCGAACCCGTACACCGTGCCGTCCGGGCCGGTCACCTTCTGTGCTGGGAGGTCGACGGAAATTTCGCTGCCCGGAGCCCCCTGCACCTTTCCGATCAGCGCCCGGACCTCGCCGGACGCAAGACGAACGGGCAGAAGCCCGTTCTTGAGCCCGTTGTTGTAGAAGATGTCGCCGAACGAAGGGGCGATGACGACACGGATCCCGTAGTCCATAAGCGACCAGACGGCATGTTCCCGGGACGAGCCGCAACCGAAGTTCTCTCCCGTCACAAGGATCCTTCCTCCCCGGTACGGCGTCATGTTGAGCGGGAAGTCCGGCGTTTCCTTTCCGCTCCCGTCAAACCTCCAGGCGTGAAAAAGACCTTCTCCAAGACCCGTGCGCTTTACCGTCTTGAGGAACCGGGCGGGAATGATCGCGTCGGTGTCCACGTTGCCCCGGTCCAACGGAACCCCCACCGCCTTGAGGGAAACGAATTTCTCGATCATCCCCTAAAGCACCTCCCTTACATCGCTGATCTTCCCGGCGACAGCCGCCGCGACCGCCATCATCGGGCTCATGAGATGGGTCCTGCCTCCCGGCCCCTGCCTCCCCTCGAAGTTCCGGTTCGACGTCGACGCGCACCGCTCCCCGGGCTTCAATCGGTCGGGATTCATCCCGAGGCACATGGAGCACCCCGGAAGCCGCCACTGGAACCCCGCGTCGAGGAAGATCCGGTCTAGCCCTTCCACTTCCGCCTGCTGCTTGACCAGCCCGGAGCCCGGCACGACCATCGCCGTCACGCCGCTTGCCACCTTCCTCCCCTTTGCCACTGTCGCCGCGGCCCGCAGGTCCTCGATCCGCGCATTCGTGCAGGACCCGATGAAGACCTTGTCGACCGGGATGTCGGTCAACCGCGTTCCGGGGCGAAGATCCATGTACCGAAGCGCCCGCTCCATCCGCTCGCGGACCCGCGGGTCCGGGTGTCCCGCCGGGTCCGGGACGACGCCGGTCACGGGCAGGGAATCTTGCGGGCTCGTGCCCCAGGTAACCTGCGGGACGATCCTCGCTGCATCGATCGACTCTTCATGGTCGAACGACCCGTCGTCCGAGAAAAACATCTTCCAGTCCGCCACCGCGTCGTCCCACAGGCCCGGACCGGGTGCGGCCGGCCTTCCTTTAAGATAGGCAAAGG
>JBAVJZ010000080.1:0-2084 GCA_049688015.1 Candidatus Deferrimicrobiaceae bacterium | reverse complement strand
GCTCATTATTGTCAAGGGATAACGGAATACCTGTCGCGAGCACATGATATGTCCGGCCTTGTAGCACGTGAACTGTCCGGTTCTGATGTCCACTTCCAGGGGAGGTGGACATGCGACGGACGGAACTGCTGCAGGAGGTTCGGCAGATGCGATTCGAGGAGGCCTACGGGGGTTGGAAGCGAGGCAAGCTCACGCAGGAGGAGGCGGCCCGGATCCTGGGGGTTTGCGACCGGACGTTTCGCCGCTACACCCAACGGTTCGACGACGGGGGCATGGAGGCGCTTTTGGACAAGCGGATCTCTCAGGCGTCCCACCGCCTTGCCCCGGTGGATGAGGTGGTGGCATTGGCCGAGCGGTACCGGAAGCGCTACCGCGGGTGGAACGCGCGGCATTTTCACTCCCACTACCGGCGGGACGGCGGCACCCGCAGCTACACCTGGGTCAAGACCCGCCTCCAGGAGGCCCGGTTGATCGAGAAGGCGCCCCGGCGAGGCGCCCACCGGAAGCGGCGGGAGCGGTCCCCCCTGCCCGGGATGATGATCCATCAGGACGGAAGTCGCCACGAGTGGGTCCCGGGGCAGGAATGGGATCTGATCGTCACGATGGACGATGCCACCAATGTGCACTACTCGATGTTCTTCGTCCCCGAGGAAGGCACCCGGAGCAGTTTCCGCGGCGTCCGGGAGGTTCTCCTTGCGCGGGGGATCTTCTGCTCCCTCTACACCGACCGGGGAAGCCATTACTGGTACACCCCCAAAGAGGGCGGCAAGGTGGACAAGGAGAACCCGACCCAGTTCGGACGCGCCATGGCCCAGCTGGGCATCGAGATGATCCCCGCCTATTCCCCCGAGGCCCGGGGGCGCTCCGAGCGGATGTTTGGAACGCACCAGGACCGGCTGATCAAGGAACTGGCGCTCTACGGGATCACCGAGATGGAAGCGGCCAACCGGTACCTCGAGGAGGTCTATCTTCCGGCGTTCAACCAGGAGTTCAGCCAGCCGCCCCTGGAGGAAGGATCGGCCTTCGTTCCGCTGATCGGCGCCAACCTCAACGAGATCCTCTGCGAGCAGCACGATCGGCAGGTTGGCCACGACAACTGTGTATCCTTCAAAGGGAAAAAACTCCAGATCCCGGCCGACAAGCATCGCTGCCATTACGTCAAGGCCAACGTTCGGGTCCACCGATACGAAAACGGTTCGATGGCCGTATTCCACGGGCCGCGGCGACTGGCCGACTACGACAAGAACGGGAAACTGGTGCGGGAGGAACAAGCCAAGGCCAGTGCGTAAAATCCGCTGCCCACCGGCCAGGCCGGGAAGCCAAAGGCATCAGAATCGACTTCCTACGGCCAAATCAAAAAGCGGACAATCTATTTGCTACAAAACCGGACAAATCTACTTGCTCTTAACAGGGGAAAAGCCGTTTTCCCGCTCCCCGCCGGCCGGGCGAAAGGGCGGGCCTTTCCCGTACACCACCTCCCAAAGGAACAATCCGTGGGGCGGGGCGGTGGCCCCGGCAAGCGTCCGGTCCCGCCGCCCGAGCAGTTCGCGCACCCGGTCCGGCGGGTTCCTCCCCTTTCCGACGTCGACGAGGGTCCCCGCGATGTTGCGCACCATGTGCCTTAAGAAACCACTGCCCGCAATGCGGACGGAGACCAGACCCGGAACGGGTTCCTCCTCGATGCCGGTGCGAAAGATCTCCCGGACGGTGGTCTTTGCGGTGCATCCCTGTCCCCGAAAGGAGGAGAAGTCGTGTTTTCCCACGATGTGCGCGAGACCTCGCCGCATCGCGCCGATGTCGACGGGTTTCTCCAGGTGCCACGAGTAGCGTGCCAGAAACGGGGAGACGACGGGACCGAGATATAAAAAGTACCTGTATTCCTTACCTTTTGCGTCGCGTCGCGCATTGAAGTTCGCAGGCGCCTCCTCGGCGGAAAGGATCCGGATATCCGGAGGGAGAAGAGCGTTCCCCCCGCGGAGGATCGTATTCAGGGAACGTCTCCCCGAGTCGGAAAAATCGATCACCTGCTCCCGGGCATGAACCCCCGCATCGGTACGGCTGGCCGCCCGGAGGCGGCCTGGCTC
>JBAVJZ010000079.1:0-10372 GCA_049688015.1 Candidatus Deferrimicrobiaceae bacterium | reverse complement strand
CGTCGCGGGGACTTGCTGTCCCGGGGAGGACCCACGTCGAGAAGACCCTCCGAAGTCTGTCCCTGTTCTTCGCCCACTCGGTGTTCCGGGAGGAGACAGCACGCCGGGCGGGCATTCTGCAACGGGTGGACCCGAGGGCAAGACTCCTGGCGACGCTCGTATTCCTGGTCAGCGTAAGCCTCTCCCGGTCGATCCCCGCGCTGCTCGCCCACGCCGCCCTCCCCCTGGCGGCCATCGCCCTTTCCCGTATCCGCCCGGCGGAGTTCCTGGGGGCGGGATTCCTCGTCGCGGTCGCGTTCACCCTCCTCATGGCGGCTCCCGCCACGCTCAACGTGTTTTTCGACGGAACGGTCATCTTCCCGCTTGTCGACCGGGGGCGGGATTGGCGCTACGGGCCGTTCTTCCTCCCCGCGGTGATCGGAATCACCCGGGAGGGGCTTCTCACTGCCACCACGTTTCTTCTCCGTGCCCTTTCCTCGGTCGCGGCGGTCCTTTGGCTTACTCTTTCCACGCGATGGGCCGACCTTCTCCGGGCGCTCCGGTTCCTGCGCCTTCCCGCGATTTTTCTCCAGGTGATCGGCATGACCCTTCGCTACACCCATGCGCTGCTCCGCCATTCCGAAGAGGTCCACCTCGGGAAGAAGAGCCGCACCGTGTGCCGCACGCCGACGGCCGCGCAACAGGCGTGGGCCGGTTCCCGTATCGCCCGCTCCTGGGAAAGGAGTCTTTCCCTGATGGAAGAAGTAAGCATGGCGATGGCCGCCCGCGGGTTCACGGGAGAGGCGAAGTTTCCCCCCGGTCCGTGGTTCGGCGCCGCGGAGTGGGGGCTGCTCATCGCGGTCGTGGTATTCTGTACCGGTGCACACATCGCCTGATATGCCGGTGACGACGCACCGCAGCCCTCCGCTCGCCCCTCTCCTGGAGACGAACGACATCCATTATGCCTACCGGGGAGGAGTCCCGGCACTTTCCGGCCTTTCCCTGTCCGTTTCCCCCGGGGAGCGCCTCGCGGTTCTCGGCGCCAACGGGTGCGGCAAGTCGACGCTGCTCAAGCTTCTGGCGGGCCTGATCTTTCCCCAGCGAGGCTTCTACCGGGCCTTCGGCCGGGAGATCAACGACCGCCTGCTCTCCCACGACGTGTTCGGGATGTTCTTCCGGAAGGAGGTCGGAATCCTTTTCCAGAATCCCGAAGCGCAGCTGTTCAACCCCACCGTCGAGGATGAGATCGCCTTCGGCCCCCTGCAAATGAACGACCCTCCCGGGGAGGTCCGGTCAAAGGTTCAACGGGCGATCGAAAGGTTCGGGATCGGCGCACTGGCGGACCGGGCTCCTTACGAGCTCTCTGGGGGCGAAAAGAAAAAGGTGGCGATCGCCTCGGTGCTGGTAATGGACCCGCAGGTTCTCCTGCTGGACGAGCCCACCGCGGGACTCGATCCCCGGAGCAGCCGGGCGCTCGTGGACACGATCATCGAGGCGGAGGAGTCGGGGAAAACGGTCGTGACGGCCACGCATGACCTGCACATCGTCTCAGAAATCGCCCGGAGGGTCCTCGTGTTCGGCGAGGACAGACGGATTCTCGCGTCCGGTACCCCCGAGGAGATTCTCACGGACAGGTCCCTGCTGCTTGCCGCCAACCTCGTCCACCTGCATCGGCACGCCCACAAGGACTACTGGCACGCCCACGAGCACGAGCACCCCGAGGTCGTCCACATCCACGAGCACCCCCCCGACAAGACCCCGCAGGCAGGAAAGGAACGATGAAGAAACGGGCGATCGTACTGAAGTACGGAGAAACACAGGTGAGCCTCCCGGGCAAGATTTTCCAGAGCGTCTATCTGCTGGCCGCCCGGCCTCCTGTCCTCCCTCCTTCCGGGGACACCCTGATACGGCAGAGGATAGCGCGTCCCGTCGGGTCTCTCCCCCTCCGGATGCTCGTTCGCGCGGCGGACTCGGTGGCCGTTCCCGTATCGGATATTACGCGCTACTCCGCCACGGAGAGGTTTCTCACGCCGCTGCTCGGGGAAACCGATGCTGCGGGGATTCCGAGGAAGCGGGTAAGCGTCTTCATCGCACGGGGGACCCACCGTGCCCTGTCGGACGCGGAACTCCACACCGTCGTAGGGCCGGAGATCTCCTCCGGCATCCGCGTGGTGCAGTCGGATCCCGACGGCGAGACGATCCGGCTCGGCGTCACCTCCCGCGGGACACCCGTCCGCATCAGCCGCCCCCTGATGGAACACGACAGGATCGTCCTCACGGGGACCATCACCTTCCACTATTTCGCGGGGTTCGGAGGCGGAAGGAAAGCCCTCGTTCCGGGGTGTGCAGCGCGGGAAACCGCGTCTGCCACGCATTTCCGCATCTTTCGGACGGACGCGCCCGGAAAGCACCCGCTCGCCCGTCCCGGGGTGCTCGCGGGAAATCCCGTGCACGAGGATATCGTCGAGGCTGTCACCATGGCGACCCCGACGTTTCTGTTCAACACCTTGCTCACCCCGCAGAGAGAGATCTTCGACGCCGTCGCCGGCCACTGGCAGAAAGCCCACGAGGAAGCATGCGCAAGGTATGCGAAGGTCTACCGTGTCCCCGTGCCGAAACGATATCCCCTCGTGATCGCCTCAGCGGGGGGGTTCCCGAAAGACATCAACTTCATCCAGTCGCACAAGGCGCTGGACAATGCGTTCCTGACCGCCGAGGAGGGGGGGGTCATCATTCTTCTTGCCGAGTGCCGGGACGGCCTGGGAAGCTCGTCCTTCTTCCCCTGGTTCCGCTTCGAGGACCCCGCGGAGATGGAGGCCGAACTCCGCGCGAATTATCAGATCTACGGGCAGACGGCCCACGCGACATTTACCAAGGCAAAATCATGCCGGGTGATCCTCGTCTCCACCCTGCGACCGAAGGAAGTGGAGAAGATGGGGATGATCCCTGCCGCCACCCTCGACAAGGGTGTACGAGAGGCGGAAAAACTGCTGGGAGCATTGCCCCCCGCTCTTGTCATTCCGGATGCGGGGTATGTGCTCCCGGACATCGTGGGCAACGCCGTGCTCCCGCCTGCGGGCAACCTCCTGCGGTCTCCTTAATCCATCTCTCCCGCCAGGGAAATCGCAATCATTTTTTTCCCGCCGGGCTCCTCTCTGGTAGAATCATTCCTGTTATGGCACGGTGGGAATGCGTTATCTGCGGGTATATCCACGAGGGGGCGAAACCGCCCGACATATGTCCCGTCTGCGATGCGCCAAAGGAATTCTTCCGCCTCCTTTGATGATGGACACGTCGAAGACGTTCCCCGGTCATTCCGTAGAAACGCTCATGTTCCGATAATGGAGGATGCCATGGATTTTCTCCACGAGTCGATGAAGCGACTGACGGAAGAGGCAAAACGGATCGAACACGAACTCCGGGTGGTCCTTCCGAAGGAGATCCAGGCGGCTCTCGCTCACGGGGATCTTTCGGAGAACAGCGAGTACGAAGCGGCCAAGGAAATGCAGTCCACCCTGAACGCAAGGCTCGGTCAGATCCAGAAGCGGCTCGCCGACCTCTCCCGTATCGATGTTTCGGCCATTCCGAGGGACCGGTCGGGTCTCGGGAGCAGGGTGACCGTCGAGAACGCCGGGACGGGACAGGAGATCGGATACACGCTTGTGATCCCGGAAATCGCCGACGGGAAGAAGAACTTCGTCTCGATCGCCTCGCCGGTGGGGAAAGCCCTTCTCAACCGGAGGCCGGGAGACGAGGTCACGGTGCAAACGCCCAAGGGAACGCTGGAACTCGAAATAACGGAAGTCTTCACGGCATTCGGCAACACCTTGCGGTAACGGAGTCACGCCAGCGAGGGGAACCTCCTCTTTACCTCCTCCGCGATCTCCTTGACCTCCTCCGACCGATGCCGGGGACAGACGAGGACCGCATCCCCGTCCCGGATGACCATTACGTCCTCCATCCCGATGACCGCGACCACCCCGCGGTCCGATCGAACAAGAGAGCCGCGGCAGTCCGTGAGAATCACCTTTCCCGCGGTGACGTTTTCCCCCTCTCCTCCCAGGAACTCGTGGAGGGAGCGCCAGGTGCCGATGTCGCTCCACCCGAACTCCGACGGGATGACGAGGATCCCGTCCTCCTTCTCCAGAATCCCGTAGTCCACGGAGATCGAGGGCATGCGGGCATATGCGCGGCGCAGGCGATTCCGGATATCCCCCCTGCCGGCGTCGCGGAGGGCATCCTCCAGTTCCCGGTGGACGGCGGGGAGGAAGCGGGCGACCCGGTTGCGGTAGGTCGCCGCACGGACGACAAATACCCCGCTGTTCCAGTAGAAGCGCCGCGAGCGCAGGAACTTCCGGGCGGTGCGCAGATCGGGTTTCTCCGTGAACCTCCGCACAACGAACACACCCTCTCCCCCCGAAAACGGCGTCCCCCGCTCGATATATCCGTAGCCGGTTGCCGGATGATCGGGGGAAATCCCCAGTGTCACGAACCGGCCCGTCCGCCGGGCAAGCCGAAATCCCTTCTTCAGCACCGACCGGAACGCGGAGGGATTTCCTACGGCGTGGTCGGCCGGGGTGGCGGCGATTACCGCATCCGCATCCCGTCGCCCAATGCGCGCGGCGGCCATGGCCATGGCGGGAGCGGTGTTTCTGCCCTCCGGTTCCAGGAGGATGTTCCGGGGCGGGACGCCGAGGGTGCGGGATTTGAGGTTCGGGGCATCCTTTTCCCCCGCCACCACCCAGATGTTCTCCCGGGGTACCAGGGGGAGGAGGCGGCGGACGGTTTCGACGATCATCGGACCGTGCCCCGTCAGGTCCAGGAACTGCTTCGACCGGTGCATCCGGCTCTCGGGCCAGAACCGTTTGCCGGAACCTCCCGCCATAATAACCGCATGGTCCATTTGGCGATACCTCCCCGGGTATTTACGCTAGAATACAACGGTGAAGAAGAACCTGAAGAACACTTTCCTCGCCGGCCTCTTCGTCATCGTGCCGCTGGTGGTGTCCGTCGCCCTTCTCATCTGGTTCTTCCAGAAGGTCGACAACCTGTTTTCGCCCCTCGTCGGCGGAGTCGTGGGGAAACTCTTCCCGGGCATCGGCCATATCCCGGGGACGGGAATCCTCGCGGGGCTCGCGATCATTCTCGTCATCGGGTTCTTCGCGAGAAACGTCGTGGGAGAGCGGGTCCTGGCCGGCCTGGACCGCTTCATCAACCGGATTCCCTGGTACCGGACGATCTACGCCACGGTGAAACAACTGACGGACGCCTTCTCGCCCGACAACACCCGCTCGTTCAAGGATGTCGTACTCGTGGACTATCCCCGGGAGGGGAGCCAGGCGATCGGGTTTCTGACGGGCACGGTCGAGAGGGAAGGGAAGCTGCTGGCCGCTGTATTCGTCCCCACCAACCACATCTACTTCGGAGATGTACTCTTTATTCCCGACGAGGACGTGATACGCCTGAACATGCCGATCGAACAGGCGGTGCGCATCCTCGTCTCCGGGGGAATCGCTGCCCCGGAGAAATTCCTCCCAAGAAAAACAAAAACAGACTTGACAAGACAATCCGTGCCCCCTTACCCTTAGAAAATCATGATTCCGGCAACGCACACGCGGCAGAATCCTCGACTTTGCGGTCTCGCCCTACTGGGCCTACGGGGGTGCCGACCCGCGACCGCGTGAGCGCATGACGACATAGGCGCACGCTCAACATGGCCGTGGGGACAGGCAAAGGTTCCCACGGCGTTTTTCGCTTCGGCCGCCGGGGACCAACAGTCCGGCGGCCTTTTTTCATTTCGGGACTGGCGTCCTGAAGAAAGGGAGGAAGAGATGTCAGAAAAAGTATTCATTTTCGACACGACGCTGCGAGACGGCGAACAGGTCCCGGGCGCGAAGCTGGCGAAGGAACAGAAGGTGAAGATCGCCCGGCAGCTCGCGGCGCTCGGAGTGGATATCATCGAGGCGGGTTTCCCCGCCTCCTCGCCGGGAGATTTCGAGTCCGTCCAGGCGGTCGCCCGGGAGGTAAAGGGGCCGATCGTCACGGGGCTCGCGCGGGCGATCAAGAAGGACATCGACACGTTGTGGGAGGCCGTCAAGGGCGCGAAACGGTCGCGGATCCATACCTTCCTCGGCACGTCGGACATCCACATCCAGAAGAAGTTCCGCTCGGACCGGGAGAAGATCCTCCAGTGGTGCGTGGACACGGTAAAGTACGCCTCGTCGCTCTGCCCCGACGTGGAATTCTCCACCGAGGACGCCGCACGTACGGACTTCGACTTCCTGTGCCGGACCGTCGAGGCGGTCGTGAAGGCGGGAGCGAAAACGATCAACGTACCCGACACCGTGGGGTACGCGACTCCCCAGGAGATGGCGGACCGCATCCGGCGGCTGAAGGAGAGGGTCCCCGCGCTGGACAAGGTCATTCTCTCCATGCACTGCCACAACGACCTGGGGATGGCGACCGCCAATACGCTGGCGGGAATTCTCGCGGGGGCAAGGCAGGCCGAGGTGACCATGAACGGGATCGGAGAGCGGGCGGGAAACGCCGCCCTCGAAGAAGTGGTCCTGGCGATCCACACCCGGAAGGAGATCTTCGGGAACCTCCGCACGGGGATCAACACGAAGGAGATCATGAAGACGAGCAAGATGGTCTCGGCCCTCATGGGGCTCTCCATCCAGAGGAACAAGGCGATCGTGGGATCGAACGCCTTTGCGCACTCGTCGGGCATCCACCAGGACGGGATCATCAAGGACCGCTCCACGTACGAGATCATCCGGCCGGAGGACGTCGGCGGATCGGCCCACTCCTTCACCCTCACGGCGCGTTCCGGGCGAGCAGCGCTCAAGCACCACATCGCGAACCTGGGACACAAGCTCACCGACAGCCAGGTTGACTCCCTCTACCAGAAGTTCCTCGCGCTGGCGGACAAGAAGAAGGAGGTGATGATCGAGGATCTGGAGGTTCTTGTGCAGGAGGAGCTTTTCAAGGTGCCCGAGACGTACCGCCTGGAGCACGTTCAGATCCTCTCGAGCACGCAGGCCACGCCGATGGCAGCCCTGAGACTGAAGCGCCACGACGAGGTGATCGAGGAGGCCTCCACGGGGAACGGCCCGATCGAGGCCGCCTACAAGTGCATCGAGCGTATCGTCGGGAAGAAGTTCCAGCTGATCAATTTCGGCCTTTCCGCCGTCACGTCGGGCAAGGACGCCATCGGGGAGGCGACGGTCCGGATCCGGGACAACGGGACGATCTTCGCCGGGGCGGCGAGTTCCACGGACATCATCGAGGCGGCCGTCAAGGCGTACCTCAACGCCATCAACCGCTGGGTCGCCGAGGAGGCAAAAGCAAAGGCGACCCGGAAAACGAAGAGGAAGGTGGTGCGGAAACTGGCCGTCGCCTCTCCGTAAACGGGAACCGGCAGGGGGGACGCCGACCGGGCTAGCGGAACTCCTCCCGCGGCGGCGAGAAGGCCTCGAGGGTCATCGCCCCTTTTGGTCCCGCCACGGCCTTGTGGGAAACGCCCCCCGGGACGAGGAAGATCCCGTTCCCGGAGAGGGTGCGCGTCTCCCCGGCTACGGTCAGTTCCAGCGTCCCCGACACCATCATCCCCATCTGCTCGTGCGGGTGGGCATGCTCGGGGACGGCCGCGTTCGGCGCGAGGGTGACCAGGGAAAGCATCACTTTCTCCCCGGATGCGATCTTCGCGATGACCCCGGGGGCCAGTTCCCGGGGCGGGATCTCCTCCGGCTTCCAGAATCGATGCATCGGCATTCCTCCTTCGTGTTGGTCCTCAGGCGGGGCCGATCCGCTCCATCCCCCCCATGTAGGGACGAAGAACCTCGGGGATGAGGACGGAGCCGTCCTCCTGCTGAAAGTTCTCGAGGATGGCGACCACCGTGCGGCCCACGGCCAGACCGGAACCGTTCAGCGTGTGGGCGAGCCGCGTCTTCCCCGTGGCGCCGTCGCGGATCCGGATCTTCGCCCGTCGCGCCTGGAAGTCGGTGAAGTTGCTGCAGGAGGAGATCTCCCGGTACCGCGCCTGCGAGGGAAGCCACACCTCGATGTCGTAGGTCTTGGCGGCAGAGAACCCCAGCTCCCCGGTGCACAGAGTCACCACGCGGTACGGGAGGCAAAGCCGCTGCAGGATCTCCTCCGCGTCGGCGGTCAGGGATTCAAGCTCGGCCCGGGACTCCTCGGGGCGGCAGATCTTGACCAGCTCCACCTTGTTGAACTGGTGCTGGCGGATCATCCCGCGAACATCCTTCCCGTGCGATCCCGCCTCGGCCCGGAAGCAGGGAGTGTAGGCCGTCATCTTGAGAGGAAGCGAATCGGCGGAGAGGATCTCGTCCCGCACGATGTTGGTGACCGGCACCTCGGCGGTGGGAACGAGGTAGTAATCGGTCCCGGTCACGTGGAACAGGTCCTCCTCGAACTTGGGAAGCTGCCCGGTCCCCAGGAAGGAGGCGGAGTTCGCCAGAAAAGGCGGGAGAACCTCCGTGTATCCGTGCTCGCGCGTGTGGACGTCAAGCATGAAGTTGATGAGGGACCGCTCCAGCAAGGCCCCCGCCCCCTTCATCAGGCAGAACCTGGCGCCCGCGATCTTGGCGGCCCGGTCGAAATCGAGAATGTCGATTCCTGTCCCGATGTCGACATGGTCCCGCACCGGAAAGGGGAATGCGGGGCGGTCCCCCCAGGTGCGGATGGTCGGGTTGTCCTCCTCTCCCTTCCCTTCCGGGACCGACGGATCCGGAATATTGGGAATGGAGAGAAGCATCTCGTCCATCCGTCGTTCGATGTCCGGCAGACCTGCCTCCTCCTCCTTGATCTTTGCGGAAACCTGCTTCATACGCTCCATCAGGGAGGAGGCATCCTTTTTGTCCCGGCGCAAGCGCCCGATCTCCTCGGAGGCTGCGTTTCTCTCCGCCCGGAGCCTCTCCACGGAAACCAGGATATCCCTGCGCGCCCGATCGAGTTCCACGAACCCGGAGAGGGTGACCACGGTACCGCGGCGCTTGAGCGCATCATTGACGTAGTCGATGTTTTCCCGCACGAACTTCAGATCGAGCATCGGTGCGCCTCCCGTTTCATCGGTCGAAATCCGGCGTCCCGGATCGTCGCGACGATCTCCTCCTCGGACATCCGGAAGGCCACCCCCGCGGATGCCACCACGTTCTCCTCCATCATCGTGCTCCCGTAGTCGTTCCCGCCGAAAAACAGCCCCAGCTGGGCGACCTTCGCCCCCATCGTCACCCACGATACCTGGACCGTGCGGACGTTCTGAAGAACGAGCCGCGAGACGGCCAGCACGCGAAGGTAGCCGACGGCGTGGCCGAATCCCGAAGGCAAGGTCTCCCCGAACCGGGGGTCGCGGGACAGAAGGGTGTTCCCGGCCTGGAATGTCCAGGGGATGAACGAGGTGAAGCCGTTCGTATCCTCCTGAATTTCCCGGACGCGAACCAGATGGGAGGCGACGTGCTCCGGAGATTCGACACTTCCGAACATCATGGTGGCGGAGGTGGGCAGCCCCTGCCGGTGCGCCTCGCGCATCACCGCGGCCCACTGCTCCCAGGTGACCTTCCTCGGGCTGATACGCGCGCGCACGGCATCGTCGAGGATCTCCGCTCCCCCCCCCGGGATGGAGTCCAGGCCTGCCTCCTTCAGCCGGGAAATCGCCTCGGAGATCGGCACGCCGGACCGATTCGCGAAATGCCATATTTCCGGCGGAGAAAAACCGTGCAGGCGGACGGGGTGTCTCTTCACCGCCCGGGTCAGCCGGACCGCGTCCGCAAGATCCCACTCGGGGTGCAGCCCCCCCTGAAGGAGAACCTGCGTCCCCCCCGCTTCGAGGGTCTCCTCGATCTTCCGTGAAAGTTCGGCGTCCGTCAGGACGTACGCGCCGGGATCTCCCTTTTCCCGAAAGAAGGCGCAGAACGAGCATTGGCAGGTGCAAACATTCGTGTAATTGATGTTCCGGTCGACGATGTAGGTGACGACGCCGTCCGGGTGCAGGCGCCGGCGGACACTGTCTGCAGCCCGCCCCAGATCGAACAGCGGGGCCTCCCGGAGAAGAAGCGCCGCATCCCCGACGGTCGCCCGCTCCTCCGCCGCCCGCTCGAGCGCATTCCGCCAGAGAGCCGATGACGTCACGCCGAACTCTCCGGCCATTCGCGAACCACGTTGTACAGGGTGTCCCGCTCGACGGGGATCCTGCCCGCCTGACGGATCAGGGTGACCAGTTCGGTCACCGTCATTTCCTGTCCCGTCCGGGCTCCCGCGGCATGCGTGATCCTCTCCTCCACCACCGTCCCGTCGATGTCGTTCACGCCGAAGTGGAGGGAGACCTGGGCGACCTTGGGCCCCACCATGATCCAGAACGACTTCACGTGCCGGA
>JBAVJZ010000078.1:0-2690 GCA_049688015.1 Candidatus Deferrimicrobiaceae bacterium | reverse complement strand
CGGCGTCCGACTCCTTCGACAGCGCCTGTTTCTCCATCTCAAGCTGGATGATCTTCCTCTCGAGCTCGTCGATCTCGGTGGGTACGGAATCGATCTCTATCTTGAGCTTGGAGGCGGCCTCGTCGACCAGATCGATCGCCTTGTCGGGCAGGAACCGGTCGGAGATATACCGGTTCGACAGGGTGGCTGCGGCGATAAGGGCCGAATCCTTGATCCGGACACCGTGGTGCACCTCGTACTTCCCCTTTAGGCCCCGCAGGATCGCGATCGTGTCCTCGACGGAGGGCTCCTCCACGAGAACGGGCTGGAACCGCCTCTCCAGCGCCGCGTCCTTCTCCACGTACTTGCGGTACTCGTCCAGGGTGGTCGCCCCGACACATCGCAGCTCCCCCCGGGCAAGTGCGGGTTTCAGCATGTTGGACGCATCCATTGCCCCTTCCGCCTTCCCGGCACCCACGAGCGTGTGCAGTTCGTCGATGAAGAGGATCACCCGCCCTTCCGCGGCCGCGATTTCCTTCAGGACGGCTTTGAGCCGGTCCTCGAACTCGCCGCGGTACTTCGCGCCGGCAATCAGCGCCCCCATGTCCAGAGCGAGAACCCGTTTGTCCCGAAGTCCCTCGGGGATATCACCGGAGATGATGCGCTGTGCCAGTCCTTCGGCGATCGCCGTCTTCCCCACTCCCGGGTCTCCGATCAGGACGGGATTGTTCTTCGTCCGGCGGGAGAGGACTTGAATCACCCTCCGGATCTCATCGTCTCTCCCGATCACGGGATCGAGCTTCTCCCGGCGCGCCAGTTCGGTAAGGTCCCGGCAGTACTTGTCGAGCGACTGGTACTTCGCCTCGGGGTTTTCGTCCGTCACCCGCTGCGTTCCGCGTATGGAGGTGAGCGCCGAAAGGAGACCCTCCCGCGTCACGCCGTTCTTGCGGAGAAGATCCGCGACGGCTCCCGGTTCGGATGTCATGGCAAGGAGGAAGTGCTCCGCGGAGAGGTATTCGTCCCGGAACGCGTCCGCCTCCGAGAGCGCCCGTTGGAAGAGGGGCTCCATCCGTGGGGAGAGCCCCCGGCTCACGGCCCCCGAAACCTTGGGGAAGGAATCGAGCAGGGAGGTTGCCCCGGACAGAAGACGCGGGACCGGCACCCCCGCCCGGGCAAAGAGATCCGCCGCCACGCCCTCCTCCTGGCGAAGGAGGGAAAGGAAGAGATGCTCCGGCTCCACCTGCCCGTGCCCCGCCTCCGAGGCGATGCGAACAGCGTCCTGCAGGGCCTCCTGTGATTTCACTGTCAGCTTGTCCAGGGAAATCATTCCCGCCTCCGGCGCGTCCCATTGTCTGGATGACGGCCCGCCTCTCCCGGGGGGGAAGAGGCGGGCCGGACGGATGCCTACCGGTTCTTCACCGCGAGGAAGATCCGCCCCTCCCCCCGCTCCACCAGGAACAGGACGGTCTTTTCGTCCTTTACCTTCGCGATCTTCTTTTCAAAGTCATCGGAATCAATGACGGACGTCCGGTTGATCGCCCGGATCACGTCCCCCTCGCGGAATCCGGCATCGTCGGCCGGGCTTCCGGGTTCGACCGAGGCGACCAGCACGCCTTTGGGATTATTAACGTTCAGGTGCCGGGCGATTTCCGGCGTGATGTTCTGGACCGTGAGTCCCAGCCCTTTCGTGAGATCCGGCCCGCCGGCGCGCTTCTGCTCGGCTTCCGCCTCCATCTGCGTGATGGAGACGGGAATCTTTACCTCCTTGCCGTCACGGATGACGATCACCTCCACCTTCTTTCCCGGCGTCGTCGAGGCGACGATCTGGGGAAGATCGTGCTCGCTTTCCACATCCTTGCCGTCGAAGGAGACAATCACATCACCGGATCGGATACCGGCCTTCTCCGCCGGCCCCCCCTTGGTGACGTCAGCCACCAGGGCGCCCTTTTTCCCCGGTATGTTCAGCGACTCCGCCATATCCGGGGTCAGCCGCTGGATGTAGACGCCGAGCCAGCCGCGGGTGACCTTTCCCTTCTCCTTCAGCTGGCCGAGGACCGATTTGGCCATATCGATCGGGGTCGCAAAACCGATCCCCTGTCCCCCCTGGATGATCGCCGTGTTGATCCCCACAACCTCCCCCTTCAGGTTGAACAAGGGCCCTCCCGAGTTCCCGGGGTTGATCGATGCGTCGGTCTGGATGAAATCGTCGTACGGACCGGAGCCGATCACTCGCCCCTTGGCGCTCACGATTCCCGCCGTAACGGTGTGCCCGAGGCCGAACGGGTTTCCGATGGCCAAGACCCACTCCCCGATCTCCAGCCCGTCCGAGTCCCCAAGCGGGACGTACGGGAGCTTCTTCCCCGTCTTGATCTTGATGAGAGCAATGTCGGTCTTGGAGTCGGTGCCGACGACCTCCGCCTGCAACTCCTGCTTGTCCAGCAAGGTCACCGTGATCTCGTCCGCTTTCTCTACAACGTGGTTGTTGGTGAGAATGTACCCGTCATCGGAGATGATGAACCCGGACCCCAGGCTCCGCCGCTTCTGCTCCTTGGGGAGATTCCCGAAGAAGTTGTGGAAGAACTCCTCGAACGGATCCTGCTGACCGAAGGGGGAACGCATCTGCGGCCTGCGGAGATGGACCACCTGCGTCGTGCTGATGTTCACGACCGCCGGCGACACCTCTTTCACGAGGGCGGGGATGCCCTCCAGAG
>JBAVJZ010000077.1:0-3500 GCA_049688015.1 Candidatus Deferrimicrobiaceae bacterium | reverse complement strand
GGGGCGGGCTGTTCCTCCTCCTCGCGGAAGAGGGGACTTTCGATGTCCGCGGCGGCCTCGTCCGGCGTTTGGATTTGTCCGGTCGGCTCCTGCGCGAACGTCTCCTGTGCCTCTTCCTCCGGGGGGGCGGGTTCTTCCGCGGCAGGGGCAGACACCGGTTCGGTCTCATGCTCCCCGCCCAGAATTCTTTCGAAAGCGGCGTCGACCTCTTCCTGCTTCAGGGGGGGGGGCGCCGGCTCTTCCGGGGCCGGAGACTTCGCCGGTTCGGTCTCACGCTCCCTGCCCAGAATGCTCTCGAAAGCGGTGTCGACCTCACCCCGTGGCTGCAGGGGAGGTTTCTTTTCCGGCTCCTGGAGAACTGCCCGAAGATCGAAGTGTTCTTTCTCTGCAGGTGAGGACTTTTGGGGTGGCGGGATATCGCTTTTCATTACGATGATCGACTCGCCACACTTTCGGCATCGGATGCGCGCTCCCTTCCCCTTGATCTTGGATTCATCCAATCGGAAACGCGCCTGACAAGCCTGGCACTCGATGATCATCGTTCCCCTCCGCCCCTGCTTCGTGTCCGGCTTTACTTCTACCCGACTATAATGGATTCGCGGTGACCTCTCAACCCCGATTCATCCCTTATGCCGCCTGGCTCCGAGGGCGCACAGGAGGATACCCACCTCGTACAGTGCGTAGATGGGGACCGCGACGAGGATCTGGGAAACGGCATCCGGGGGGCTCAAGACCGCTCCCAACAGGAATACGCCGACGATCGCCACTTTTCTCCCGCGGCGCAGAAGGTCCGGGGACAGAATTCCCACCCGTCCCGCGAGGAACATGACCAGTGGCAATTCAAACATCACTCCGAAAATCAGCAGAAGCCGGAGGATCAGTGAAAGCGCCTCTTTCATCGACGGCATCGCGACGATGGTCGATCCCCCGAAAGCGAGGAAGAAGGAGAATATCGACGGGGCTGCGACGAAATATCCGAACGCCATCCCGGAAAGAAGGGCCGCCGTCGAACAGGCGGAGAACAGGAAAAGGACCCTTCTCTCCTTCCGGAAGAGGCCGGGGCTGACGAATTTCCACGCCTGGTAGAAGATCACGGGGCTTGCCAGAACGAATCCTCCCCAGAGCGCCAGCTTGAAATAGGTGAGAAAGGCCTCGGTGAGTTCGGTGAAGATGAGCCGGGAATCCACGGGGAGTTGCTTCGTCAGGGGGGCAAGAAGAATCTGATAGAGAGTTTCCGCGCGGGAATAGCAGAGAACGGTTCCCAGCCCCATGGCGACCAGGGAGCGGATCAGCCGCTGGCGCAGTTCATCCAGGTGCTCCGTGAGCGGCAGCCGGACCTCGGAGTCCGTTCCCGGTTCCGGCTTCATCTAGAATGGGAGGCCTTTTCCGTTCATCCCTTTGGGGGCGAAGGGGGCGGAGGAGATTCGTTCGCCGCGGACGGGGGAGGATCAATGTCTGTTGCGTCGCCGGGAGCAGGAGGGTCGGCGCCTGCCGTGTTGCCGGACGGGGGAGGGTCGGTGTCCGGTTCTTCGTTTTCCGATTCGCGGACGGCTTCGTCGATCCCCTTCCGTACTTCCTCGGACGCCTTCTTGAATTCGGCGATTCCCTTTCCGAGACTCTTGGCGAGGTCCGGGAGACGCTTCGGTCCGAAGAAGATCAGGACCACGACAAGGATGACGAGCATCTCCTGGAAACCGATTCCGAACATTTCCCGACCTCTCTTCCTTGCGGTACTAAAGATACTATACCGCGGGTCTCCGTCCAAATCCATGCTATCCGAAAGGATAACCCCCCTATCCGATCGGATGATTTTCCTCTGTGGATATATTCGGAGAAGGGGCGTATCCGGTTGTCTTTACTGAATATAATAAGGGAGGCACGGCTTTTGATACTTGTTCCGGTGTTTCATTCGGGGAGACGCGAGTCTCGCCCTCTGCGCAAGGAGCCACGATATTGTATATCGGAGTCGATGTCGGTTCGATCAGCGTGAAGTTCGCACTTGTCACCCTGCCTTCGGATTCCCATATCCCCGAGGCAATCCGCACCACCTTTCTCTCCTCCGAACCGGCGGCGCTTCCGGGAGAGGCGCGTGCCTATCTCCTCTCCTACGACCGCCTCCTCGGAGACCCGAACCGGAAAGTTCCCGAGCGCCTGGGAGAGTGGATCGACAGGATTGGGGCCGGGAGGATCCGGGGAATGGCATTCACCGGGAAAAGCGGCGCGCGGCTGGCACAGAATCTGGGAGCACGGTACGAGAACGATTTTCGCTGTCTGGTACGGGGAGTGACCGCGGTCCGGCACGATGTGCGGACGATATTCGAGATGGGGGGAGAGAACGCGAAGGTCATCCGTCTCGACGCGGCGACCGAGGGGGGAGCGCTCCGCATCCGGGACTACGATACCAACGGAGAATGCGCCGCCGGCACGGGTTCGTTCATCGACCAGCAGGCCAACCGTATGCGGGTGGCCGTCGAGGACATCGGGGAAATGGTGGCACGGGCCGGCAGTGCGGCCCGGATCGCCGGGAGGTGCTCGGTGTTCGCCAAGAGCGACATGATCCACGCCCAGCAGAAGGGGTGTTCTCCCGAGGAGATCCTCAAGGGTTTGTGCGAGGCGGTCGCCCGCAATTTCAAAAGCAGCATCAACAAGGGAAAGGACCCTGTCCCCCGGGTGGCTCTCGTCGGGGGGCTGTTCGCCAACCAGGGGGTGGCGCACGCCGTCAGAGACGTGTTCGGGTTCTCCCCTGACGACTTGGTGCTTCCGTGGGGATACGCGCACCTCGGGGCGGTCGGGGCGGCGATGCTTGCTGCGGATGACGCGGCAACGGCGGGGAACTCGCAGGGTGAGGCGTTCGTCCTTTCCGCAAACGCCCCCGGGGAAGGGGAGTGGTCGTTCCCCTCCTGGCCCCCTCTCGCCACCGGGGATGTCGTATTCCTGAGGGACAGGGTGGCCAGTCCGCCTCCCCTCAAGGACCGGCACGAGGTCTTCCTCGGAATCGACGTGGGATCCGTGAGCACGAATTTCGCCCTTGTCGACGGGGAAGGGAACCTCCTGAAGGAAATCTACGTGCGCACGCAGGGACGGCCGGTGCAGGTGGTGACGGAGGGTCTCCGCGACCTGTGGGAGGAGTTCGGGGAGAGAATCCGGATTCGCGGAGTCGGCACGACGGGGTCGGGGCGGGAGCTTATCGGGGAGCTCGTAGGTGCCGATACCGTTCAGGATGAGATCACCGCCCACAAGACCGGATCCTCCTTCATCAGCCAGCGGTACTTCGGGCAGCCGGTGGACACCATCTTCGAAATCGGCGGGCAGGACTCGAAGTTCATCAGCCTGGAAAACGGCGTGGTCGTGGACTTTGCGATGAACGACGCCTGCGCCGCGGGGACGGGATCCTTTCTGGAGGAGCAGGCGGAGCGGCTCGGCATCGGGATCAAGGGGGAATTCGCGGAGATGGCCCTCTCCTCCCGGGCCCCCATCCGTATGGGAGAGCGGTGCACCGT
>JBAVJZ010000076.1:0-3020 GCA_049688015.1 Candidatus Deferrimicrobiaceae bacterium | reverse complement strand
CGTTGTTGCAACCCTCGTCTCTGCGATTACCGCCTCATGAGATCCAGCCCTGTTCCTGGAATCGCTTCTTGAGCTGATCGGCAATTTCCTTGGCGGACTGCTTGGCCCTCCCCTCAACCGTGCTGCTGCCACTCTTTTCCCCATACACTTTCGTCCCGGTGCTGACGATCAGTCCCAACGGGTTATGCGTGGCAAGCAAGGTAGCAGCTCCCATGGCTCCCCCGGGGGTCTTGCTGCCGCTAGCATCCGATGATCCGCCCCCGAGTTTGCGCAGCCCCTGGTCCGTCACCTGGAAGCCTTCGACCGCCACTTTTATATCCGACGAGCCGGACCCGAATCCTATTGCGACACGCTTGGTGGCATCACCTTCGACAAATGAAATGATATAGCCACGGATTACGAGGTCGTTGATCTGCGGCTTCGTTCCGGTCACCACATGCTCTGCGGGCATTCCCATGCTGCGGATCTGATCAACCAGCTCCGTCGCGACGAGAGCGCCCAGCTTCCGCCCCATGGCAATATGCTCGGCAGTCTGGGGCGTGCCGTGCTCGGAAGTTTTGCCGGCAAGTGCGGAGTCGGCCGGCACATCGGTGGGCGTGGCAGCGAAATTGTACACCCAGATGTGCGCAGGCCGCGGGAGTTGCCCCGTCACGAGTTCCTCGCGGTTGGTGACCTTGGTCGAGGCGCACCCGGCGACCACGACCATGCCAAACAGGCCCGTGACGATTATCGCCAATGTCCTCCAAAGCGCCGATCGTGTTTCGTCTGATTTCATGGGGGAGTCGAAAGTCAGTCGACTCTGCGAACTGTTACCGTTTTGACCACACATGTCCCTGTCACATCGTCTCTTCATCGCTCCCTCCTTTTCTGTTCCCCATGATCTTCCGACGACCTCTTCCGAGCCGGGTCCCTTGAGCAATGCAGACGCTTATAACCTCCCAATCCGGCTCCTTGTGTTTTCGGAATCCGCGTCTAGATTTGGTGGCTTTTTCTTTGATGCACTCCGATTCCTTCGGGGTCCGTCAGACGTATAAATAGCAATGATGTATGGGGCAGGCTTGCTATTAGTGAAACCATTCCCATATCCCTGAATCAAAAATTGCAAATTCGCATAATAATGCCGCGCTGCCCGCGAGATCCCCACGGACGTCGCCAAGGAGGTTTTCCATGAAACGGAACGCGGACCGAAGTACAGTCCTTGCCGTTCGGATGTCCCTCTTCCTCGCGCTGGCGGCCAGTGCAGCCCTGGTGTTTGCACCGGGCAGCTCTTCCGCCGGGTCGGCCGGCGCGCCCAACCCGCAGCGCAACGCCTACTTCGGGGAACAGCATATTCACTCGAGCTGGTCGCTCGACTCCTACCTCGGCGTCGGCAACACGCTGGGAGGGCCGGAAGAGTTCTACAAGTATGCGACGGGGCAGACCATCATGCATCCAACGGGCGGATACCCGGTGAAGATCACGACACCGCTCGACTGGGGTAACACGACCGAGCATGCGGAGTATCTGGGTGCCATGCAAGCCGCGTTTGACCCCAATTCGGAGCTCGGTAAGACGATCCTCGGGAAGTCCTTGCGGTTCGGCAGCAAGGAAGGTTCCATGGACACCTACAAATTACTCACGGTCACCATGATCAAGAACCACCCCATCAAGGAACTTATGACCTCTGACGTGCTGGGCACCTACTGGAAACGGCTGGTGGAGATCGCCGACAAGTATTACCGGCCCGGCAAGTTCACGACGTTTGCCGCCTTCGAGTGGACCTCTACGCCGAACACCGCGAACCTGCACCGCAACGTCTATTTCAAGGACACGAAGAAGGTACCGGAAATGCCGTTCAGCGCGATCGATTCGGACGATCCGCGTGAGCTTTGGAAGTGGATGGATGGCCAACGCGAAGCGGGCAACGAACTGCTCGCGATTTCGCACAACGCGAACCTGAGCAACGGCAAGATGTTCCCGACGGAGGTGGACGACAGAGGGCGGCCGATCGACAGGGCATGGGCCGAGACCCGGATGCGCAACGAACCGCTGGCGGAACTCAAGCAGGTCAAGGGCCAGTCGGAGACGACCCCGGGGCTCTCACCGAACGACGAATTCGCCAATTACGAGGTCGTCGTCTGGCAACTGCTGGGCGCCAAAGGCGAACCGAGCAATTACGGCAGCTACATCCGACAGGCCTACAAGGACGGCCTCGCTCTTCAGGACACTCTCGGCTACAACCCGTACAAGTTCGGCGTCGTCAGCGGGTCCGATTCCCACAGCACCGCGACGCCGTACCGCCAGAAGAACTTCTTCGGCGTGCATGGCTCGGCCGACGACATTCCGGAGAAGCGCATGCAGGCTGGTTTCTTGGGGTTCAACAACCTGTGGGCCAGCCCGGCGGGCCTGAGCGTCGTCTGGGCGGAGGAAAATACGCGCGAGGCGATCTTCGCCGCGATGAAGCGCAAGGAGACCTACTCCACCAGCGGGGTGCGTATCAAGGTACGGTTGTTCGGCGGCTGGGAATACGGCCCGGACGAACTGAAGCGGAGGGACTGGGTGAAGATAGCCTATGCCAAAGGCACGACGATGGGCGGCGATCTGCCCGCCAAGCCTGGCAACGCCAAGGCGCCCGGTTTCCTCGTGTGGGCCATGAAGGATCCCGACAGCGGGAACCTCGACCGCATCCAGATCGTCAAGGGCTGGTCACGGAACGGCCAGAGATTTGAACGGGTCTATGACGTCGACTGGTCGGGGAAACGAAAACCCGATCCAAAGACCGGCAAGGTGCCGCCCGTGGGCAACACGGTAAACCTCGTGAAGGCGACATACACGAATACAATCGGTGCGGTGGAGCTGAAGAAGGTCTGGACGGACCCGGAATTCGATCCAGGCCTCGACGCGTTCTACTACGCCCGTGTTCTGGAGATCCCGACTCCCCGCTGGAGCACCATCCAGGCAGTGAAGATGGGCAGAGTGCCGCCGGACGGCGTGGCGACAACCATCCAGGAGAGGGCCTGGACGTCGCCGATCTGGTACAC
>JBAVJZ010000075.1:0-1636 GCA_049688015.1 Candidatus Deferrimicrobiaceae bacterium | reverse complement strand
GGGCATATGGGTCTCTCCCACCCGTTTGACCAGCCGCTCCCGGTGCATGCGGAATTCGACAAGATCACGGATGGAGGCGATCTTCAGCCCGTGCTCGGTCGCGAACCTCCGCAGATCGGGCACGCGGGCCATCGTCCCGTCCTCGTTCATGACCTCGCAGATGACGCCCGCGGGGGAGCACCCGGCGAGACGGGCCAGGTCCACGGACCCTTCGGTCTGCCCCGTCCGCACGAGGACGCCGCCTTTCCTCGCCACGACGGGAAACACGTGGCCGGGACGCAGGAGGTCCTCGGGCCGGGCGTTCGGCGCAATCGCCACCCGGATGGTCGTCGCCCGGTCATGCGCCGATATTCCCGTGGTAACGCCTTTGCGCGACTCGATGGAAACCGTGAAGGCTGTCCCGAACGGGGAGGAGTTGTCCTGGACCATCGGGGGAAGATTGAGCTGTCTGGCCCGCTCCTCCGTGATGCTGAGACAGATGAGCCCCCGCCCGTGCCGTGCCATGAAGTTGATCGCCTCGGGCGTAACGTGTTCGGCCGCTATCGTGAGGTCTCCCTCGTTCTCCCGGTCCTCGTCGTCGACGAGAATGATCATCTTCCCCGCCCGAATGTCTTCGAGGGCCTCCTCGATCGTCGAAAGTTTCATCCTGTCGACAGCCTTTCTATGCATACCCCTGTTTTTTAAGGAAATCCAAGGAGATGCCGCTTCCCTGGCCTTCGAGGTACTTGAGGACGTATTTCCCGATGATGTCCGCCTCCACGTTGACCGCTTCTCCCGGACGCAGACGATCGAACGTTGTCCGTGCCAGAGTCAGGGGGATCAGGGTGACCTCGAATCCCTCCGGACGAACGGAACTGACCGTGAGGCTCACCCCGTCCACGGCCACGGCTCCCTTGAAAACAACGTATTTCATTATAGAAGGATCGGTCCGGATATGGAATACCCGGCTCCGGCCCGCGTGACGGACGTCGCGAACTGTCCCGGTCCCGTCGATGTGCCCGTACACCAGGTGACCGTCGAGACGCCCGGAAAGGGAGAGGGAACGTTCCAGGTTCACCCGCGATCCCGCGGCAAGCGTCCGTAACGTCGACCGGGAAATCGTTTCCTCGGAAACTTCCGCGAAAAACGTCCCCTTCTTCTTTTCGGTAACCGACAGGCACACCCCGGATACCGAGAGGGAATCCCCGACGCGGACCTCGTCCAGTGGGATTCCGGTGGATATCCCCAGGAGAATGCCCGTGGCCCGGGAAACCGCTGAAACGACGGTCCCCACATCTTCGACGATACCGGAAAACATATCTCCTCAAACCTTGGGCGCGGGCTCCGCGACGACCATGATGTCGCCTCCCGCCTTCACTGCCTTCGTAATGACCAGACGTCTCCCCTCCTTCAACCGGCGTGCCGCAAACCCGGCGACCGACCGGATTCCTTCCCCCAGAAGAAGCGGGGCGATGAATATCACGTACCGGTCCACCGCGCCCGCCTCTATGAGCCACCCCGCCGTTTCGCCTCCTCCTTCCGCGAGAAGGGAGTTGACCCCCTCCCTTCCCAGGGCGTCGAGGAACGCACCCGCCTCGATCCGCCCCTTCCGCGCCGGCAGGAGGAGGAGACGTATTCCGAGAGATCGAGGCCGTTC
>JBAVJZ010000074.1:0-17706 GCA_049688015.1 Candidatus Deferrimicrobiaceae bacterium | reverse complement strand
TCCCTCTAGGTAGTATACCCTTCACATGTATAATCCGCCGTTAATCCCGATCACTTGCCCGGTGACGTACGAGGCGCCATCGGAGCCAAGGTAGACCGCGAGTTCGGCTACGTCATCCGGAGTGCCGAATTTTCCCATCGGGATCTGATTGAGAAACCCTTGCCGGACGTTCTCCGGCAATGCCGCCGTCATGGCCGTCATGATGAAACCCGGCGCGATCGCGTTGACGGTAACGCCTCGTGAGGCCAGTTCGCGTGCCATCGACTTCGTGAACCCGATGATACCGGCCTTTGCCGCGGAATAATTCGACTGTCCGGCGTTGCCCATCTGCCCCACGACGGAACTCAGGTTGACGATCCTGCCGCTTCGCTGCTTCATCATGGACCTCGAGACTGCCTTCGTCAGGAGAAATGTCCCCTTGAGATTCGTCCGCAGGACGGCGTCGAAATCTTCCTCCGACAGTCGCATCAGCAGGTTGTCCCGGGTGATGCCGGCGTTGTTCACGAGGATGTCGATGCGGCCCTGCTCCGCGAGAATGTGCTGAACGGCGGCGTCGACCTGGGCGGCATCGCCCACGTCGAACATTTCCACCATACCCTTTCCCCCCCCGCCCACGATGGCGGAGAGCGTCTCCCCCGCTGCCGCCTCGTTGGTGACATCGCTTAACACCACGACGGCGCCCTCCGCGGCAAATCGTTCCACGATGGTCTTCCCGATGCCCCGCGCAGACCCCGTGACCAATGCCACCTTGCCGGAAAGCCGCATATTGCCCCCTCCCTCCCCGAAGTTCATACCCACAAATTCAGCGACCGTACAAGGAAAAACTTCACCCGGTCAATCCGCGGACGGCCGGCATGTCCGCAGGCGAGCAGAACGCCGCCGCCGGTATATCTCTCTCGATCCTGCGAAGCAGTCCGGTGAGAACCTTCCCGGGCCCCACTTCCAGATACGATGTCACCCCCATGGCCCGCATCCGCCGGACGCACTCCTCCCACCGCACGGGGGAGACGATCTGTTGGATGAGGATCTCCGCCACCGCGTCTCCGTGCGGATACGTGTCCGCCGTTACGTTGGCCACCACGGGGAAGGAGAACCTCCCGGGGATCGCCGCTCTCAGGGCAGGGGCGAGCCGTTCGGCGGCCGGTTCCATAAGAGCGCAGTGGAACGGAGCGCTCACCGGAAGCGGCATCACCTTTTTCGCGCCTGCCGATTTCGCCGCCTCGCACGCGGCCGCCACCGCCCGGGCGCTCCCGGAGATCACGATCTGGTCCCCCCCGTTGAAGTTCGCCGGCTCGACCACCCCTTCCCGACGGGCATCGCGGCAAATGTTTCCCACGGCTTCCGGGGGAAGACCGATCACGGCAGCCATCGCTCCCTCCCCCGATGGAACGGCTTCCTGCATGAACCTTCCCCGCGACCGCAGCAATCGGACCGCATCGGACAGGGACAGGGCGCCTGAGGCCACAAGGGCCGAGTATTCGCCGAGAGAGTGCCCCGCGGCGCACAGGGGACGGATTCCTGTCTCTTCCGCGAGAACCCGATAGGCAGCGACGCTCACGGCAAAGATGGAGGGCTGGGTATTCTCGGTCATCCGGAGGTCCTCCGCCGAACCGCGGAAACAGAGATCGGCCAGGGAGAACCCGAGAGCGTCGGAAGCCTCATCGAAGACCTCCCGCGCGACCGGGTAGGCTTCGTGCAGTTCCTTTCCCATTCCCGGAAACTGGGACGCCTGTCCGGGAAAGAGCAGCCCGATTCCCATCTCTCCCCCTACATTCGAAGCAGGGCGGCGCCCCAGGTCAGCCCTCCTCCGAAGGACGTAAGAAGCACCAGGTCCCCCTTCGCAAATCGGCCCTGTTCCCGGGCTTCCGTGAGGGCGATCGGAATGGAGGCGGCGGAGGTGTTCCCGTACCGCTCGAGGTTTACGAACACTTTCTCCTCGGAAACTCCGAGCCGCTTTCCGACCGCATTGATGATTCGCATGTTGGCCTGGTGGGGCACGAAAAGGGCGACATCCGAAATGTCCACGTTGTTTCGCCTAAGGGCCTCCTGGGCAACCTCGACCATTTTCGTGACCGCCTGCTTGAACACCTCGTTTCCCGCCAGACGAATGGCGTGCATCCGCTTCTCGACAATTTCCGGCCCGCACGGGTGAATCGTCCCGCAGCCCGGGGCGTAAATCAGTTCCCACAGGCGACCGTCGGAATGGAGATGGCAGCTCAACACCCCCTCCTCGTCGGCGCACTCGGCAATCACCACTGCTCCCGCCCCGTCCCCGAAGAGGATGCACGTGTTCCGGTCCGTGTAGTCGGTGGCGGTCGACAGGAGGTCGGCTCCCACGACAAGCGCCTTCTTCCCGCGGCCGGCGCGGATCAGCGCGTCTGCCGTGGTAAGGGAGTACAGAAAGCCGGAACAGGCCGCGTTCACGTCCAGCGCAAAGGCTCGCTCCGCCCCGACCTTCATCTGCAGAAAACATGCGGTGGAAGGAAGCGGCATGTCGGGAGTGCAGGTCCCGACAACGATGATGTCGATCTCGGAGGGGTTTACGCCCGCTTCCGCCAGCGCGAGACGTGATGCCTCCAGGCAAAAATCGGACGTGGCGCTATTCGGTTCCGCGATTCGCCGCTCCTTGATTCCCGTCCGTTCCATGATCCAGGTGTCGGACGTATTGACCATCTTTTCGAGGCCTGCATTGGTCAATGCTTTCGGCGGGGCGTACATCCCCAGCCCGACGATTTTCGATCCCATTCTCGCTCCCCCCTTTCTTCCCCATCCCCGGTCCTTCCGTCCCGGGGAGCTCGCTCATTCCGGCGCTCCCGCCGCCGTCAGACATTCGCCTTCAGGTGACCACCCGTGCGATCTCCTCTTCCACCCTGTCCCGGTGGAGCGAGCCCGCGGAACGGATCGCGTTTTTCATCGCGCGTGCGTCCGATGATCCGTGACAGATCACGACCCCTCCCTTCACCCCGAGCAGCGGCGCGCCGCCGTATTCGGCGTAGTCCAGCCTCGTCTTGACCCGCCGGATCGCCCCCCCGGCAAGGAGGGCTCCGAACTTCGCCATCTGCGATTTGAGAATCTCCTCCCGCAGGAAATCCACCAGGGCCGTCGCCATCCCTTCCATCGTCTTGAGGATGACGTTCCCCACGAACCCGTCGCAGACGAACACGTCGGCCTTCCCGATGAAGAAATCCCTCCCCTCCAGGTTGCCCACAAAGGGCAGTTCTGTCTTGCGAAACAGGGCGGCCGTCTCCCGGGTGAGATCCGTCCCTTTCGAATCCTCCTCGCCGATGCTCACCACTCCCACGCGAGGTCGCGGGATCCCGAGGATCTTTCTCGCATACGCTTCACCCATCCACCCGAACTGCACCAGGTGATCCGGCTTGCAATCCACGTTCGCCCCTGCGTCGACGAGAACGATGGGGCCCGTCGGAGTCGGTATCGTTGCCGCGATCGCCGGCCGGTCGATCCCGCGGATCTTCCGGAGCACCATAAGCGCCCCGGCCATCACCGCCCCGGAATTGCCCGCGCTCACGAAGGAGGATGCCTTCCCTTCCGCCACAAGATTGAGACCGACGCGCAGGGAAGAATCCTTCTTCTTCCGGATGGCCACGCCGGGGGGATCGCACATCTCCACTACCTCGGACGCGTGCTCCACTTCCAGTTCTTCCGCTTTGGCCCTACGCAACTCCTCACGGATCAAACCCTCCCTCCCGACGAGAACGATGGGAAAACCGAACTCACGGAAGGCATCCACTGCTCCCCGGACCACTTCTCCCGGGGCGTGATCCCCTCCCATCGCGTCAACCGCTATTTTCATCTAGGGCAGGAAAAAATGGGCGTCAGGCCTTGGGAATAATTTCCCGGCCGTTGTAGGTTCCGCAATTCGGACAGACGGCATGTGGCCGCTTCACCTGCTTGCATTGCCGGCAGGTACTGCGTGCGGGATCGGACAGTTTCTTGTGGGTCCTTCGCTTGTCCCGACGGCACTTGGAGCCCCGTCGTCTCGGATTCGGCATCGCTTACTCCTTTTCTCTCATCAATGTCTTCAATACGTCGAACGGTCCTTCCCTTGCTTCCCCGGGACAATCGCACTCCGAACGGTTCCTGTCCCCGCCGCAACGGGGGCATACGCCCCGGCAATCTTCCCGGCAGAGCACCTTGGCGGGGAGGGCAAGGGCCACCTGCTCCAGAAAGATATCCTTCACCTCAATCCCCGCACCGTCGTAGAAGCCAATATCGAGGTCGTCCGCCTGGAGCTCGAGGTCTCCGGACTCGGTAGGACCCCGGTCCGCCGGGACGAAAACCGTCCGGAAATCCCGTTCCAGGCGCAGGGTGACAGGCTCTGCACAACGGTCGCACACAGTTTCCCCTTCGGCGACGAAGGACCCGCTGGCCTCCAAATCCCTTCCCTCCAGAGAGAGGTAAAGGGTGACCTCCCGCATCCGGCATTCCCGGAGGGGGTGCGCATTCATCCCCTCCAACAGTCGGGGGACCCACGCCTTCCCGCGGTTGGCGACAACATCCATCCCATCGCGGGGGATTTCGGACGTTCGTATGTACAAACGACGCACTTCCCCGAAAAGTAAATAAAATACTATAGGAAACCCGATCCCGTGTGTCAATCGCGAATGTGGCTGTTTGGGGGCGGTCCTGTGATATAAAGTACCGTATGAGCAGGGGACGGAATCCCGCCGTCGCGGGGCAATTCTACCCGGAAACGGCGCGAGAACTGGACCGAGTAGTCCGCCTCTACACCCGGGACACCGGGGATAAACTCCAGGCCAAGGGGATCGTTGTTCCTCACGCGGGTTACGTCTACTCGGCCGGCGTGGCGGGGGAAGTCTTCTCATCGGTGGAGATCCCGGACCGTAATGTCATCTTCTGCCCCAATCACACGGGAGTGGGCGACGTCGCAGCCGTCATGTCCCGCGGGGTCTGGCGGATGCCGTGGGGCGAGGTGCCGATCGACGAGGACCTTGCCGGGCGCCTTCTTGGCGAATCTTCTCTTTTTTCGGAAGACGCATCCGCGCACCGCGGGGAGCACTCTCTGGAGGTGCAGCTTCCGTTCCTTCGGCGGTTCCGGGAGGCGTTCCGTTTCGTCCCTGTCGCCCTTGGGCGGCTCTCCCTTGCGGACTGCCGGGTACTGGGAGAGGCCGTGGGCCGTGTGGCGGCAGAGGATGCGCACCCGCCCCTGTTGATCGCGAGCTCCGACATGTCCCACTACGAACCGGACGCGCTGGCACGCAAGAAAGACCGCGCGGCGATCGACCGCATGCTCGCGCTCGACCCGGAAGGGCTCCACCGGATCGTCCGCTCGGAGCGGATTTCGATGTGCGGCGTAATCCCCGCGACCGTCGTGCTTTTCGCGTCCCTGGCCCTAGGCGCCACATCCTCCATCTTGATAAAATATTCAACTTCCGGCGACGTGAGCGGCGACCGTGAACAGGTGGTCGGATACGCGGGGCTGGCGTTTCTCTAGGGCCCGAACGCCCGGACCAACCCACGTCAAGAGAGGTACCGCATGCCCGACGTCGTAACGCGTTTCGCCCCCAGCCCGACGGGATACCTCCATATCGGCGGCGCACGTACCGCCCTTTTCAACTGGCTCTTCGCCCGGCGCAACGGGGGAACGTTCATCTTGCGCATCGAGGATACGGACCGGGAACGGTCGACCCCGGAGGCCGTGAAGGCGATCTTCGAGGGGATGACCTGGCTGGGGATCAGCTGGGACAAGGGCCCCTTCTTCCAGATGGAGCGGATGGAACGGTACCGGGCGGAGGCAGGGAGGCTGCTTGCCGAAGGAAGAGCGTACCGGTGCGTCTGCACGCCGGGGGAACTCGACGCCCGCCGGGAGGCCGCCCGGGCCAAGGGGGAGACCCCGCGCTACGACCGGAAGTGCCGGGAGATGTCCCCGTCCGAGGCGGAAGGAAAACCCTTCGTGATCCGCTTCCGTGCTCCCCTCTCGGGCAAGACGATCGTACACGACCTTCTCCGCGGAGACGTTGCCTACGAAAACGGGGAACTGGACGATCTCATCCTTCTGCGGTCGGACGGTCTGCCGACGTACAATTTCGTCGTGGTCGTGGACGACGCATCGATGGGAATCACCCATGTCCTCCGCGGCGACGACCACCTCAACAACACCCCCAAACAGATCCTCCTGTACGAGGCACTCGGGTACCCCCTGCCGAGGTTCGGTCATTTCCCCCTCATCCACGGGATGGAGGGGGGAAAGCTCTCCAAACGGCAGGACGATGTCTCCGTGACCGCCTACCGGGACCGGGGGTATCTCCCGGAGGCGATGGTCAACTATCTCGTCCGGCTGGGCTGGGGGCACGGCGACCAGGAGATCTTCTCCCTGGAAGAGCTCCAGGGAATCTTCTCCCTGGAAAGCGTGGGGAAGTCGCCTTCCCGATTCGATCCGGAGAAGCTTCTCCACCTGAACGCCCACTACATCAAGACCGGGTCCCCGGAGCGACTGGCGGGCCTTCTCGTCCCGTTCCTCGGAAAGCGGGGAATCGAAGCGGAACCCTCTCCGTGGCTGGCGAAAGCGGTTCGTACGTTCCAGGAACGGTCGAGGACGCTGGAGGAGATGGCGGATTCGTCTGAATACTATTTCCGTCCCAGGGATCCCGACCCGAAAGCGGCGGAGAAGTTCCTCACACCGGAGATAGCCCGCCTTTTCGAGGAGATCGTCCGGGAGTTTCACGCCCTTCCCGAGTTCACGCCTGCCGCGATCGAACCGGTTCTCCACCGTTTGGCGGAGAAAAGAGGGGCAAAGCTGGGGAAGGTGGCGCAGCCGGTCCGGGTCGCCCTCACGGGCGGAACGGTGTCTCCGGGGATTTTCGAGGTGATGGACGTACTCGGCAGGGACGAGGTGATTCGCCGCCTCTCACGCACCTCGGCAAGGATTCAGGGGAAATAACCGGAAACCCGGTCTATCGTTTCGACCGAATACCTCTGGGAGAAGATCTCCAAGGCGAGCAGGCCACAGCAATCCGCCTGTCCCCGGTCTTTCTTCCGACCGCCGTTTAAGACGACGATCTTCACGGGGCCCCGGAACCTATTCCGGTTTCCGGACGAGCAGGTCCCGGACCGTCTGCCGGTACCTGTCCCGCAGCGCGACGATGCGGTTGAACACCAGAGCGCCCGGGCGCGAATCGACCTCGTCCGCGACGAAAAAACCGTGACGCACGAACTGGAACCGATCCCCGGGCCGGGCCTGCGCAAGCCCCGGCTCGAGAAGACAGCCGCCAAGGACTTCGGCAGAATCCGGGTTCAGGAAGTCCCGGAACGTCTTCCCCTCCCCTACCCCTTCCGGATCGGCAACCGTGAACAGCCGGTCGAAGAGTCGCACCTCGGCCGCTATTCCGTGCGCATTCGATACCCACTGGATCGCCGTGGTTTTCTTGCGCGCCCCCTTCGCCGGTTTGCCAAGGGATTCCGGGTCGTAGCTGCAGCGCAGCCCGACCACCTCCCCGGACGACGGGTCTTTCTCGACATCCTCGCACCGTATGAAGTACCCGCTTCGCAGGCGCACCTCCCCGCCAGGACGCAGCCGGATCCAGTCAGCAGGGGGATTCTCCATGAAATCCGTCCGTTCGATGGAAATTTCCCGGGAGAGCGGAACCTTCCGCGACCCTTCCCGGTCGATGTCGCGTGGCCAGTACGGCGCATCCAGCCATTCGACCTCGCCTTCCGGGTAATTTGACAGCGTCACCTTCAAGGGGCGGAGCACTGCCATCACCCGGGGGGCACAGGCGTTCAGGTCGTCCCGGATCGCATCCTCGAGCAGTTCCATGCTGACCCGGCTGTTGGCCTTGTCGACCCCGATGCGGGACGCGAACAGGCGGATCCCTTCCGGCCTGTAACCACGTCGCCGCATACCTGCGATCGTCGGCATGCGGGGGTCGTCCCATCCGGAGACGAGCCCCTCCTCCACGAGCGCAAGCAGCTTCCGCTTGCTCATGATCGTGAAGTCGAGATTGAGACGGGCGAATTCATACTGGTGCGGACGTGACTCCCCGAAGAGGTTGTCGAGCAGCCAGTCGTAGACGGCCCGGTTGTTCTCGAACTCCAGCGTGCAGATCGAGTGTGTGATGTTTTCGACGGCATCCGACAACGGGTGGGCGAAGTCGTACATCGGATAGATGCACCATTCGTCACCCCTGCGGTAGTGCGTCGCATGGCGGATGCGGTAGAGAAGCGGGTCGCGCATCTTCATGTTGCTCGCCGACATGTCGATTTTCGCCCGCAGGACGTGCGCCCCGTCGGGAAACTCGCACGCACGCATTCGCGCGAACAAATCGAGGTTCTCCTCTACGGATCGATCCCGGTAGGGGCTCTCGACACCCGGTTCCGTGACGGTGCCGCGAAACTTGCGGATCTCCTCCTCGTTCAGGCTGTCCACGTAGGCTTTTCGATCCCGGATCAGCCGTACAGCCAGCTCGTAGAGCTTTTCGAAATAATCCGAAGCGAAGAAGATCCTGTCCTGCCAGTCGAACCCGAGCCACCGCACGTCGCCCATGATCGACTCGACGTAGCTCATCTCCTCCGTTTCCGGGTTTGTGTCGTCGAAGCGCAGATGGCAGACTCCGCCGAAATCCCGGGCAATGCCGAAGTTCAGGCAGATCGATTTTGCGTGGCCGATATGCAGGTAGCCGTTCGGCTCCGGAGGAAATCGCGTCACCACCCGCCCGCCGTACCGGCCGGAGAGAGTGTCGCGCCGGACGATCTCGCGGAGGAAATCGAGGGACTCGCTGGCTTCGGGTTCTTTCATTCGTAAACAAATAGCATGCCGCCAGGACCGAGTCAAAAAGTGGACGGAATGCGGTTTTGCCTCACCGGAGAAGCGCGGACGACGCGCTTCCGACGGAATCGCGCTTGACGGAGGAAGAACCCTTCGGGTAACCTGACTTTTCCGTTGAGGAGTGGTGAAACGGCATCACGCCTGGCTCTGGACCAGGTTTTCCAGGTTCGAATCCTGGCTCCTCAGCCATAACGGTCCCATCGTCTAGTGGACTAGGACACCGCCCTCTCACGGCGAAAACGCGGGTTCGAACCCCGCTGGGACTACCAGATAGTTAAAGGGGATTTCGGCTAAAACCGAGATCCCCTTCCCTTTTCCCCTGCCACTCATAACGCTACTCATAACACCAGCGGGTAAAAACCGGACCTATATCGGATTGCCGGGTCCGTGGAAGATCGTCGCTCCAACGCTATCCTCGCGCGATGCACAGCCATCCTCGCGGGCCCCTGCCGTCCAGATCCTTCCGTCGAACAACGACCGGTCAGTCGTAGCCGAGCAACTTGTTCCACTGCGCGTAGAGTTGCCTCCTTCACCTCTGTGCGCCTTTCATTATGATCACCTCGGAAGGGACTCCCCGGGGGGGCGAGGAAGCAAAAAGGAAGGCCGCTTCGCTACTGCATTTTCCGTATGCCCAGAGGGGATGAAAGAAATCCAATTCAGTCGGTTTGGCCCCCCGCCAAGTGAACAGGAAGTGACAGAAGAGGACAGGAAGTGACAGGGGAACGCAAACCCGGAGCAAACAGATCCCCTTTGCTGTTATCTGATGATCTCTTCTTGTCGGTACCGCTTCTTGGGCGTACCGGCTTTCTCCTCGAAGCGGTCTGATAAGCATGGTCACATCTCGGACCAATCTGGGGGGGCAGGTCAGGGGATAGAGGGTATTGGAGCCGGGAAGATCGACCCTCCCCCGAAATACAGCAGCCGACCGGAGGAAAATTCCCTCTTGGATAAGCAGCGAAAAAAAACTTGCTATCGGAACGTCTTCTACAACAACGGGCTCAAAAACGGATGTTGCAGCCCGTCCTCCGCCATGGCCAGCCCCTGCTCCTCGAATCCGGGCGGTGGAATGCCAAACAGTTCGAAGAAGGCGACGTTTGGCCCGGAGAGTCCGTATCCCGCCAGAAGCACCCGACTGATCCGTCCGCAGTTCTCGCCCCAGGACGAGAATGGTTCACCAGGAAGGCCCCAGAAAATCCGCAGCCGTACCGAATGTGGCAATTCAGTTCACGTTATGAGAAAAACTATTCCATTCAAGAATGACGACCTATAAGAAATGCTCCAATATTCAAACGCGTTATAAATACACAGATGTTGGTTTATTATTTGCATAAATGATATTATTGCTGTCCACCGATTGTCGATTTTATTTTACGGAAGTTCCCCTATAATCCAAAGAATTTGGAGGTCCGATAAAATCATCGCAAAGAGGACCTCTTCCCGTTGATCACGAAGATCCATCACATTCTGGCGCCGAGACGTATCGTTCGCCAACATTATTACTTTATCAAACCCTTTCTTCCACGGTATCTCCAAGTATTGATCCGGAGAAGATACCTCAAGGCAATGCGTCTTCTTTACCCTGAATGGCCAACCATGAAGAATTCCCCGGTCATGCCGAAAGGATGGTCCGGCTGGCCAAGAGGGAAGAAGTTCGCCTTCATCTCTACGCATGATATTGAAACGGAGGTGGGCCAGGGACGTTGCCTGCAATTGATGAATCTCGACAAAGAAATGGGATTTGTCTCCTCGTTTAACTTTGTTCCAGAACGGTACAAGGTTTCTGAAAGCATACGGAGCGAAATTGTTCGAAATGGTTACGAGGTCGGAGTCCACGATCTGAAGCACGATGGCAAATTGTATTTTTCCCGGGAGAGGTTTTTGCAATCGGCGGCAAAAATCAATGAATACCTGAAATCATGGCATTCGGTTGGATTTCGATCGGGTTCCATGCATCATAATCTCGAGTGGCTCCATACGCTCGATATTGAATATGACGCTTCTACATTTGACTTTGATCCCTTCGAACCCCAACAGGATGGAGTCAATACAATTTACCCTTTCTGGGTTGAAGACAATGGAACAGGAAGAGGTTATCTGGAATTGCCTTATACGCTGCCGCAAGATTTCACTCTTTTTGTATTGCTGAAAGAAAAGAGCATCGATCTTTGGAAGAGAAAACTCGATTGGGTGGCATCGCGTGGAGGAATGGTCCTTCTGATCACTCATCCAGACTATATGAATTTCGGCGATAAAAAGATCCGTTTTGACGAATATCCGATACGATTTTACAAGGAACTTCTCCAATACGTGAAAACACGATATCCAGACCAATATTGGAATGTCGTTCCTTGCGAAGTGGCCAGGAATCTCTATCGTTCCTAATCAACCCTTGGCCGGTCAGGAGTCATTTTCAGGCTCGCCATGTCTCGGGTTACAAACCGTCCCATCGCGCATATACTGGCTGCCGGATGCGGCGTTGCGCGGGGGAGAGGGAAGGGGTGCCGGGAAGACCGATCCGTTCCCTAAACGGAACATCCGAAAGGGGAAAATTCCTCGCCGACGCGTGGAGAACGCAAAATGACCTTTCCTTCCAGCCAAAACAGATTGCAGCATGCGGAAAGAACGAGTATCGTTCAGCTCCTGGAATATCAGGCCGAAAAAGCCCCGGAATCGATCGCCATCGTTGCTCCCGAGCGTCCCCCTCTCCCGTACGGCCGCCTGTTCCGCCAGGTAGGGAAAACCGTAGAATCCCTTCGGGCATTCGGATTGAATCGGAACGACCGGGTGGCGATCGTCCTGCCCAATGGCCCGGAGATGGCGATTGCATTCATCGGGATCGCCTGCGGGGCGACATGCGCTCCGTTGAACCCGTCCTATCGTGCCAACGAGTTTGATTTCTACCTTTCCGACGTGAACGCGAAAGCATTGATCGTCCGGGCGGGTATGGATACGTCTGCCAGGGATGCAGCGAAGAAGCTGGCTATTCCCGTCCTTGAGCTGACTCCGGCACCGGAAGCGGAGGCGGGGATTTTCGATCTTTCCGTGAACAAGGATGTTGCTCCCCTCCCTGTTGATTTTGCGCAACCCGGGGACATTGCCCTGGTGCTGCATACCTCCGGGACCACCGCTCGTCCAAAGATCGTTCCGCTCACGCACGCCAATATCTGCGCATCGGGCCACAACACCTTCCGAACGCTTGAACTGGAAGAACATGATCGCTGCCTGAACGTGATGCCGCTGTTTCACATCCATGGTCTCATCGGCGCCGTTCTCTCGACACTTACTGCAGGGGCGAGCGTCGTCTGCACGACAGGATTCGACGCCGCGAAATTCTTCGGCTGGGTGGATATTTTTCAACCGACCTGGTACACGGCCGTCCCCACCATGCACCAGGCGGTCCTGAAACAGGCACCGGCACACCGGGAGATCATCGCGCGGCGTTCGATGAGGTTCATCCGTTCCTGCTCCGCTGCTCTGCCGGAACGGGTCATGGCGGACCTGGAGGGGATGTTTTGCGTCCCGGTGATCGAATCCTACGGTATGACCGAAGCCTCCCATCAGATTACGAGCAATCCGCTCCCGCCTTCCGCCCGGAAAGCCGGATCGGTTGGAATTTCCGCGGGTTCCGATGTCGCCATTATGGATGAGGAGGGGAACCTTCTCCCCGCCGGGGAAATCGGTGAAGTGGTCATTCGTGGACGGAATGTGACGGAAGGCTATGAAAACGATTCCGTGGCGAACCGGGCCACAATCACGAACGGTTGGTTTCGCACGGGGGACCAGGGCCGATTCGACAGCACAGGGTACCTATTCCTTACGGGGCGAATCAAGGAGATCATCAACCGCGGCGGTGAAAAAATCGCACCGAAGGAAGTAGATGATATTCTCACACAGCATCCTGCCGTTGCGCAGGCCGCCACCTTCCCCGTGACGCATGCCACGTTGGGAGAAGATATCGCGGCGGCCGTCGTCCTGCGGGAAAATGCCATGGTGACCGAAGGGGATCTCCGCGACTTTGCTTCTACACGGCTTGCCGACTACAAGGTTCCCAATCAGTTGCTGATCGTGGAGGAGATCCCGAAAGGTCCGACAGGGAAGTTGCAGCGAATGGACCTGGCAGAAAAGCTCGCTTTGAAGTTTAAGAGCCAATTCGTAGCCGCGAAGAATCCTGTCGAGACCGAGTTGACGGAACTGTGGAAGGCCCTGTTGAACCTGGAACAGGTCGGCGTCCGGGACAATTATTATGCGATCGGAGGAGACTCGCTGGCCTTGGCATCGATGATGATCGAACTGGAAACCCGCTTCCGGAAAACGATCCCCCTGGACGATTTTCTCCGGGCTCCCACAATTGAAACCCTTGCAGAGATCCTCCAGGAGAACGAGACGATTGGAATACGTGATTCCGTGGGAGTGGAGAAAGCTGTTTTTCCGACACCGATCCGGGATTCCCTGTTGGGCGGCCTCAAGAACCGTCTTTTCCAGCTTCTTGCGTTCTACGCGCCAGGATACAAAACGACACGCGTCTGGCTTCACCGCAGCCGCGGAGTTTCCATCGGGAAGAATGTAAACATCGGTTCCTTTGCCCTTATTGAAAATGCCTATCCCCGGCTGGTCTCCATCGGCGACAACGTTACGATCGGGATCCGTGTCATAATTATCGCGCACATTCGCGACCTCATGGTGCAGCCAGGTGCGGGCATCCGGCCCACTGTCCGGATCGAAGATAATGTGTACATCGGACCGGGAGTGATCATTCTGCCGAATGTCACGATCGGAGAGGGGGCTGTCGTAAGCGCCGGAAGCGTCGTCTACCGATCCGTCCCGCCGAAAACACTGGTTCGCGGCAACCCTGCCGAGCCGATTGCCCATTGCGGTGTATCGCTTGGAAGGGGTGTTCCGTATGATCAATTTCTCCGTAATCTGAGACCGATCAGGGGCCGCCGACTTCCTTGACGGAAAACGTCCCTGCTCGTCCGGACAGTGCCTGGCTTGCACTTCGCCGGATGCGGCGTTGCCCGGAATCCCGGATAGGATAAGGATTTGTGAGCGCCCAATATCGGATCATAAACCCGCTTGAGGATCCTGGCTGGGACAGTTGGATCCACACTCGAGTTGGATCCACCATTTTCCATACATCCGCATGGGCGAGGGTTGTTCACGATTCCTACGGATACGCCCTGCATTATTTTCTCTTCGAAAACGATACGGGTATTTTCGCTGTTCCCCTGATGGAATTGAAAAGTCCTTTTTCCGGGAAACGAGGGGTTTCCTTGCCGTTTTCGGATTATTGCGACCCATTGGGGGATCGAAAGGTTCCCATGCATTCCGTGATGAAGTCGATCACGGAATACGCGAATACCGTGGGGTGGAGGGCCGTCGAACTGCGGTGCAGGGGAATCGTCATCGAAGACGAAGTTCCTTCACGGGATTTTCTGAACCACGTTCTGGAGATCCGAGGAAACGAGGGTGAGCTCCTGTCACGTTTCCGGGACAGCACGCGAAGAAATATCCGGAAAGCGAAGAAGGAAGGGGTGGAGGTCCGGATCGAATATTCCCTGGAGTCGATCCAGCAGTATTATCGACTGCACCTCCTCACGCGCAAGGAGCACGGACTTCCCCCCCAACCGTTCAGGTTTTTTGAAAACCTCCATCGGCACCTCATCTCCAAGGGGGCGGGCTTCGTGGCAATCGGATATCATGGAGGGTCGCCGGTTTCCGGCGCCGTATACCTCCATTCCGGGCGGAAAGCATTTTACAAATACGGCGCCTCCGATAAAAACTATTTTCACCTCCGGGCCAACAACCTGGTCATGTGGGAAGCGATTCGCTGGTATCTGCAGAATGGATATTCCTCCCTGTGCTTTGGCCGCACCGCACCCGGAAATAACGGATTAATTCAGTTCAAGGCTGGCTGGGCAACCGAAGAGAGGACGATCCATTACTACACGTACGACATGGAATCAAAATCGTTCATCATGGGAAAATCTTTCGTTCGGGGTTTCCACAACCGGATTTTTCGACACATGCCGCTTCCCATGCTCCGGTACTTGGGCGAGGTACTGTATCCCTATTTCGGGTAGACATCGACAGAAGTTGATGGTCGCCTTCGCTGAACTCGCCCTGCTCACCTGGAAGGCTCTTTCCTCGTTCCTCCGGGAAGATACGGGAGGCGACGCTCTTCCTGCCGCTGCCCTGCCCCCTATGATCGGTCCACCCGTAACTTAGAGTAAGAACCCTCCCTGAGTCACCGTTGAACGATATGGATCTGGCGGCGCCGGGACCGGGAAAGCAATCGTTTCGGGAGCGGGTGGTGGAGCATGTTCGGTATGAGCAATTATTTTAGGAAAATGAATACGGGGCCATCGGCTCCGTCCTTGTTTATGGTTTGCCATCTGTCCCAATAATTCCCTGGTGAGAACCGCCGCTCCTTTACGTCACCGCCGATTCTTCCATCCCCTTACTACCCATGCCACCCGTATCGTCTTCACCGAACGAGGTAAGCGCCTTGGTGACCACATCCTGGAAACCCTGCAGCGTACACGGTTTCGGGAGGATGAAATCAACCCCGGACTCCCTGATACGGGCATCGTCCTGCTGGATCGCCCACCCGCTGACGAGAATCACCGGGATACGGGGATTCTGCTTTTTCACCCGTTCCGCCACCTGCCACCCGGAAAGTCCCGGCATGCTCAGGTCCGTGATGACCAGGTCGAACGGGACCCTTTCCAGGATCGGAAGGATCCCTTTTCCGTCGGCGGCAAGGACGGCTTCGTGACCCATTTCCGCGAGGTACCCGTTGAACAACTCCCGATTGATGTCGTTATCTTCCACGACCAGCACCTTCGCCGGTCTGCTCTCTCCCCCTTGCGCAACGTTTTCAACAGGTTGATCCAACACCGACCCGTTCGCGACCGGAAGACGCAGGAGGAACGTGGTCCCCATCCCTTCCTCGCTGCTTACCTCGATCTCTCCCCCGTGACGGGCGACGATTCCGTATATGATGCTCGTCCCCAGCCCATACCCGTTATTTTTGGTTGTGAAAAATGGCTGAAACAGCTTTTCCTTGACCTCCGTGCTCATCCCGTCCCCGGTATCGGACACCTCAAGAATGATGGTATTTTGCTCCAGGAATGTCTTCAGGGTCAGCCGGCCCCCTTCGGGCATCGCATCCACGGCGTTGAAGATGAGGTTGCTGACCACCTGTGTGAGATCGGCGGCGTTTCCCTGAATCGTGGGAATCCGTCCCCCCTCGAATCGCACATCCACGCGAACCCCTCTCGTTTCACATTCGTTTTCCCATTTTGCCCTGGTCACTTCCACCGCATTTTCCACAACGGAATTCATGTCGACGGACTCGGAAGGGGAATCCTTCCGGATCCGCGAGAATTCCTGGATGCGCCGAACCGTCGCCGCCCCCTGAAGCGCAAGTTTATGGAGCTTTTCCAGCTGCGATTGAAGGTACGGAAGATCTGCCCTTTGTGTGTCGATCTTCGTCTGCAGAAGCTCGACTCTTCCGAGTATGCCCGTGAGCAGATTGTTGAAATCGTGGGCCACCCCCGCCGCCATCTGCCCCAATGCGTTCAACCGCTCGGCATCCACGAGGCTTTTCTGGGCGGCCTTCAGGGATTCGTGCGCTTCCTGAAGCTCTTCATACTGTACGGTTCGTTCGATCGCCACGGCTGCCAGGCCCGCCAGGCTGTATAAAAATGCCATATCCTCTTCGTCGAACGACTGGCCCGAGCGCCGGTTCGTCACATTGATCACTCCCAAAACTTTTTCCTGGAGCAGGATCGGGATGCTCAATACGATCGGAGCGGAGATGAACGAGGTTGCTTCCGTGGAATGGAGGGACATCTTTACCCTTGGGTCCGTAACGACATCCTTCACCAGTACCGGTTTCCCTTCCTTTGCAACCCACCCGGCGATTCCGGTGCCCACCGTCATCCGCACCCTTTCCTTCACCTTCTCATCAAGCCCGCGCGCGGCGACTATCCACATCTCCTGGGTCTTCTCGTCGAGAAGCATCAGGGAGACCCTGTCGACCTCCAGCTCGTCGGCCACCACGCCGACGAAGAAGTCGAGAAGGTCGGAGAGGACGCAGATTCCTCCCATCGCCCTTCCCGCATCGATCAGGGCCTTGGGCCGCTTCACGGCCGCCGACAGTTCCCGGCGGCTTATTTCCAGCTGGCGATGCAGATCCCGGCTCATCAGAGCAAGGGACCTCTTCTCCAAAGCCCTGCGAACGGTGGCCAAGACATCCTCGAGGTCTTCGAACGGTTTTCTGAGATAATCATGGGTTTTTTCCCGGATCGTTTCGCTCCCCCCGTCAGGAAGAGAGTTGCGGCCCGTGATGATGACCTCGGTGTTGGGGGAAATTTTCTTCATTTTCGCCAGAATCCCGAGCCCGTCCATCCGGAGCAATCCGTTGCATAGCATCGCCACGGCCACCATTTCGTCGTTCAGAATGGACAAGGCTTCCTCTATGGACGCAACCGTCCTGGTCCGGCATCCGAGCCGACCGAACAGCGGGGATAATTCGTCGCAATCCGACTGCTCGTCGTCGATCACCAGGATAAGGTCCGATTCTGTGAACATATCGTATCCTCTTCCCCCACGTGATATACGATCTACCGTCCTTTTATCGGCAATAAAACGACTATTATTTAGGGGATCGGACCTTTGTCCGGGTCGGACGGACCCACCCTTCCGAACGCCCTGGACAGATGCGGCAAAGGTTGACTGTATCCGCCGATTCGGAGGAGAATAGTTTGGTTTACTCTATGTTATGAGGGTGGAATGCAAAAATCGGCGTTTTTCGCCATCGTGGGGATATCCCTGCTTGTCACCGCCGTCTCTCTCGGGTTTTCCACGAGCCGTTACCTCTCCACACGGTTTTACGC
>JBAVJZ010000073.1:0-2524 GCA_049688015.1 Candidatus Deferrimicrobiaceae bacterium | reverse complement strand
GTGTGGAAATATCGTTCCCCACGGGTTATCGATGACAATCTTCCGTGTACCGTCCCTACTACTGGTTAGATTTTTAAGGTGGGGAAGAGGTTTCCATCCATTACATCTTTTTCAGGATGTTCAAAGGATTTGATGTCGCGAAGGATGAAGAAAATGGGTCTTCCCGAACAGGAAGCCAGCAGGCGGCTCGACCCGCGAGTTCACTACTTTAGTCGGAGTGGTGCTAATATAAAAGACGATGGATATATTGCGTCCCTGCCCGGCGGTGGGGGCGGGTGGAGAGGATCCCTGCCTATGCGCCCCGTTCTTCCCGCTGTCCTGCGGGTCATCCTGCTCGCCTTCCTCGCGGTGTCATCCGCCGCAATCCTCTATGCGACGGTGATGAACGAGCGCACGGTGGAATCTCTCGCCGACCAGTCGCTGGAGAGCACCGCGCTCGCCCTCTCCTCCGCCACGGAGAGTGCCCTGCGCGCCGGCGGGGGCGGATCGGACAGCGAGGTCCAGGGGATCCTGTCGGACCGGGTAGTTGCCTACGCGCTGATCGCGGAGGGGGACGGGATGATCCGGTTCCACACCAATCCGCGGATGATGAACACCCGGCTGCCGGAGGATCCCGGTGATTGGCTCCGGACCGGGCAGCCCTCCGGGCGGAGGGTGGTCCTGGGGACCGGGCTGCCCGCGTACGAATACGACTATATCCTCCACCCCCTCCACGGCGGTCCGGAACTGCTCCGGATCGTGCTCCACACGACGCCCGCGGACCGGATCCTTGCCGGCACGCGCAGGATGCGCTGGACGGTGGCGGCCGTGCTGCTCCTGCTCTGGACGGTGGGTATTGCCCTGGACCGGATGGTTTCCCGACAGTTCCGCCTCCGGGAAGAGGCGGAACGGCGGGAACGGCTCGCCCTCATCGGCCAGATGACCGCAACCCTCGCGCACGAAATCCGCAACGCTCTCGGCAGTTTCAAGGGATTCACCCAGTGGGTGAGCGAGAAGGTCGAACCCTCCGACCCGAGGAAGGCGGGGCTGGATAATGCGTTGCGGGCTGCGGGCCGGATCGAGTCCCTCGTCAACGAGCTCCTCCTGTTCTCGCGGCAGGAAACGTACGCGACTTCCTCCGTCCCCGTCCTCGACATCGTCCGCGACACCGTGACCGCGGAGTCCGCAGGGTGGGCCGGGAAAGTGGAGATTTACGTCGAGCCGGGCGCGTGTGTGTTAGCCGATCCCGACAAGCTCGGGAGGGTTCTGCGGAACGCGGTCCGGAACGCGATCGAGGCGATGGGTCCGGAGGGGACTTTGCGGGTCGAGTGGTGGAGGGACGGCAAGTGGGCGGAAATCCGGGTGAAGGACACAGGACCGGGAATCCCCGGGGCCGACCTGCCGAAGCTGTTTACGCCGTTCCACACGACGAAATCGGACGGCACCGGGCTTGGGCTGGCCTACTCGAAGAAGGCGGTCGAGGGGATGGGGGGTCGCATCGGGATTCGCAATCGGGACGGGGAGGGCGGCGCGGTCCTGTGGGTCCGGCTCCCCGGGAAGGGGTGACCGGAGATGCCGAAGAACATCCTGGTGGTGGACGACGACGAGATGATGCGTTCCTTCTTCGCCTCCGTCCTGAAGGAGGAGGGGTACACGGTAGAGGCGGCGGGCCACGGGAAGGAGGGTCTCGAGGCGTTGAACCGGTCGGATTTCGACCTCGTTCTCACCGATCTGCGCATGTCCGGCATTTCCGGACTGGAATTGATGCGGGAAGGGAGAAAGGTGCGCCCCGGGGCACGCTGGGTCATCGTCACCGCCTTCGGTTCCATCGGGAACGCCGTAGAGGCAATGCGGGCGGGGGCCTCGGACTACCTCACGAAGCCTCTCCGGGACCCCGAAGAGCTTCGCCACGTAGTCCGGCGGGTCCTTCGCGAGGCGGAGGCGGAAGCCCGAATCTCCCTGCTCTCCGAGGAGCTTGGGAAACAGTTTCCCCCGGTGGGGACGATCTTCCTGGGGGGAGCCATGAAGGAGGTGCACCGGATGGTCCGCGAGGTTGCCCCGACGACCGCGACCGTCCTCATCTCGGGGCCGAGCGGGACAGGGAAGGAGCTGGTCGCCCGCATGATCCACAACCTGAGTCCCAGGGGGGAGAAGCCCTTCGTGCCGGTGCAATGCGCGGCACTCCCCGAGACGCTTCTGGAAAGCGAACTGTTCGGTCACGAGCGGGGGGCGTTCACCGGTGCGGTGGCGACCCGGAAGGGGCGGTTCGAGCTCGCCGACGAAGGTACGATATTCCTGGACGAGATCGGGGAGGTATCCCCCGGCATCCAGGTGAAGCTTCTCCGTGTGCTGCAGGAACGGTCGTTCGAGCGGGTAGGCGGGACGAAGACGATCACGGTGGACGTTCGGATCGTGGGAGCGACGAACCGGGATCTGAAAGCGGAAGTCGCGGCGGGCCGTTTCCGCGAGGACCTCTTCTACCGGTTGAACGTCTTCCCGGTCGCGCTCCCCGATCTCGCCTCACGCGTTGACGCCATCCTTCCCC
>JBAVJZ010000072.1:0-3999 GCA_049688015.1 Candidatus Deferrimicrobiaceae bacterium | reverse complement strand
GGAATTATGTTTCCGGGATGGGGCAGGTGCAGTTTTATCGGTTATAATCCTACGAATATTTTGCTGTGAGGGGTAATTTGGAATTCCCATTGCCGATTCGTATACGTTGGGACGTCGATTTCCGGGGCCGGATCGGGCGTCCCAAGAGGATTGCCCGGCAGATCCGTGAAATCGCGCCGAAGGTCGTGGAGCTGCGGTTCGAGAGTGACAGGGGGATTTCGGAACTGTCCGCCATCTTCACCGAAATCCACAAGATTCATCCGAAGGTGGAAGCGACGGTGGGGCTTACCGCCAGGGCCACCGCAGCCGCCCGCTGGGGGTACCCCATAACCTTTCTGTGGGCCTTCGAGGGGAGCAAGTCGTTTTCTCACTGCATCCCCAGGGACGCGCGGGCGGTATCGTTTACGCCGGATGAGGAGACCGTACTCCTGCTTCCGAAAATTCTCGAGGATTTCGCGGATAGTACGGCAGAGGAATTGCATCTTCCCAACATCAATGCCGTCCGTGCGCTCGCAGCGAAGGGACATATCCCGGTCCCCCGCGCCGAACAGATCCGGGAGGTGTCGGAGAAAATCGCGATCTCCCCGGTTCCTTTAAATGGGAAGCGGCTCGTCATCCACGATTTCTTTCTCTACCGTGCCTTCCGGAGCGTCTTTCCGGACGGTGGGGGGAAGCGCGTCGAGTTCTCCGGCTGCGAGGCGGGGACCCGACTTGCATACGTGAACTGGGAAGGCAACGTCTACCCTTGCGACTCCATCCCCATACGCCTGGGGAATCTTCTCGAGACGCCCTTCGAACAGATATGGTGTTCGGCAGCACGGCAGCGCATCGTCGAGGCGATTCACTCGGTGCCCGTCGATTGCGATTCCTGCATTGCGCATAGCGGATGCCGCGGCCTTGCGCACTTCGCTTCGGGGATTTTCGACGCGAGTGGTGCCACCGATGCTCACGAGGATCCCGCATCCTTGCCCAAAGCCAACTAGGCGTGTACCTGCCACCGCGGAATCGGCATTGAATCCGGGGGATAGATTGTGTTCTAATCCCTTGGTTGGCATTTCTTGACAACCCCCAAGACAGAGGAGAATAACCGTGAGGAGATCGTCTTTTCGAGGCATATTGTTCCTGGCCATCGCAGCCATTGCAATCAGCGTATCGGCATGCTCCCAGCAGCAACCGAAAGATGAAACAGTTGCCGAGGTAAACGGCGACGCGATCAAGGTGACCGAGCTTCGGGAGTTCCTCGGTATGCGCGGGGGAGTGACCTCCGTTCCGGGAGTCACGTTGGAGCAGAAAAGGCAGTTCCTCGACCGGCTGATCGCCGGCCGTCTCCTTGCCCAGGACGCCCGGGCGCAGGGGTTGGACAACACGGACGAATTCCGGAACGCCCGGGATGGGAGCGAGAAGACCGCCCTGATCACGGCGCTCTTGCGGAAGGAGATCGACTCCAAGGCGAAGGTATCCAAGGAGGAAATCCAGGCCGAGGCGAAGAAGATAATGGCTGCCGACAACACCCTTACCGACAATACCGCGAACATCCAGGCGGGGCGCTCGGTTTCCCGGGCGAAGATACGGAAAGTCCAGGAAGAATTGATCGATGCCGCAAAAAAAGAGTTCCCTGCCACGATCCACCAGGAGATGGTGGACAAGATCGTCGGTGGCGAAACAGTTCCGGACAATGCCGTCCTGGCGACCGCCGCCGGGGACAACGTCACCTACGGGGACGTGAGAGAAGATCTGTCGCAATCAATTGGGGGGGGGGCCGACGGGCTGTCCATGGCTCGCAATCCCGTGGCGATCGACCGTATGCTGACCCGGGAAACCACCGGCAGTGCACTCGCCGCCTATGCGAAGAAGCAGGGGATCGAGGGGTCCGATTGGTACAAGATCACCCGCGAGGATGTCGAGAGGACGATCCTCATCAACATGCTGGCGGCGAAGATCATGGGGGACGAGCCCCCGGTGGGGGATGATGAGGTCGGCGCCTATTACAACGAGCACCCCGAGATGTTCGTCCAGAACGGGAAGAAGGTTCCCCTGACGATGGTCAAGGAGCAGCTTCGGGGATTCCTGCGCAGTGAGAAGCGGAAAACCGCGATGAATGACTATATCGAGAAGTTGAAGAAGAAGGCGACGATCAAGGTGAACGAAAAGGTGCTGGCCGGCGTGTAGGGGACGTTCGATGGGGCGCAAGGTCCGCGCGGTTCTCCTTTTCGCCGCAGGGGTTCTCCTTCTGGTTGGCGGGCCGGCGTTGGCCCAGGAAAAGGAGACGCCTCCGGCGGGAGAAGAGACGGGCGTAGCGGAAAAGGTCCCGTTGCTTTCGGTGGGGGACGCCGCCCCCGCGTTTCGCCTTGCGGAAGCGTCCGGAGGGGCGTATTTCTACGGCGGGATACAGAGCGGGAAGCCGCTTCTCCTCGCTTTTTTTTCCGTGTTCTGCGACCCGTGCCGCGACGAATTGGCGATTCTCCAGAGGACCCAGGAACGGTACGGCGGCCGCGTGGAAGTGGTAGCCATCTGCCTGGACGGGGAAATCCTGAAAAGTACGGTCGCCGGGGTTGCGAAACAGGAAGGGTACTCCTTCCGTGTACTCCTCGACGAAGTGACCGGCCGGCAGGTGTTCCGGGTCGCGGACGGGTACCGGGTGACGGAGATGCCCACCCTGTACATCGTGGACCGGTTTGGAAGGATCGCCTTCGCCGGAACGGGTCGGGTCGCGGAGGGTACCCTCGATAAGGCCGTCCAGGACGCTCTGGCAAAGTGAGGGAGCCGAAGAATGGCCGGTTCGCCCCGATTCCTCCTTTTCGACCCGACGGGGGACTCGTGGCCGAAGGTCACCCTCCCGCAGGTGGCGTTCGCGGGTCGGTCCAACGTCGGCAAATCGTCTCTGTTAAACGCACTGGTGGGGCACTCGCGGCTTGCCCGCGTCGGAAAGACTCCGGGCAGGACCCGCGGGATCGCGTTCTTCGAGATCGAAGGGCGGTTCGTTTTCGCCGATCTTCCGGGGTACGGGTTCGCGAAGGTTTCCCGGGCGGAGCGCGAGGGGTGGAAGAATCTGATGGAGGGGTATTTTTCCGGCTGCCGCCTCCTGCGGAAGGTCTACGTTCTGGTGGATATCCGGAGAGGGCCGCAGGAGGACGAGGAGATGCTCGCGGAATACCTCTCCTCTCTTGGGGTCGCGTACCGCTTCGTGGGGATGAAGGCCGACAAGGTCAAGCCGAGGGAGATCCCGGTTCTTTCCTCGCACTTCACGGGGCCGCCGTGGCTTTCTCGGGGGGGACCTCCGGTGCTCGTCTCGGCCAGGACCCGGGCGGGGATCGACCTTCTCTGGCGGGATATCCGGGCGGTTTTTTCCCCTTGATTTCAACGGGGGAAAACGATACGATTTCCGGACTCTAGACCGGCTAAAGTCCTGCCAAGGTCACAATTTCACGCTACAGACCGGCGGCCTCACGGCGGGCACGGAGGACACCCGTTGTTCACAGTCACCGAAAACAAAGAGATCGCCAAGAACGTCTTCTTTCAGAAGATCCAGGCGCCCCGGATCGCGCGCAAGAGGAAGGCGGGGCAGTTCCTCGTGATCCGCAAAGGGGAGATGAGCGAACGGATCCCCTTGACGATCGTGAATTCGGACCTCGCCGAAGGGACGGTGACCATCATCTACCAGGTGGTCGGAAAATCGACCGCGGAGCTGGCCAAGGTGATGCCCGGGGGGACCCTCCAGGATGTCGTCGGTCCACTGGGGCTGCCGACGCACATCGAAAACTTCGGCACCGTCGTCGGCATCGGCGGCGGGATCGGCGCGGCCCCCCTTCTCCCCATTGCGACGGCCATCAAGAACGCCGGGAACCGGCTGATCTCGATCATCGGAGCGAGGACGAAGGACCTGCTCATTCTCGAGGAGGAGATGAAAGCGACCAGCGACACCCTGATCGTCACCACCGACGACGGCTCTTACGCCAGGAAGGGATTTGTCACCACGGCCCTGCAGGAACTGATCGACGC
>JBAVJZ010000071.1:0-3189 GCA_049688015.1 Candidatus Deferrimicrobiaceae bacterium | reverse complement strand
GATCCTCGGTCGAGATCCCAGGATTTCGCGTTATTCCTCTCTTTTTTCCCCATGATAGGTCTCTGTCCCGAAAATGGCAAGAGGGTCCGTGCCCGATGAAAGAATTCTTGCCCGCTTGCCGAAATATTATCAAATTGCTAAAGCTTGGTGATATATTTTAGATTTCCCGTTGATCATCGTCTTCTTGTCCACACACGCATACAACTATCCCGAAACGATTTATTATTCACGGCATCGTTTACACGCAGCAGATCAGACATGGATCGGCAAGGGAGGCCCGAAAACTTGAAAATCAGGATCCTGGGGGCATCGGGGTCGGAAGTCGCAGATCGCCGTGCCCCCGCTTTCCTTGTGGATGGGGAATCCCTTCTGGACGCAGGAACGATCGGCCTGTCCCTGAAGATCGGGGAAGAACAGAAAATACGTCGGATCATCCTCACCCACGCGCACTTCGACCACATCAAGGGAATCCCGTTCATGCTGGACAACCTCGTTACCCGCGGAACGGCAAATACCATTACTGTCATCAGCGGCAGGGACGTTATCCGGGACCTGAAAACGTGCATCTTCAACAACAAGATCTGGCCCGATTTCACCAAGATTCCCACCCCTGACAGGCCGGTCCTGCGGTTCCGGACCGTTTCCGCTTCCCGCGAGGAGAGATTCGACGGGTACAGCCTGGTCATGATCAGGGTCAACCACACCGTCCCCGCCTACGGCATCATTCTGACCAACCCGAAGGGGAAAAGAATCGCATACACGGGTGATACCGGCCCGACCGACAGGTTCTGGAAAAAGGTGGACGAGTACAGGGTGAAGCACCTGATCGTGGAGTCCTCCTTCCCGAACCGTCTGGAGGAATTGGCCCTGAAAACGGGGCACCTGACGCCCGCACTCCTGAAAAAGGAGCTCGCAAAGATGGGCAACCCACCACCGAAGATCTACCTGATGCACGCCAAGCCGCAATATTTTCCGGAAATCGAACAGGAGATCCAGGGCATTGCCTGGGGTACCATCCGGTACCTGCGGCAGGAAGAAGTGTTGACGATCTAACCGGGGCGTCGCAGGCCTTAATCCGGCCCGCTCCTTGCTTTTAAAAACCTTTATCCCACCAAGTCCATTCGTTCACATGTCGGTCGCGTGAGTTCCTCGTTCAGCTCCCGCAAACGCTTGGGCATCCTCTGCATGATCATGAAGGCAAGAGATGGTTCGTCGTGGATTTTAATGTAGCGGAGAAGCAAGGGGCTACCCCTTTATGGCTAGCCCCTTGCGATTATCCTTGGTGGAGCTGATCGGGATCGAACCGACGACCTCCTGAATGCCATTCAGGCGCTCTCCCAACTGAGCTACAGCCCCGCACGATGTGACAAACCACGATAGGGGATGGGCGGGAAAAAATCAATCCCCCTTTTTGCGGCAGACACCCCGCCCTTTCCCTATTTTTTCCTGGCAAAGTCCTCCATGAAGGCGGCGAGCGCGTCCACCCATTCGTAGGACGCCGCGTTGTAGATGGAGGCGCGGATTCCGCCGACGGAGCGGTGCCCTTTCAGGCCGACCATCCCCTTCTTCTTGGCGTCGGCGATGAATTGCGCCTCGAGCTCCTCGCTGGGAAGCCGGAAAACCACGTTCATCACGGACCGGCTCTCCTTCTCCACGGGGGACCGGAAGAACTCCGGATTGCCGTCGATCACGCCGTAGAGGCGATTCGCCTTCTTCCGGTTCGCCTCTTCCATCTTCTCCAGACCTCCCCGGCTTTTGACCCAGGCGAGGACGTTGCGGACCATGTAGATCCCGAAGGTGGGCGGCGTATTGTACAGCGACTTGTTCTCGGCGTGAGTGCGGAACTGGAAGATCTTGGGAATGTCCTTGCGTCCCCTGTCGAGCACCTCCTTCGATACCACCGCCACCACCACTCCCGAGGGCCCCAGGTTCTTCTGCGCTCCTGCGTACATCATGCCGAACTTCGTCACGTCGAGAGGCCGCCATAAAAAATCGCTCGACATGTCGGCGATAAGCGGCACGGCTCCGGTATCCGGGAACGGGCGGGAAGCGTCTGCGTTGAACTGCACGCCGTGGATCGTCTCGTTGGAGGTGATGTGCAGATAGGCCGCCCCGGCGTCGACCTTTCCCTCTCCGCGGGCGGGGACGCGGGTGTAGCTCTTCGCCTTGCCTTCCCCGACGCCGGTCGTCTGGACCGATATGCTGGCGCCGAACAGGGACGAGACGACCTTGGCCTCGCCGAGCGCCTTCTCTCCCCAGGCTCCGGTGATCAGGTACTGCGCGCTTTTTCCCTTCTCCAGGAGGTTCATCGGGATCTCGGCGAACAGCGACGTGGCGCCCCCCTGGATCAGAAGCACCTCGTATCCCGACGGTACGCCGAGGAGCTCGCGGACGAGAGCGATGGCCTCGTCGTGAACCGCCTCGTACTCCTTTCCCCGGTGGCTGTGCTCCATCACCGACATGCCGCTGCCGGCGAAATCGAGCATTTCGTCCCGGGCGCGTGTAAGCGCAGGGAGGGGAAGGGTTGCAGGTCCGGCATTGAAATTGATCGTTCGGCTCATGTTGTCCCTCTTTCCGGCGCGCAGGGGATTCCCGCGGATCGCGCCTCGATCCCGGCCGCGGGCCGGTCTGTCCGGGCGTGTTTCGCTGCGGCTTCCTGAATTCGCGGGACAGGGGAAATTCCCCGGACCCGGAACGACCTCATTCTTCCAATGCCGGTGCGGATCGTCAAGATGGCATCAACGGGCCCGCCGCTCGTCCGAGAGGAGGTAGACCGCGTTCTCGGCGAAAAGATTCGGCCTGACCCCCCGGAGGACCCGGCCCCCGCGGTCGGCGGACAAATAGACCGACTCTTCGATTCTCACGTCGTGTTTCGCGCAATATTCACGGAAGTCCAGGATCGAGCAGAAGTGGATGTTCGGCGTGTCGTACCACTCGTAGGGGAGAAACTCCGTTTTGGGCATCCGGCCGTAGACGAAAAGGTAGCAACGCATCTTCCAGTAGGCGAAGTTGGGAAACCCCACCACTCCCTTCTTCCCCACCCGCAGGATCTCCGAGAGGACCACGTCGGGCTTCTTCACCGCCTGAAGCGTCTGGTTGAGCACGACGTAGTCGAACGAGTTGTCAGGGTAGTCGCGCAGTCCCTTGTCGATGTCTCCCTGCATGACGGTGAGTCCCTTGGCGATGCAG
>JBAVJZ010000070.1:0-3570 GCA_049688015.1 Candidatus Deferrimicrobiaceae bacterium | reverse complement strand
GGCATTCAATTTCCTCGGGGACGGACTCCGGGACGCCATGGACGTGCGGGAGGAGATCCGGTAGGTTATGAAAACGTCCGCGCACTTCCGAATTCCGGAAACGGTTTATGGCAAGGTTCCCGGTGGGCGCGATCAAACAGGAGGGTCCGGCGGTTCTTTCCGGACCGGAGGTTTTCCCTTCCCGGAACGGGATCCGTTCCCCCCACGGCGCGCGGCTGTGATACAGAATTTTCGTGAGGCGATTTTTCAATACGGCGGGAAAGGAGAGTGCAACCGATGAATGGACCTGCTGACCCCGGTCTCCTGATGGTCGGGTTCGAAGGGAAGTCGTTGCCGGCCCGGCTCGCCCGGCGGCTTCGGGATGGGACGGTGGGAGGGGTAATCCTTTTCTCGCGAAACGTGGAGGGTCCCCGCCAGGTCCGGGATCTGTGCCGGGAGATCCGCGCCGCCGCCGGGAAGGAACGTCCCGCCCCGCTCATCGCCATCGACCAGGAGGGAGGCAGGGTCCAGCGTCTGACGGAGCCGGGCTTTACCCGCTTCCCTCCCGCCCGCTGCTACTCCAACCTATGCTGCCGTGCCTCGCGCGTGGCGGAGGCCGTCGGCGAGTCGATCGGGGCGGAACTGCGCGCCGTCGGGGTCGACATCAACTTCGCCCCCGTCCTCGACGTGGACAGTAATCCGGACAACCCGGTGATCGGGGACCGGGCCCTTTCGACGGACCCGCGTACCGCCGCGGAGCTTGGGGTCGCGTTCCTGCGCGGTATGCTGTCCCAAGGGGTGCTCCCGGTCGGGAAGCACTTTCCTGGGCACGGCGGCACCGCAACGGACTCCCACGTGGTGCTCCCCGTCGTACGAAGCTCCCGGGACACGCTCCGCAGGAGAGACCTCCACCCGTTCCGCCGCGCCATTCTTGCGGGGATTCCCGCGCTCATGACCGCCCACGTGCTCTACCCCGCGCTCGATCGGGAGTTCCCCGCCACCCTGTCGGAAAAAATCCTCCGGGGTCTCCTTCGCGATCAACTGCGCTTCCGCGGGGCGGTGTTTACCGACGCATTGGAGATGAAGGCGATCACGGACCGGTTCGCGATCGGCGATGCCGCCGTACGTGCCGTTACCGCCGGATGCGATGTCGTCCTGGTCTGCCGGGGGGAGGGAAACCAGGAGGAGACCTTGGAGGCTATCTCCCGCGCGTGGGCGGACGACAGGGAGTTCCGGAAATACGTGGCGGCGTCTACTCGCCGGGTGTTCCGGCTTCGCCAGGCTCTTCATCCGGCGGGAGGTCCTTCCCCTGCCCACCGGGCGTCTCTGCGGCAGGTGGGGACGCGGAAGGCTCGGGAGCTGTCCCGTCTTCTGTTCGATCACTGGGAAAATAGCGGGCAAGCATCCCGGGGCGGTAGATCCGGTAATATTGGAGAAGGTTGAAGAACACTCTCCTGAGATAACCGCGCGTTTCCCGGTACGTCACCGTTTCCAGAAACATCGCCGGGTCCCCGTTCGCCCTCTTCCACCACCTGTCCACCGCTTTTTCCCCCGCGTTGTACGCGGCGACGGCCCGCACGTAATCGCCGTCGTACGCGGCCATCAGGTGCGCGAAGTAGGCCGCTCCGAGGGCAACGTTCAGTTCGGGTTTCAGCAGGTCGTAGCGGTGAATCGTTTCCCCGATCTTTTCCCTCCGGGCAACTTCGGCGGCCGTACGGGGCATGAGCTGCATCAGTCCCAACGCCCCGGCGGGAGACAGGGCGTCATATTGAAACAGGGATTCCTGCCGTATGATGGCGTGGAGCACAAGCGAGTCCACACCGGACTTCTTCCCGTCGCAATCGCCGAGGTATTGCGGCGCCAGCGGATACTGCAGCCGTTCGATCAACCCCCCTGCCGCCTGGCCGGTGGAAACTCCGACGGTCTCGCGGATCGCTCCCCGCAGGTCACCCGCCAGATACCGGAACAGCCCGGGCGTCCCCCCGTCGGACAGTCCCGTCGCTTTCCGGACGTCGGCCCGGTCCACCCGTTCCGATTCCAGGATGGCGTATTCGACCAACCCAAGCCGGGCGAGGCGCTCCACGCGCCGTACCTCCTCCGCATCCTCCTTCGACCAGTCGGCAGCCCGTATCTTTTCCCAAAGTCTTTCCTTCTCATCCGCACAGTGGGCGGTCTCGCCGCTGGAGGGAGCATTGAGCATTCCGAAGGGATCCCTGCCGAGACGCTTGCTCGAAAATATCGCATACGGTCCCGCGTCGGGATCCGACGCGAGGATTCGAAACAGCGCGTCCCCCTTCTGTTTCTCCCCGGAATCGGACAGAGCCCGCGCCTTCCAGTACGCGTGCCTCCCCCGCTCCACCGGAGCCACCGCCGATTTCTCCCCCGAATCGAACGCCACGATCGCCTCGGCGTATCGTTGCTGCCGGTAGATCCCGAAGGCGTACCGAAATACCGACTCGCGGCGGATCCGCTCGTCCCGGGCCTCGAACAGCTTTCGAAACTGCTCCGCGCACCCCTCCCAGTCCTCCTCCTCCTCCGAGATCCATGCCGCCTGGTACCTTGCTCGCTCCGCGATATCCGGAGGAGCATCGCCTCCCGCGATCTCCAGGAATCGCCGACGGGCTTCCGCCGTCCGTCCCGCCATCCAATCCATCCTCGCAGAGAGAAAATCGACTTCCGACCGGAACGGAGCGGGAGCGTCCTTCACCACCCCTGCCAGCAAAGACTGCGCGCCGGAGGTTTCCCCCTTTTTCCTGAGGAACTCCGCGTAATCGAGAAGGAGTTTGTAGTAATTATCCGAGAGGGAGAACTTCTCCGTAGCCTCCTGGTAAACGGCGCGGGCGCGCATATCTTCCCCGGCCCGGAACAAAGCCTTCGCGTACTTTCCGTAGAAGGTCACGGGAAGATCCCACTCCGACAGCTTCCCTTCCCGATACCACTCCCACAGGCGTTCCATAGACAGAAGCCCACCTTCCTGGACCGTGGCGGAAGAGAAGTTCTCCAGGTACGCCTCCGCGGCCTTCTTGCGCTGCCTGTCCCGCTCCTGTTCTCTCTCCTGTTCCCCCTCCTGTTCCTCCTCCGGTTCCTCTTCCGGTTCCTCCATCAGGCGTGCGACGAGATACCCCTCGGCCGCCGTCCGCCTGTCCCCCGTGACTTTGCCCCGGGAAAGGCGGAAATACTTCCTCGCGGACGGGATGTCCCCCGCCTTCGCTGCGGCAAAGGCCAGTTCGTGTGCGAGGTACGGGATCAGAGGGGATTGCGGGAAGGTGGAGGTAAGCCGTTCGAGGGTCTTTGCTGCCTCTTCCGGTTTCCCCTCTCTGGTCAGGGCCAACCCCGTGAAATACAGAACGTAATCCCCGAGGTCGTATTCGTCCGGAGAAATTTCGCCGAACGCCTCCCTCGCCTCGGCGAACTTCTCCTCGGAGAGAAGGGACCACCCTTCACGAAACGTGTTGTCCTGGGAAGAGGCGGATGCGGCCTGAACGAAAGGCACGAGGGAAAGCAGGAGAAGATGCGTTACGAGCCGTTTCAATTGCCTCAACAGGTCATCCCCCGCGGAGAATCCGGAAACGAATCCCGGTATGGTATTAT
>JBAVJZ010000069.1:0-10978 GCA_049688015.1 Candidatus Deferrimicrobiaceae bacterium | reverse complement strand
GCCCAGATCGATCCCGCTTGCCTCGTCCAGCCGGGCAAGCTGCTCCCCGGAAAGTACGAACTCCAGGCAACCGAGGTTGTCGGTCAGCTGCGAGAGTTTCGTCGCGCCCAAGATCGGGACGATCACCCCGTACGGGCGCTGCCGGACCCACGCGAGAGCGACCTGTGACGGCGACCTCCCGATCTCCCGCGCGACCCGTGCGACTTCTTCCGCGACCCCCAGATTCCTCTCCGTAACGTAGATATTCCCCCATTCCTCCTGGGATCCGTACCGGGCATCTTTCGGGCGGGGCTTCCCTTTCCCGTACTTTCCCGTGAGCACGCCTCCCCCGAGTATTCCCCAGGGAGTGACTGCGATATCCATCGCCTTCGCCATGGGAAGAAGCTCCCGTTCCGGGGTCCGCTCGATGAGGCTGTAAGGGATCTGCAGCCCGGCAAATGCGGTCCACCCCATGAGGTCCGCGAGGGTGTTCGCCCGGGAGACGACCCAGGCGGGGGCGTCGGAGATGCCCACATAGAGGATCTTTCCCGCCCGGACCATGTCGTCGAGAGCCCTCATCGTCTCTTCCACGGGAGTCATGGGGTCCCAGGCGTGGACCCAGTACAGATCGACATAGTCCGTCTTGAGACGCGAAAGGCTTTCCTCGAGAGACCGGGTCATGTTCTTCCGGTGGTTCCCTCCGGCGTTCGGGTCGTCCGGTCTCATGTTCAGGGTGTATTTCGTGGCGAGGACGAACCGTCCCCTCTCCGAGGCGACGAATTCGCCCACGAACCGCTCGCTCGTGCCGGCAGTATAGTAGTTGGCGGTATCGATGAAGTTGCCCCCCGCCTCAGCGTAAACCTCGAATATCCTGCGGCTCTCCTCCCTGGATGCCCCCCAGCCCCACTCCTCGCCGAAGGTCATCACACCAAGGCACAGCTCCGACACCCGCAATCCGGTCCGCCCGAAAAGCTTGTAGCGCATACCCTTCCTCTTGACCTATTTGACAAACGTTCCGTTGCGCAGATCCGACAGCGCCTGGTCGATTTCCTCCTTCGTATTCATCACGAACGGGCCGTATCGTGCGATCGGTTCGCCGAGGGGCTTTCCCGAGAGAAGCAGGAACCGGACGGGGTGGCGATCCGTTCGGACAAACACGGAATCCCCGTCCCCGAAAACCACCAGGTTCGGTGAGGAAACCTCGACCCCTCCCCCGTTGACCTTGGCTCCGAAAATCCCCTTCCCCTCGAAAACGTACGCACAGGCCGCGTGCCCCCGGGAAACGGGCTGCCCGAACGACCGGCCGGCAGGGATCGAAACATCCAGGTAGCCGGGATCGGCGTGGATTTCCGTGACCGCTCCCCCAACTCCGTCCACCTCTCCCGCGACCACCCGGATGCGGACCCCCCCCTCGCGGGCGATCTGGGGGATGCGGGCCGAGAGCACCTCTTGGTACCGGGGCCTTGTCATCTTGTGCTTTGCCGGAAGATTTACCCACAGCTGGAACCCGTACATCTTCCCGTTCTTCGGTTGGGGCATTTCTTCATGGAGTATCCCGCTGCCAGAGGTCATCCACTGGACATCCCCTGCCCCGACCGTGCCGGAATTCCCCAAGCTGTCCTTGTGGTTAACGACCCCGTCCAACATGTAGGTCACCGTCTCGATCCCCCGGTGGGGGTGCATGGGGAATCCCGGCAAATAGTCGCCGGGGTCGTCGGATCCGAAGTGATCGAAGAGAAGAAAAGGATCGAGGTAGTCGAGCCTCGGGGTCGCGATGCTCCGGCGAAGCCGGACCCCTGCCCCTTCCCTTACGAATTGCGGCTCGATGACCTCTTTGACCGGCCTGGCGTTCATACCGATGTCTTCTCCCCCATGCTATTCTTCCATCGTGAATTCCTGCATGTCGAACCAGAAGCCGTTCTGGCCGATGGAGTCGATCTCGGCCTTCAGGATCTTCATGTGCAGTTCCTCTTCCTTGGCCAGCGCGAGAAACATCTCTTTCGCCTCGGGAGACTCCGACCTGGCGGCCAGGTCGAGGTAATACTGGTTCGCGATGATCTCCCGGTCGACGGCGAGATTGAGTATCCTGACCTCGTCTACATCCACCAGGTCCTCTTCCCTGATCTCCTTGTCCGGATAGGCGCTCGAGGTAAACACGGCGGCTACCGCGTCGATCTCTTCGGCTTTGGGAAGAACCCACGGCTGGTTCTTGAGTATGTTCATCAGGTGTCTTTCGAGCTTGGTCAGGTGCCCCACCTCGTCGTCGGCCAGGTTGATGAGCACATTCTTCGCCTTGGGATCCCGTACCGCCTTCGCGAACTTGATGTAGGCCCGGATGGCATCCTTCTCGCGGAAGATCCCCCGATGGATGATGGCGACCGCCTCGGACGTTTTCATGCCCTGCCCCCCTTCAATTGATTTCGCTGGCGAATTTCCGTGGAAAAGAAACTATCGCCTATCATACTCACGAACTTGCCCGTTGGCCATACATCCGGAAAAGAAAGCGGTTCCGGAGAGAGTTCGTTGCCCTACAAGACTTTGATGCAGTTCCGTCTTGCCTATTTCTTTTTAATGTCATAGTTCTGTAAAAAGACCCTCAAACCGTCCCGTTTCGGTCGACTGATGAAAGGAGAGGAGCATGGTACGCAAGAAACGAAAAAACCAGTATCTCCTTCGGATTACCCGTATCGAATCGATCCATGTCCATGACACGCCGGGCCATGCCATGTCTCTCGTCGAAATGGAGGGGGAACCCATCGGGGAGCTCGACGTGGGGGTCGCCGGCGAGTTCGTCTCCCGCCGCAGCGTCACCTTCCTTGACCGGACCAAAAGCAGAGGTCCCATGATGGGGTATTCCATGGCCTACTTCCGGCATGGATCCGTTTACACCCGCTTCGAAGGAGAGCGGGTCAGCAAGGAATACGAAAAGAGCACGGGCACGTGGAAAACCTACGACGGAACAGGCAAGCTGGCTGGCATCAAGGGAGAGGGCACGTTCAAGATCACACTGGCGGAACGAAGGAACGAGTTTATCCTCGACTTCGAGGGCGAATATGAGCTCTGATTTTTCTTATCGTTCTCGTAACAGGATGGCGCACACCTTTCACAAACCTCACATATTAGATCATATTCCAACATACAAATATTCTATTACATTACGATATATCTTTACATGAAGCCAGGCTCCGGTCCGATAACCAGGAACAGCTAAGGGGGACTTCGTCTTCCCGTCGCGCCCGTAACGTTCGATATCCTCTTCGTTGTTTGCGTGCTCATCCTGTCGGTTAATTCGTTCCGAGGTGGCGCGTGTATGCCTGATATGATAAGTGTAAACGGAATACTTTCGGTAAAAATTTTCGTTCGGGATACGGGATGAACCTCCTCGCCTGTCACGAATGCGACCTGGTGCACAAGATCCCGCCGATCCCGGCGAGGTCCGCCGCCCGGTGTGTCCGCTGCGGAGCCCTCCTGTACCGGAGCAAACCCGACAGCATCGACCGGACTATTGCCCTGACCCTGGCCGGAATCGTCCTGTTTATCGTGGCCTGCAGTTTCCCCTTCCTGACGATGAAGAACGCCGGCATCGTGCAAAAGACCGCACTGCTCACAGGGGTGTACAATCTGTACGAGCAGGGATTGCCGGGGCTGGCGACGCTTGTCTTTTTGACCTGCGTGCTGGTGCCGCTCGTCCAGATGCTTGTCCTGCTGTACATCATGATCCCGCTGAAACAGAATCGCACTGCCCGGTATTCGATTCCGATGTTCCGTATCTTCCTGCACCTGCAACCGTGGGGAATGATGGAGGTGTTCCTCATGGGCATTCTGGTCGCCCTGGTGAAGCTGGGGAAAATGGCGACCATCGTCCCGGGACTATCCGTGCTCGCTTTCGGCCTCCTGATTTTCGTGCTCGCCGCGGTATTTTCGTCCCTGGACCCGCACCTGGTATGGGAACGTCTGGAGAGGAAACCGTGAAGATGGGCATGGTGTCCGCGAAACAACTTGGCCTGGTCAGCTGCCACGACTGCCACCTCCTAAGCCGATGGCAGCCGCTGCCGGCCGGCGAGACGCCATTCTGCCCGCGCTGCGGCGCCGAGTTGCACCTGCGCAAGCCGAACAGCATCACGAGAACCTGGGCCCTGTTGATTGCGGCTTTCATCGTATATATCCCGGCCAACGTGCTCCCGATGACCGTCACATCATCCCTGGGAAATACGCAGTCCGACACCATCATGAGCGGCGTGATCTACTTCCTGCTGCACGGTTCCCCGGAGATTGCCATCGTGATCTTCGTTGCAAGTATTTTCATTCCCTTGCTGAAGCTGATCGTCATGTCCTATCTGCTGATCTCCGTACAACGCAAATCCAAATGGCGCCCGCGGGACCGGACCCAGCTCTACCAGATCACCCATGCGATCGGGCGCTGGTCCATGGTCGATATCTACGTGGTGACCATCCTGGTAGCGCTGGTCAAGCTCGGTTTCTTTGCCGACGTAGAGGCGGGCCCGGCCGCCGTGTTTTTCGCTTCCGTGGTGGTGATTTCCATCTTCGCCGCGGATAGTTTCGATCCCCGTCTGATCTGGGACGCCTTGGAGGAAAGCCATGAGTGAAAACACCCCGTATTCGAATCAAGGGGAGGTTTCTGCCCCCACGGCGGAGGTCCGTACCAAGCGCCGGCTTTCCATCGTCTGGGTCATACCGCTGGTTGCTCTCCTCATCGGCGGCTGGCTGGCCTACAAGGCCTTTTCAGAGAAGGGGCCGACCATCACCATCACTTTCGAGAGTGCGGAAGGTCTCGAGGCCGGCAAGACCAAGGTCAAGTTCAAGGATGTCGAGATCGGAGATGTCACGGATATTTCGATCAGCAAGGATCTTTCCCGCGTGGTGGTAACCGCGGAATTGAAGAAAGGGGTGGAGCCCTATCTGACCGACAAGACCCGCTTCTGGGTCGTGCGGGCACGGGTTGGTGCGGGCGAGATATCCGGCCTGGGAACGCTTTTTTCCGGAGCCTACATCGGGATCGATCCACAGAAAGAGGGGAAAACGCAAAAAAACTTCAAGGGGCTGGAAGTCGCCCCGGTGCTGACCGAAGGTCTGCCGGGCCGGCATTTCACCCTCCTTGCCCAGGATCTGGGCTCCATCGATGTCGGGACCCAGGTCCGCTACCGGAAAATGACGGTCGGCAAAGTGGTGAGTTATCAGTTCGACCCCGAGAAGGACGAACTGAAGATTAAGGTGTTCGTTCAGGCTCCGTTTCACGAAAAGGTCCGCAAGGGGACGCGGTTCTACAACGCGTCCGGAGTCGACGTCACTCTCGATGCCTCGGGCCTGCGCGTCAACACGGATTCCCTGGTCTCCGTCATGCTCGGCGCGATCGCCTTCGATACCCCCGTCAACCTGAAAACGGGCGAGCAGGCACCCGAAAATTTAGAATTCAAACTTTACCCGAATCGGGAAAGCACCAAGCAGAAAGAATATATTGCGAAGCGGTATTTCCTGCTCTACTTCGAGGATGACGTCAATGGCCTGGCAAGCGGAGCCCCGGTGAGTTTCCATGGGATCAAGATCGGCCAGGTGGTAGACTACTCCCTACAGTACAACTGGAAAAGGAAGGACTTCCAGATCCCCGTGCTGGTCGAGTTGGAGCCAGAACGGATCGAGCAGATCCACGGGAAATTACCCGAGGGCAAGCGCCTCATGGACGAGTTCGTCGCGCGGGGTATGCGTGCGCAACTCAAGACCGGGAACCTGCTCACGGGACAGAAGTTCGTCGACTTCGCGTTCCATCGTGATGCACCACCGGCGAAAGTCCGTTATGACGAAGCCTACCCGGTGCTGCCCACGGTCCCGCAGCCTCTGAAGCAGCTGATAGCCAGCGTGGAAAACATCCTCAATCGCCTTGAAAAGATCCCGACGGACGAGATCGGCCGGGACGTGAAAACCGTCCTGGTATCCCTGAACGAAAACCTGCGCAAGACCGAAACCATGTTCGGGGATATCAATGAAAAGGTTCTGCCCGAGCTCACCCGGTCCATGCATCAGATGCAGAAAAGCCTTGCGGATATCGAAAAGGGCTACGGCAAGGATTCCAGCACGAACCGGGATTTGCGCAAATCGCTTGACGAACTGAGTGAGGCGGCGCGATCTATCCGGGTCCTCACGGAGTACCTGCAGCGCCACCCCGAATCGCTGATTCGTGGGAAGGACGGGAAAGAATGACGACGGTTCACGCCTGGCGGGTTTTTGCAGGAGGGTGCTAAACCGGGAGCATGATCGTTTCGCGCATTCCGGCAGTGCCAACCGATGAGTCACGGAAAACGCATTTTTCTTCGGCTCGCGGGAGGGGTCCTTGTCTTTCTGGTCCTCCTCGCGAGCCTCCTTTTCCTTCTCCCTAAACTAATCGGCCAGGAATGGTCCCGGGAGAAGATCGCGAGAGAGGCCTCCGCACTCGTCGGAGGCACCGTGGAGATCCAGGCGGCAGACCTCTCCTACTGGCCGCACCCGCACATCACGATCCAGGGGGCAAAGCTTGCCATCCCCGGCACGGCCAGCGGAACGATCCGCTCCCTGACCGCTTATCCCCGAATCATTCCTCTTCTCTGGGGAACTGTGCGGTTCTCGGAAGTTCGCGTCGAAGCGCCGGTCTTTACCGTAACGATTCCCGAAAAAACTGCGCGCACACCGGAGAAGGAAAAAGATGTTTCCGCTTCCGCCTCCCTCGAGAAGAGTCTGCGGTCCGTGCTGGATTCGATGGCCCGAAGCGCCCCGAACGTAAGGCTCGTGCTGACGGACGGCCGGGTGGACTTATCCGGAGGGAGTTTTCCTCCGCTTTCGTTCCGCGGGATCGAGGGAAACGCCGTTCTTCCCCCGGCCGGGCCGGACCTCGATCTTTCGTGCACCGGTACCCTGTGGGAACGCGCCTCGGTGAAGGGAATTTTCAAGGGTGGGTCCCTGGCAGGCAAGGGTCAAATCGTTCTGAAAGGGTTCCGTCCGCACCTCCTCGCCGGATATCTTTTCCCGGGGTCCGGATCGGGGATGTCCGATTCGGATATGGATCTCGATCTGCGTGTGGAGGCGGACGGGTGGGCGAAACTGGAGGCCCGGGGGGATGTCTCCCTCCACCGCATGGCGCTTTACCGGGGGAAAAAGAAGCTGGAGCTTACCGGCGGCACAATCCGGGGGACGCTGGACCGGGACGGGGAGAAAATCACGGGCGCGCTGACGCAATTTTCCCTCGATTCTCCTCGACTCGTTCTCTCCGGAAACATTTCCCTGGACGGGGAATCCCGACGGTCCAGCGCGGACGCGCAGGCCCGGCAGGTGGACCTCGCTTCCGTTCGGGAACACGCCCTGGCCCTGGCGGGAGATGTTCCCCTCGTTGCGGACATCTTCTCCATCGTGAAGGCGGGGACGATCCCGGCACTTGTCTTCCACGCGGAAGGGGAAACGTCAGACGACCTGTGGGATCTGGAGAATATGGAGTTTACGGGGAGCATCCTCGAAGGAAAGGTCACCGTCGACGCGGGGAACGCGAATCTGAACATCGATCGGGTCCGGGGGAATCTTGCCCTTTCGCGGGGCATACTTACGGCAAGCAGTCTCGAGGGAAACCTGGGGCATATTACTGCCAGCAAGGGCACGCTTAGGCTGGGCTTCCTTGGAGATGACCCCCCGTTTCACCTGGAGACGGACGTGTCGGTGGACGCGGCCGAACTTCCCCCCCTTCTGAACCTGCTTATTTCGTCGGACCCGTTCCGGGAAGAGATGTCGCGCGTGGAGGGTCTGAAAGGAAATGCCTCCGGGAGGCTGCTCCTCGGTGAAACCGTGAATTCGATCCAGGTGACGGTCAAGGTCGACGCGATGAGCCTGTCCGCGAAGTACGATCGCCTCCCCTACCCCCTGACGGTTTCCGGCGGACGGCTCCTCTATCGGGGTGACGAGATTGCCGTGACCGGGGCGCAGGGCAAAATGGGGGAATCCACCTTCTCGGATCTTTCCTGGACGGTCCGGATGACGGATCCGCTGGCTCTCGAGGTCCGGTCCGGAATGTTCCGGCTCTCCCTCGACGAGTTGTATCCCTGGGCCCGCGCGACCGAAGGATTACGGGAATCTTTCGCGAAGGTCCAGGACCTCGGGGGGATCGCGGCGCTCTCCGTAACCCATCTCGAGGGTCCGGCCTTTGCGCCCGCGGAATGGCGCTTCGACGCTACCGGAAATGTGGAGCGCCTGTCCCTCACGACACCCTCCGTCCCCGGGGCGATCGATGTGGCTCAAGGAAACTTTCGGGCTACCCGAGAGACGTTGTTTTTCGAGGACATTCGCACGAAATTTCTCGACGCCTCCGTCTCCGTCTCGGGCTCTCTCGACGACTACCGGAAAGATGCGCAACGGGGCGTGGCTACCGTGTCCGGACGGCTTGGCCCGGAGACGATCGGGTTTCTCCATGACCGGGGGAAGATTCCTCCCGACTTCCTCGTCCATCCTCCCCTGGAAGCGTCCGGGGTCCGCCTGGAATGGCAAAAGGACGCCCTCGTGGCCCTGAGCGGGAATTTCGTGGTCGGTAACAGACCGAAGGTCTCGATTGACCTTCGACATCCCCCCGGTGAGTGGATAGTCCGGAAACTGTCTATCCTGGATGAGGACTCCAAAGCCTCCCTTTCCCTCCACTGGAAACCCGGGTCCCTGGACTTCACTTTCGAGGGCCATCTGAGCCGCGAGACCGTAAACCGGATCATCGTCTCCGGTTCGTCCCCGAGCGGCTGGCTGAAGGGGGATTTCCGCGCCTCCGTTTGGCCCGACCAGCCGATGCATTCCACAGCCCAGGGGACCCTGGAGGGGGGAAACTTGGGTTTTCTGCAATGGTTCGGGATCCCCGTGTTCGTCGACAGCATCTCTCTGTCCGCGGAGGGCAGCCGCCTCGCGGTACAGGCAGCAAAGATCACGATCGGAGACAATCATGTTCTCCTGAAAGGAGATGCGACCGCCTCCCCGGAGGGACTCGCGTTCGACATGGACGCATCGTCGCCCGGACTCGACTGGGAGAGCCTGCGGGATGCCTTTGAATCCTCCGAGACGAAAGAAGCGTCCCCGGGCACGGAAAGCGGGGCCGGGGAACGCGCATGGAACGTGCCGGTACGCGGAACGGTGAGGCTGCGGGCGGGGTATTTCCGATACGGCCGGCACACCGTGGAGCCGGCCGCCGCCGAGATCGTTTTCGGGAAGTCGGGGTTGACCTTCACGACCACGGATGCCGCCTACTGCGGCATTCCCTTTACCGGAACGCTGAGCGCGATCCCGGGAGAAACGTCGTTCGAGATCCGACCGAATGCGAAGGAGGGAGATGCCGACTCCGTCTACGACTGTCTGACGGATGACAAGGGGCGCATAACAGGCCGGTTCGATTTATCCGGGAAGGTCGAAGGACGTGTCCGGGAGGGTGACGACCCGGTCCGTTCCCTCCGGGGAAATCTGGATTTCACCACCCGGGATGGCAAAATCTTCGGTACCCCGATATTTACCAGGGTCTTCTCCTTTCTCAATCTCACGGAACTATTCCGGGGGAAGGTCCCCGACATGGTCACGAAAGGGTTGGATTACAACTCCTATACCATTCGGGGAGATCTTCGGGACGGCGATTTCACGATTACGGAATCCGTGCTCGACGGGAAGACCATCGACGTGGTGAGCGAGGGCCGGATCAATATCGACACGGGGAAATGCGATATCACGATGCTCGTTGCCCCGTTCACAACCATGAACTACGTGATCGGGAAAATCCCCCTCCTCGGCTACATTCTTGGCGGGTCCCTTGTCGAGGTTCCCGTGAAGGTCTCCGGGACCACCGCGGATCCGAAGGTCTCCCTGCTTGAACCCGCGGCTGTGGGGAAAAATCTTTTGGGAATCGTAAAGAGGATATTTCTGCTCCCTGCAGAACTGGTCCGTCCGCTCCTGCCCGGCGAGAAGAGTGTGAACCCGTGATTCGTCGGTCTGGTTTCCTGCTTACGCTCGCTGCGATCGCCGCGTTATCCTGCGTCGCAGACTCGTCTGCAGCGAAGGATCTTTCCATTGATCTCCCCGTTTCCCGGTCATGGAGCGGCGACTACCCGGTCGCGCAGCTCGACCGGCTCCCGGAGGGCCAGCGCCGGTCGCGCGTGGGGTATCTCGGGAACAGGGAAGTCTTCGCCGCCGTCTGGAATGCGTTCAAGCCGGGTGAGGAGGTCCCCGAAGTGGACTTCGGCGGAAACATCGTCGTCTTCTCCCGCAACGTGGTCTTCTACAACCGGACCAACATCCTGAAGGTGAGCCTGAAGGAAGGCGTCGCCGAAATCCTCGCCATGGAGACGATGTCCGCGCTGCCGGTCGAGGAGAAGGTCGCGATGGCTCTGGCGGAGATCCCGCGGGCGGGGGTGCGATTCCTCCAGTCGGGAGACGAACGGATTCCCGTATCGGAAGACGGGGCTGCAGCCGATCCCCGGAATGCGACCTACACGGTCGACGGCCGGCGGATTACGCTGCACGATGGGCGCCACGAGGCGGAAGCCGCTCCCGGCTCCGCCGCGAAGGCCGTCACGGCAGTGTTCGGAGAACCAGCGGTCGGCGACCTGGATGGGGATGGCGACGAGGATACGGTCCTGTTCCTCGTGCAGGACCCCGGCGGAAGCGGGACCTTCTACTATGTTGCGGCCTCGATCAACGAAAACGGCCGATATAGCGAAACGGAGGCCGTGCTTCTGGGCGACCGGATCTTCCCGCGGCGGATCGGGATCCAAAACGGCTTGGTGGTCGTCGAGTACGCCGACCGCCGACCGGAGGAACCGATGACCGCACCGCCGTCGGTCACAAAGTCAAAGGTCCTGACCCTTCGGGACGGGCAGCTGGTGGAGGTCGGTGCCTCGGGAAACCATGGTGGTTCGTGAATGTTGTTGGTTTCTTCCCGGACTCAAACCAGGCACGGTCGGGGACGGGGTTTGTGGCCCGTGCGGACTCCGAAAGGGTTCCCCTT
>JBAVJZ010000068.1:0-55644 GCA_049688015.1 Candidatus Deferrimicrobiaceae bacterium | reverse complement strand
GAAAAATCTCCTGGGCCGACCTGATGATCCTCACCGGCAACGTTGCCTTGGAATCGATGGGTTTCAAGACCTTCGGTTTCGCCGGCGGGCGCGAGGACGTCTGGGAACCGGAAGAGGATATTTATTGGGGCTCCGAGGCCGAGTGGCTGGGTGACAAGCGCTACACCGGCGACCGGGATCTTGAAAATCCTCTTGCTGCCGTGCAGATGGGTCTGATTTACGTCAACCCGGAAGGCCCGAACGGCAACCCGGATCCGGTTGCCTCCGGCCGTGACGTTCGAGAGACCTTCGCGCGCATGGCGATGAACGACGAAGAGACCGTCGCGCTCGTTGCGGGCGGGCACACGTTCGGCAAGTGTCACGGCGCCGGGGATGCAAAACATGTTGGGCCTGAGCCCGAAGCGGCTGGCCTTGCGGCGCAGGGCTTGGGCTGGAAGAGCAGTTTCGGCAGCGGCAAAGGCATCGATACGATCAGCAGCGGCATCGAGGGCGCCTGGAAGCCGAACCCGACCAAATGGGACATGGGCTATTTGAAGGTACTGTTCAAATACGAGTGGGAACTGGTCAAGAGCCCGGCTGGCGCGCATCAGTGGCTGGCCAAGGAAGTAGCCGAAGAGGACATGGTAGTTGACGCGCACGACCCGTCGAAGAAGCACCGGCCGATGATGACCACGGCGGACCTCTCGTTGCGCTTCGACCCGATCTACGAGCCGATCGCGCGGCGCTACCTGCAGAACCCTGAGGAATTCGCGGATGCCTTCGCCCGGGCGTGGTTCAAGCTGACGCACCGCGACATGGGCCCGCGCGCATGCTATCTCGGGCCGGAGGTTCCGGCCGAAGAGCTCCTCTGGCAAGATCCCATCCCTGCGGTCAATCACAAGTTGATTGATGCACAGGACATTGCCTCCCTCAAGGGCAAGATCCTGGCTTCGGGGCTGTCCGTCTCCCGGCTGGTATCGACCGCCTGGGCGTCGGCGTCCACCTTCCGTGGCTCCGACAAGCGCGGCGGGGCAAACGGGGCGCGCATCCGTCTTGCGCCGCAAAAGGATTGGGAAGTCAACCAACCTGCCCAGCTGGCGAAGGTGCTCAAGACCTTGGAGGGCATCCAGAGCGCGTTCAACAGTGCGCAGTCCGGCAGCAAGAAGGTATCACTGGCTGACCTGATCGTTCTGGGCGGTTGCGCGGGCGTCGAGCAGGCCGCGAAGAATGCCGGTCACGAAGTGACGGTTCCCTTCACGCCGGGACGCATGGACGCCTCGCAGGAGCAAACCGATACGCCCTCCTTCGCTGTGCTCGAGCCTATCGCGGACGGCTTCCGCAACTACCAGAAGAAGCGCTATGCCGTATCGGCCGAGGAGTTGCTGGTCGACAAGGCGCAATTACTGACGCTGACCGCGCCTGAGATGACGGTGCTCGTTGGCGGCATGCGCGTCCTGAATACCAACTTCGGACAGTCCCGACACGGCGTCTTCACCAAGCGGCCGGAGGCGCTGACCAACGACTTCTTCGTGAACCTGCTCGACATGGGCACGGAGTGGAAGGCGGTCTCGGACGCCAAGGACGTGTTCGAAGGGCGCGATCGCGCAACGGGCGAACCCAAGTGGACCGGCACGCGTGTCGATCTCGTCTTCGGTTCCAACTCCCAGCTCCGGGCCCTGGCGGAAGTCTATGGAAGTTCGGACGCGCAGGCGAAGTTTGTCCGGGACTTTGTCGCGGCCTGGGCCAAGGTGATGAACCTTGATCGCTTCGACCTTGCGTGATCTCGGAGGATAGGCCTTAAAGGTCTTGTCCCTGGGCAAGAAGCAAGCCCCGGACGGCAGTGGCCAAGCAGGTCATGATTTGTCAAAATCCGTATTTTCCGGGGAAGGGGGCCTGACGGACGGTCAGGCCTCCGATTCCCGGGGGAGCCGATGATCAGGGCCCCCGGAAACGCGGGCGCGCATCCGGATTCGTTCGCTTCGTTCTCCCGGACACGCGGTTCGGAAATTACAGGAAGATTCTGTATAATCAGGAAGAAATGAAGAGGAACCGGACCCTGACTGCCGTCGCCACCCTCTCCTTGGGATTATACCTTTCAGCGTGCTCTCTTATCCCCGCATTTCGTAAGGAGGCCGCCCCGCTGCCCTCTTATGACGTGACCCAGGTCGGGGATGCCACTTACCGGATCGATGTCCAGGGGCTTGCGAGCACGAGCCGCAACGGGGTGACCTCGCACCTGCTTGAGCGGGCCGCGTCGGTCACCTTGAAGGCAGGCTGCGACTACTTCATCGTGAGCGGCGGAGAGGTGCGCGGGGAGAACGAAATGCAGTCGACACCCTTTGGCGGATCGTTCCCGGAATCGCCCAGCGGGTCGCTGGCAGAGGGGACCGCCCGCCTCTCACAAAGGTACTTCGGGTCCGTCCTGTTCCACATCTTCAAAGGGGAGAAGCCCCCGGACAATCCGCTTGCCTTCGATGCCCGGGCTCTGGCCCGGTAAACGGTGGTCACGGGTTCAGGCCGCCATCGACGTTTGACCACCTGATCGGTGATGTGGGAGGCGATTGGACTGGCGAGGAGCGCGATTTCGGCTCCGGGGTCTTTTCCGCCGGGCCATTTTTGTATGGGAAGGGAGGTCCACGATTCCGGGACGGTTTTCATCCGGGGTCACCGGAATACGGCTTTCGGTCGTTCCGTACCTCCTGCTGCTGTTCTTCGCCGCGATGCCACCCGGATGCGGAGGAGGGAGCGGGACGCCTTCGGGCCCGACCCGAAGCGCCGCGATGGGATTTACCTACGTTCCCTACGACAACACGTCCGAGGCGCTCACTTTCGTCCTGAACGTGATCGCCACCGAGGGGGATCTCCTGGTGGCCCATCACGATTCCGGGATCCCGTGGGACGCCGCGCTGGCGAACGATTTCAGCCGGTACCCGGAGGATTTCCGGGACGAGGTTGCCGGGATCGCCGCCTGGAAGCCCCCCGGGCACCAGCTCTACCTGGCCGTCACGCCGATCGCGTTCCTCCGGAATCGCCTGGCCCCCACGCGCGGATCCGGCGGCACACAGACCTTCCAACCGCCTTGGGACGTCTACCCATTCGATCATCCGGATGTCATCACTGCGTTCACCAACCACTGCCGGATCCTGATCGACCGGTACCGCCCCGACTTTTTTGCCTTCGGGATCGAGGTCAACCTGCTCCGTGCGCTGGTGGCGGACGACAATGTCTGGAACGGGTATGTGGCGCTTTCTGCGGCGGTCTACGGGGCCCTCAAGACGTCTTACCCCTCCCTGCCGATGTTCCAGACGGTTCAGGCGGAATCGTTTCACGCCGATCCGGCCGCACAGGCGGCTGCCATCGGGCAGGTCCTTCCGTACACGGACTATATCGCCGTCAGTTCCTATCCCTTCAGCAATCCGGTCCGATACCCGGATGGGAGCCAGGCCGATCCGGTGCCGCTTCCGATCGATTATTTCTCCGCCCTGGCGGATCTTGCTCCAGGGAAGCCCTTCGCGATCGCGGAGACCGCCTGGCCCGCGGAGGAAGTGACGGCTCCTTACCCGATCACGATCCGATCGAATACCGACTATCAGAAACGGTATGTGGAATTTCTCCTGTCCTCCGCCGAGGTGCTCTCGGCGCGGTTCGTGAACTACTTCGTCATCCGGGACTACGACGCCTTGTGGGACAAGATCCTGATCGGCGACCCGAACGCTTCCCTGGTTCGCCTGTGGCGGGACACCGGGCTGTACGACGGTGACGGCGCTCCCCGTCCCTCCCTCTCCTCCTGGCGTTCCGTTTTCTCGCGCCCGTTGCGTCAATGATCGGCTCCTGTGATTCATCCATTCGGCTCCGATTTCCCCAATGGTAGGATGAGGGATACACCGGTAACGGAAGGACGCCATGCGCTGGTCGAAGGGTCGACGAAGCGACAATATCGAAGACCGACGTGGGATGCGTGTCTCCCGTGGCATGGTGGGCGGCGGGGTCGGCACGCTCATCATGGTTCTTGTCGCCCTGTATTTCGGCGTCGATCCGACGATCATCCTGCAGCAGGCACCGCCGGTCACCGGGCCCCCGGCCGGTGCGAGCCGCGAGGCCCGGCCTACCGAGGAAAACCGTCTGGCGGATTTTGTCTCCGTCGTGCTCGCCGACACGGAGGACACCTGGAACGACTTGTTCCGTCGGGGCGGGAAGACTTACCGGGAGCCGAGGCTGATCCTGTTCACGGATGCGGTCGAGTCCGCCTGCGGATACGCGGAATCGGCCGTCGGTCCCTTTTACTGCGCCAGGGATGAGAAGGTCTACATCGACCTGGGATTCTTTCGGGAAATGCAGGACCGTTTCCACGCGCCGGGGGATTTCGCACAGGCCTACGTGATCGCCCACGAGATCGGCCACCACGTGCAGAACCTGCTGGGGATCTCGGAGAAGGTGCAGAACGCCCGCGCCCGCGCAGGCCAGGTGGAAGGGAACCGAATCTCGGTCCGGCTGGAGCTGCAGGCGGACTGCCTGGCAGGCGTCTGGGCATACCACGCCAACCGGATGCGGGACATCATCGAGGAGGGCGATGTGGAGGAGGCGCTTGGCGCGGCCAGCGCCATCGGGGATGACCGCCTGCAGAGGCAGAGCCAGGGGTTCGTCGTTCCCGACGCGTTCACCCACGGCACCTCCGAGCAGCGGGTCCGTTGGTTCCGGCGCGGTCTCCAATCCGGAGAAGTAAACCTGTGCAACACGTTTCAGGAAGCGGGATAGCAGTCTTTGGCAAGTGCGCCTGGCGCGCAACCCGGATCTGACCGGGGAGAAAAATAACCGAGCGAAAAGGAGGAAGGCATGTCGACGGCGAAGAACCTGAAAGAGGCGTTTGCGGGCGAGAGCCAGGCCAACCGGATGTACCTGGCCTTCGCCAAGAAGGCGGAGGCGGACGGATACCCGCAGGTTGCGAAACTTTTCCGCGCGGCCGCCGCGGCGGAGACGGTGCACGCCCACGCCCATTTCCGCGTGATGGGGGGAGTGAAGGACACGGCGGCCAACCTTCAGTCTGCCATCAGCGGGGAAGGGTACGAATTTCAGAATATGTACCCGGACTTTCTCAAAGAGGCGGAAGCGGAAAAAAACGTTCCCGCCGCGGTCTCTTTCCGGAACGCCCTGGCCGTAGAAAAGATCCACCACGACCTCTATTCGCAGGCGCTGGAAAGTATAAGGAAGGGAAAGGATCTCGCCGGGCAGGACATTTTTGTCTGTGAGGTCTGCGGAAATACGGTGTACGGCCACGCACCGGACAAGTGTCCGGTCTGCGGCGCGGAGAAGGCGAAGTTCACGCGGATCCCGTAGAAAACCCGCAAGACACGGCGAAGGGTCGTCCGCCGCTTGTCTGCCGGGGCGCAGCCGTCCGTCTTTCTGTTTCCAATGGGAACGCGCCCCGGCTTCTTGGTCTTCCCCAATATAGTTACGGGAATGGATATTCTCTTGTCTCCCTTCCCGTTTCCCGGTAGGATGGAAAAAGCGGAAAGGGTCCGGTCAACCAGCAGGCAACCGCTTGTCAATCCACAATAGATCAGGGCAGTACACCGGCGCGAAAGGCGGCCCGGCGGCCGTGTCTTCCCTTCGACGGTAGGGATTCCCTTCCCCCCGAGGCTTGCATCGAAGGCGGGAGACAGGGGGTTCCCGGCAGGAGAAAGGGCCTTCATGTTCGTGCATGCTTTCAAGAGGGCGACCTGTTTTACCAGGCCGGTGGTGATCTCCCGCCGGTATTTCGACCGGAGCACCGACTGCGGGTGCGGTGCCTTCGTCGTGATCAACGACGAGGGCTGGATCGTGACGGCGGCCCACCTTTTGTCCCCGTTCGGAAAGATCCAGCAGGACGCGGAGGCGATCGTCGACTATTATCACACGATCCACACGATCGAGCAGGAGGAGGGGGTCCCCCGGGAGGAGAGATTCGAAAGGATCCGGCGCCTCAAGGACAATCCGAAGTGGATCACCAACCTCTCGTACTGGTGGGGCATGGACGGAGTGCAGCTTACCGACATCCGTCCCCTCCCGGAAGGGGACCTCGCACTCGGCCGTCTCACGCCGTTCGCCCCGAATGCGTGGGCTGGCTACCCGGTATTCAAGTCCCCCGGTGATCTGGGTGTCGGGACGGCTCTTTGTAAAATCGGGTATCCGTTCCAGAGGATACAGTCATCCTTTCGCGAGGCGAACAATTCCTTCGACCTTGGCCCCGAGGTACGAACGCTGGCCTGCTTTCCGATGGAGGGGCTCTATACCAGGACGTTGTCCGCGGGAAAATCCGGCGACGGGAGGTACGACGTCAAATTCCTGGAGACGTCGTCGCCGGGCCTGAAGGGTCAAAGCGGAGGTCCCATCCTCGACGTCAACGGCACCATCTGGGGTGTCCAGAGCCGGACCGACCATTACGCCTACGGCAGCGTCTCCCAGGTGGAAAAGGATGGAAGAGAGATCGAAGAAGACCAGTGCATCAATCTGGGGATCGGCATTCATCCGGAGGTGATCGTCCGCTTCATGGAGGATAACGGGATACGGTTCGCCCGTTCGGACTATTGACCGCTTCCCCTGCGGCACCGCCTGTTCCCCCGGCGACTGCGCATGCCGGTTCCATCACCCATTCCACCGGGGAATCCATCCCGGATCCGCAGAAATCGAAACCGCACCAGTTGTTCACCGCTTCCCGAAGATCGGCTCCGCCGTCCCGGTTCACATTGGTGTATATTCGTCCGTAACCATCTCCCGGGAGGACCACCATGCAGGATTTCGAAAAACTTGGGGTGTTTTACCTCGGACGCGAATTCGACCTTGCGAAAAACGCCCTCAAGGACGACCTGGTCCTCTACGATTCCCGGGACCTGGTCACCCACGCGGTCTGCGTGGGGATGACGGGGAGCGGAAAGACGGGGCTTTGCATCGGGCTCCTGGAAGAAGCGGTGATCGACGGCGTCCCCGCCATCGTGGTGGATCCCAAGGGGGATCTTGCCAACCTTCTCCTGACCTTCCCCGACTTGAAGGACGCCGATTTTCTTCCCTGGATCAACGAAGAGGATGCACGCAGGAAAGGGATCTCCCCGCAGGAGTACGCCGCCAAACAGGCGGACCTCTGGAAGAAGGGGCTGGCCGAGTGGGGGCAGGACGGTACGCGGATCCGCAAACTTAAAGACTCCGCAGAGTTTACCATCTACACGCCGGGCAGCACGGCGGGGCTGCCCGTCTCCATCCTCAAGTCGTTCTCCTTCCCGGGGAAGGCCGTAACAGAAGACAGCGAACTGCTGGGGGAGCGGATTGCCACCACGGTGACCAGCCTGCTCAACCTCCTGGGGGTAGAGGCCGATCCGATCCAGAGCAGGGAGCACATTCTCCTCTCCACGATCCTTACCACCTCCTGGAAGCAGGGGCAGGATCTGGACCTCGCCGGGTTCATCCAGGCGATCCAGTCGCCGCCGGTGGCCCGCATCGGTGTCTTCGACCTCGAGTCCTTCTTCCCTTCCAGGGACCGGTTCGCCCTCGCCATGAAGCTCAACAACCTCCTGGCGGCGCCCGGCTTTTCCGCTTGGCTCGAAGGAGCCCCGCTGGATATCGATCGTATGTTCTACACAGAGGGAGGAAAGCCCCGGGTATCGATCTTCTCCGTCGCCCACTTGAACGACACGGAGCGGATGTTCTTCGTCTCACTCCTTCTCACCCAGCTTTTGGGGTGGATGCGCTCCCAATCGGGTACGACCAGCCTGCGGACGCTTTTCTACATGGACGAGATCTTCGGGTACTTTCCCCCCGTTGCCAACCCCCCGTCGAAGGCCCCGCTGCTGACGCTTTTGAAGCAGGCCAGGGCGTTCGGGCTGGGGATCGTTCTCGCCACGCAGAATCCCGTGGACCTGGATTACAAGGGATTGTCCAACGCGGGGACGTGGTTCCTCGGCAGGCTGCAGACCGAGCGGGACAAGGAGCGGGTACTGGACGGCCTCGAGGGGGCGGCGGCCGGCGGTGCGGGCAGATTCGACAGAAAGCGGATGGAGCAGATCCTCGCCGGCCTGGGCCAGCGGGTGTTCCTGATGAACAACGTCCATGAGGATGCGCCGGTCGTTTTCCAGACCCGGTGGGCGATGTCGTACCTTCGGGGGCCCTTGACCCGCACGCAGATCAAACGGCTGATGGACCCGGTCAAATCGTCACAGCCCGAGCCGGTTCCCGCAGCGAAGCCCGCCGCGGCAGAAGCGCCCGCGCCGAAAGCGCGTCCCACGGCACCGGCGTCCGCCCGCCCCGTGCTGCCCTCCGGCGTCCCCCAGTTCTTCCTCCCGGTCCGTGTCGCGGAGTCGGAGGGGGGAAGCCTTCACTACGAGCCGATGCTGCTGGGAGGCGCCAAAATCTATTACGCCAACGCGAAAATCGGGGTCGCCGCCCAAAAGGAGGTCTGCCTGCTGGGCGAGTTTTCCGAAGGCCCCTCTCCGGTCGACTGGGACGAGGCGCAGGAAACGGAGATACCGGAGAGCGATCTCGAGAAGTTCCCCCACGACCAGGACTCCTCCTTTGGGGAGTTGCCCCGTGAAGCGTCCAATGTGAAGAGGTACCCGGAGTGGGGGGCTGCGTTCAAGGAGTGGGTCTACCGGAACAAGAAGCTGGAACTGTTTAAAAGTCCGTCTTTAAAGGTCGTCTCCGAGCCGGGGGAGTCGGAGCGGGATTTTCGCATCCGGATTACGCAGGCCGCCCGGGAGAAGCGGGACCAGCAGGTCGAGCGGTTGCGGCAGAAGTATGCACCAAAGATCGCGACCCTTACAGATAGAATCCGTCGCGCCGAGCAGGCGGTGGAACGGGAAAAGGCACAGGCCACGCAGCAGAAGCTTTCGACCGCCATCTCCTTCGGGGCGACCCTCCTCGGAGCGTTGACCGGCCGGAAGACCATCACGCAGTCCACGCTCGGGAGGGCCGCTACCACGGCACGGGGAGCAGGCCGCACCCTCAAGGAGTCGCAGGATATTGCACGGGCCGAGGAGAACCTGAAGGCGCTTTCGAGGCAGCTTGCCGACCTTCAGGCGCTTTTGGACCAGGAGGCCGAAGAGCTCAAAGCCGGCACCGACCCCCTCGCGGAGGACTTGGAGACGTGCGAGGTCCGGCCGAGGAAGACCGACATCTCCGTCTCCCTGGTTTCGCTGGTGTGGTTTCCCTATTGGCGGGACAGCAAGGGAGGGATCGCGCCGGCACGCTGAAGGGGACGGATACGCCGCACGCGCGGCACGGGCCATCGGGTGGTCCCCAGAGGGGAGAAACTCCCCTCTGCCGTCACTCCCCGTTCTCCGCCGCCGTCTCGAGGCTCAGGAGCTTCGGCCCCTGCTTGATCCGAAAGGCGCCGTTTACCGTTTCCCAGATCCATCCGGAGTACCCGTATCCTCCGACGGCTTTTACGACGAACGCGCCCTTCCAGGATTCGGCCCTCGTCTGGTTGAGGGCGACCGTCCCGAACTTCCCGAAGGTATAGCCCGGGACCGGGTGGCAGTACGCTTTTCCCGAGAGATTCTCAGCCGTCTCTTTTGCTTCCTGTCCCCCGAAGACGGCGGCGCGCAGTCCGTATTTATGGTCCCTGGCGCGCCGAAGCACCTCCTCCTTCGTATCGAACGGGGAGGTAAATGCCACGGGGGCGAAGACTTCTTCGCGCATTCCGAGCATGTCGTCGGTCGCGTCCCGCACGATCGTGGGATAGACCGTATCCCCTTCGATCCTTCCCCCCAGGACGATCCTGGCCCCCTTGGACACGGCGTCTGCGAGCTGTGCCTGGGTCCGCGTGACGGCTAAACCGCTCGCCACGGGGGAAACGTCTGTCCTCTCGTCCCCCGGGTTCCCCACGATAAGTCTTGCGGCCTTTTCCTCGAATCTGTCGAGAAACTCGGGATAGATCGACCGGTGGACGAAGATCCGTTTCGGAGCGGTGCACGTCTGCCCCGAGTACATGAACTTCGCGGTCATGAGGTCCGACAGGGCGAGGGAAAGGTCGGCGTCGGGGAAAACGATGAAGGGATCCTGCCCCGGCCCCTCGAAGACAAGTTTCTTCCCCGTCCGGCGAAACGCATCCTCGTACGGAAGGACGTTTTCGTCGAAGCCGAAGATGACCACCGTGGAGGTTTCGGGGTCATGAAGGGAGTTTTCCACGAAGCTTTTCCCGCTATCGCGGTAGAAGCGGATATCGTCCCCGAAGATCGGGCGGTAGAGGGATTCCGTGAGATCGCAGATTCCGGTTCCTTTCGAGGAGAACTTCACGGTCACCCGGTTCCCCACCATGTAGATCGAAGTGATGGCCGTGTTGAGCCAGGCGCTGCCGTTGTAGGAGAGCATGAGAGAGACGCTCGATCCCTCGCCCCCCAGGGGACGCTTCCCTTCGAGGAAAGAGCGGGCATCGGCGAACATCCCGAGCCGGTCGACCGCGATGTCCACCTCTTTCGCGGTGTCCCGGACGGTAAACCGGATGTCCTTGACCGCCTGCCCGATGATCTCGCCTCGCCGTCTCCCAATCGCTCCCGCGAGATCGAGTACCTTTCCGTATCTCTCCTCGTAGGATCTTTGCATCCGGCCCGTTCCTTTCGGGGGGTGTTCCTTCTCCCTGATATGATGCCACCACAACGGATTGTGGGTAAAGGAGGAGAGGGGTACATTGGTTCCTGCGAAACGTTTCGGGGAGGGAACACCATGAGGGCTGTGGTCCAGAGGGTGAGCCGTGCGTCCGTGACCTCGGGAGGGGAACTCCTCGGCAGTATAGGGCGGGGGCTGATGGTGCTCGTCGGATTTTCCCATGGAGACGACGGCGCTGCCGTTTCCTGGATTGCGGAGAAGATCGTAAACTTGCGGATCTTCGAGGACGACCGGGGCAAGATGAACCGGTCGGTCGCCGATATCGGCGGAGGGGTACTCCTCGTGCCGCAATTCACCCTGTACGGGGACGCGCGGAAGGGGAACCGCCCGGGGTTCGGGGCGGCTGCAGACCCTGAGGTGGCGGAACCCCTGTACCGGGAAATTATCTCGCTTCTCAAGGGGCGGACATCCCTGGCGGTGGAGTCCGGGTCGTTCGGGACACGGATGGAGGTGGAAATCATAAACGACGGGCCCGTGACGATCCTGCTTGAGCGGCCTGCGAAGTCCCTGACCGGGAACTGACGATACGAGAGTACCCCCCCCCTCTCCCCCGGGAAGATATTTGCGCCGGGGGAAAACAGTAATTTTTTCTGTAGGTTCCTCCGATAAGGAACAAGCAGGGCAAAACGGGAGACCGGGTGCCCGGAAGATCCGCCGGATCAAAGGGGGAAAGTTATGATCAGCCATATCCTTATCGTACTCCTGCTGCTTTTCATTCCTCCGCTTCTGTTCCCCCCCCACCCGGGAGTCTACTAATATCGAGGAGAGGTCCGTTGTTCGACAACGTTGGGATCGTAATGGTTTCGTTTCCATGAGGAAGGGGTCGCCCGACAAGAGGGGATTCACCGTCGTAGAAATCGTCATATCCCTGATGATCGTCGGTATCCTGGCGGCCATTGCGATTCCCGCCTACACAAAGTATGTCGATCGATCGAATGTAAAACTGACGATAAAGAATATCCGGATCCTGGAACAGGGCATCAAGGCGTTCGAGTTCGAGAACATGCGTCTGCCGAACAACCTGAACGAGTTGGGCCCCGTCGAAATACTGGGGGCCAATGGAAATTCGGTCACGCAGTCCCCCCCCTTCCTCGACCCCTACGGTAACGCGTATCGATACCTGAACTTCGCCAACGAACCTCCCGGCTGGCCCAACTGCCGCACAGACCAGGTCGACAAGCCTCTTTCCCTGGACTACGACCTCTACAGCATGGGCGCCGACGGGGTGACTCAGAAAAAATTGAATCACAGCCAAAGCCTCGACGATATCGTCCGTGCACGTTCCGGCAAATTCGTGGACCTTGCCTCAAAATACTGACCGGGAATCGCTATGAGGCCGTCCCTTTCCATCCTGCGCGGGACCGTCGCCAAGCGGATCCTGGGCCTTTTCCTCGTTTGCGCCCTCCTCCCGATCGGCAGCCTCGCGGTCCTCTCCCTTTGGGAGATGTCCGGCCGCCTTAAGGAGCAGACCGACAGCCGGCTGCACCAAGCGAGCAAGAACGTCAACATGGGGATCCTTCAGGGTTTGCACGCCCTCAAGGGCGAACTGGAGGTGCTTTCGTTATCCCCCGAGGGTCTTTTGCGGAATTCCTCCAGGGCGCCGGAGGTGACCATACGGTCGAGCCTGAACCAGCATTTCCTCGGCCTGACCCTGTTCCGGGAAGGATCTATAGCGGAGACCTTGTTCGGGGCGCCGTGCCCGTTCCCTCCCCCGACCGCCGGCACGCGAAAGCATCTGGCGGACGGAAACGCCCATCTCTTTGTCCGGAAGGTTCCCGGGGCGCCTCCCCGAATTTACATGGCGGTTTCCTCCGATCGGCGAACGCCGGGAAAAAGGATATTGGTGGGGCAGATCCATCCGATGTACCTGGAGGATATCATCGAGAGTGTCATGCCGGCGGAGACCGATCTTGTGATCCTGGATTCGACCGGGGCCCTCCTCTACGGTCAAAAGCCGTTGTCGGTGGATGTCACCCGGCGTGTCGTTGACGAGTTGCGACGCACGTATTCCGGCCAGTTCGAGTGGACCGGGGGGGACACGGTTCTTATCAACTACCGGTCGATCTTTATGCAGGGCCCTTATCTTTCCGGGGACTGGGCGGTTGTCGTCAGCCAGCCCAAGGCGGATGCGTTCGCGGCGGTTACCAACTTCACCCGGACGTTTGTCCTGATCGTCGTGCTCACTCTCCTGGTGGTCTCGCTGCTCAGCATCGGGCAGATCCGGAAGAATCTTTCACCCCTGGAAAAGTTGCGCGAAGGGACAAAAAAAATCAGCCAGGGAGAGTTCGATAGCCGGGTTGATATCCGAAGCGGCGACGAGTTCGAGGAGCTGGCCCTCTCGTTCAACACGATGTCGGGGCAGCTGGGAAACCAGTTCCGCGCATTATCGGAAGCGAACCGGCGGATGGAGCAGGAGATCGCCGAGCGAAAGAAGGCAGAGGAACAGCTCCTCCAGGCGCAGAAGATGGAAGCGGTGGGGCAACTTACGGGGGGGATCGCCCACGACTTCAACAATCTCCTGACGGTAATCAACGGGTACAGCGGGATCGCGCTGCAACGCCTGGGAAAAGATGACCCCAACCGGAAGGAGATCGAGGGGATCAGCAGCGCCGGGGAGCGGGCCGCATCGGTAATCAACCAACTTCTTACGTTCAGCCGTAAAAAGGTACTCGATCCGCAAGTAGTCGATCTGAACAATACCTTCTCGGGCATCGATATGTTACTCCGCCGGTTGACCGGAGACCGAATCAACCTGGTTGTGATCCGGGCGGAGGATCTGGGATGCGTGCGGGTCGACCCCGGGCAGATCGAGCAAATCGTGATGAACCTCACTGTCAACGCCCGGGACGCGATGCCGGACGGCGGGGAACTTACGATCGAAACGGCGAACCGGGACATCGACGGCACGGACGGCTCCCCGGCTTCCTCCCTTCCACCCGGAAAGTATGTGACGATAAAGGTGAGCGATACCGGGTGCGGGATGGATGAGAAAACACGCTCTCGGATCTTCGAACCGTTTTATACGACCAAGCCCCCCGGAAAGGGAACCGGGCTTGGCCTGTCGACTGTCTACGGGATCGTAAAGCAAAGCCAGGGGCACATTCTTCTCGACAGCGAGGTCGGGAAGGGGACCACGTTCGAGGTGTACCTGCCCCGGTTGGAGGACACGGAAATGGAAGCGGAGATTTCCGACGGGTCGCACAAAGAGCTCGCGGGAGGAACGGAAACGTTGCTGCTGACCGATGACGAAGACCTGGTGAGGGATCTGGTCCGGTCCATCCTGACGGCCCGGGGATACAAGGTGCTGGAGGCAAGAGACGGGAAGGAATCCCTGGAGATCGGAAGCAGGCACGAGGGGACGATCCACCTTTTGGTGACCGACATGTCGATGCCGAACATTAACGGACGGGAGCTCGCCCAGCGACTGGCGGAGATTCGCCCGGGAATGAAGACTCTCTACATGTCGGGGTACATGGAGGATTCCGGAAACGGGAATAAAGAGTTGCCTCCCGAAGCGTTCTTCATCCAGAAACCTTTTCGTCCCGAGGCGCTCGCTCGGAAAGTACGGGAGGTCCTCGACGGCTGATCCCCGGATATCGCCGGGGGATACCGGGCGCTACTTCTTCGCCAGGTACCGGTGCACGCTATCCGCGGCCGTTCGTCCCTGGTCGATGGCGCGGACGATGAGCGACGCGCCCACCATGCTGTCCCCCGCGGTGAACACGCCGGGAGAGGATGTCATCTGTTCGATGTCCACGGAAAGGTTTCCCCGGGAATCCAGCGCGAGGTCCAGATCGCGAACCAGGGGCCCGTGTTCCAGGTGGACAAACCCCATGGCGAGGAGCACAAGATCGGCACCCAGCTCGAACTCCGAGCCCGGGATCTCCCGGAAGGTGCTCCGCCCGTTTTCATCCGGCTCCGACCATTCGATCCTGACGCACGCAAGCTTCTCCACGCCGTTCTTTCTCCCGAGAAACTCCTTTGTCGACACACTCCACTGACGATTGCACCCTTCCTCATGGGAAGAGGAGGCGCGCATGATGATCGGCCAGGTCGGCCAGGGGTTGTAGAGGTGCCGCTCCTCGGGAGGTTTGGGCAAAATCTCGAGCTGGTGGATCTCGCAGGCTCCCTGGCGTCGGCTCGTGCCGACGCAGTCCGAGCCGGTGTCCCCGCCCCCGATCACCACCACCCGCTTGCCCGCGGCCGATATCCTCCCGTCCTCCGGTATGACCTCTCCGCCGTTGGCCATGTTCTGCTGCGTCAGGAAGTCCATCGCGAAGTGGATCCCGGCCCGTGCCCGTCCCGGGACGGGAAGGTCCCGGGGAACCGTGGCCCCGGCGGCGATCACGATCGCGTCGAAGGCGTTCCGCAGATACCGGACGGTGACGTCCGTTCCGACGTTCACGCCCGTCTCGAAGACCACCCCCTCCGCCCGCATCTGGTCGAGACGCCGGTCGATCACCCACTTCTCCAGCTTGAAGTCCGGGATGCCGTACCGGAGGAGCCCGCCGATCCGGCCCGCCTTCTCGAAGACGACGACCTCGTGGCCTTTGCGCGCGAGCTGCTGCGCCGCGGCAAGACCCGCGGGACCGGACCCGACGACCGCGACCCGCCGGCCGGTTTTCCGCGGCGCCGGTTCCGGCCGGATCCACCCGTTCGCCCATCCCATCTCGACGATCTGCAGCTCGATGTGCCGTATGGTGACGGGGGGCAGGTTGATCGACAGGGTGCAGGCAGGTTCGCACGGCGCCGGGCAGACCCTCCCGGTGATCTCGGGGAGGTTGCACGTGGAATGCAGGAGGGCAAGCGCCTTGCGCCACTGCTTCCGGTGCACCATGTCGTTCCATTCGGGGATCCGGTTCTTTACCGGGCAGCCGATGGCGTGGCAGTAGGGGATGCCGCAGTCCATGCACCGCGCCGCCTGGATCTCCAGGCGGTCCTGCGGGAGGAACGTCTCCACCTCCCGGAAGTCGCGGACCCGCTCCTCCACCTGCCGGTACGGCGGTTTCTCCTGCGGGTATTCCATGAACCCGGTGGGCCTAACCACGGTAAACCTCTTCCGACGCCGAGACGGTCTCGTCGTCCCGGTAATCCTCGAGGTGCATCCGTTCGAGCACCTTGCGGTATTCCACCGGCATGACCTTTACGAAGAGGGGAAGGCGCGACTCCCAGTTCTCCAGGATCATTTTCGCGCGCTGGCTCCCGGTGAACCGGAAATGGTTTTCGAGCATGACGCGGAGCACCTTCTCGTCCTCCTTTCCCCAGACGGTCTCCACGTCCACCATGTCGAGGTTGCAGCGCGTGTCGAACAGTTCCGTCTCGTCGTAGATGTAGGCGACCCCGCCGCTCATCCCCGCGGCGAAGTTGTTCCCGGTGTGGCCGAGGACGACCACAACGCCTCCCGTCATGTATTCGCACCCGTGGTCCCCGACCCCCTCCACCACCGCCTTCGCCCCGCTGTTCCGCACCGCGAAGCGTTCGCCCGCGGTGCCGTAGAGGTAGAGCTCTCCCGCGGTGGCTCCGTACAGCACCACGTTGCCCGCGATCACGTTCTTTTCGGGCGGAAAGCCCGCGTCCGGCGGCGGCGTGATGATGATCCGGCCACCCGACATGCCCTTGGCGAGATAGTCGTTGGCGTCGCCGACGACCCGGATCGTGATTCCGGGAGCGAGGAAGGCGCCCATGCTCTGTCCTGCGGAGCCGGCAAAGGAGATCCGGATCGTGTCGTTGGGAAGGCCCCCGGAGCCGAACCGGCGGGTGACCTCGCCGCTCAGCATGGTTCCCACCGTCCGGTGGACGTTGCGGATCGGCATCTCGATGTCGACGGTCTGTCCCTTCGTAAGCGCCGGTTCCGCTCTTGTGATCAGCTCGTTATCCAGCGATTTCTCGAGTTCGTGCTCCTGGCTTCGGACGCGCCGGCGCGGGACACTGCTACCGATGCCGTCGGGGGAGAGAACGCGGCTGAAGTCCAGACCCCGCGCCTTCCAGTGATCGATGGCGGGCTGAACCTCGAGCATGTCCGTCCGTCCAACCATTTCGTCCACCGTACGGAACCCGAGTTCCGCCATGTACTCCCTCAGTTCCTGCGCGAGGAACCGGAAGAAATGCTCAATGTACACGGCCCTGCCGGTGAAACGGGAACGGAGCACTGGATCCTGCGTGGCGACGCCTACGGGACAGGTGTTGAGATGGCACTTCCGCATCAGCACGCAACCGAGCGTGACGAGCACCGTGGTGCCGAACCCGAACTCCTCTGCTCCCAGCAGGGCCGCGACCGCCAGGTCGCGTCCGGTTTTGAGCTGTCCGTCGGTCTGCACGCGGATCCGGTCGCGCAGGCGGTTGAAGATCAGGGCCTGCTGCGTCTCGGCGACCCCGAGCTCCCAGGGGAGGCCGGCGTGCTTGATGGAGGAGAGCGGGGAGGCGCCCGTTCCCCCGTCGTGCCCTGAGATCAGCACCAGGTCCGACTTCGCCTTGGCGACCCCCGCCGCTACCGTCCCCACCCCGACTTCGGAGACGAGCTTGACGGAGACGTTGGCCTTCGGGTTCGCGCATTTGAGGTCGTAGATCAGCTGCGCCAGATCCTCGATCGAGTAGATGTCGTGATGCGGCGGGGGAGAGATCAGGGTGACCCCCGGCGTGGTGTGGCGTACCCTTGCGATCTCCGCGCTCACCTTGTGGCCGGGCAACTGGCCGCCTTCCCCCGGTTTGGCCCCCTGCGCCATCTTGATCTGGAGTTCGTCGGCGTGATTCAGGTACTCCGTGGTGACCCCGAACCTTCCCGAGGCCACCTGCTTGATACGGGAGCGAAGGCTGTCGCCGTTGGGAAGGAGGACGTAGCGGGCGGGATCCTCGCCCCCTTCTCCGCAGTTGCTCCGGCCGCCGAGGCGGTTCATCGCCAGCGCGATCGTCTCGTGGACTTCCGTGCTGATCGACCCGTAGGACATCGCCGCAGTGACGAAGCGTGGTGTGATGCGCTCCACCGGTTCGACCTCGTCCAGCGGTACCGGCTCCCCCTTTCGAAACCGGAAGAGACTTCGCAGCGTCGCGTGTGCCTTCGCCTGGTCGTCGATCAGGCGCGTGTATTCCCTGAAAACCTTGTAGTCGCCGGCGCGTGTGGCGAGCTGCAGCTTGTAGATCGCCTCCGGGCTCCACAGGTGTTTCTCCCCGCCGACCCTTACCTGGTAAAGTCCGCCCGCGTCGAGCAGCCGGTCCGCATGCCCGTTCCCTTCGTAGGCGCTCCTGTGCCTCGCCAGCGTCTCGGCGGCGATCTCCGGAATTCCTATACCGCCGATCCGGGAGGCCGTGCCCGTGAAGTACTTCTCCACCAGCGCATGCCCGAGGCCGACGGCCTCGAAGATCTGGGCGCCGAGGTAGCTCTTGATGGTCGATATCCCCATCTTGCTCAACGTCTTGAGCAGCCCTTTCTTGACGGCCGTGATGTAGGCGTCCAGGGCCTCGCCGGCAGGGAGAGATTTCTCCAGCAGTCCGGTCTCCGCCAGATTGCGCACCGTGGAGTAAGCGATGTGGGGACAGACCGCATTGGCGCCGTACCCGATGAGGAGGGCGAAGTGCATCACTTCCCGGGCCTCGCCGGTTTCGATGATGATCCCCGCACGGGTCCCCAGCCCTTCGCGGATCAGGTGGTGGTGGAGCCCCGAGGTGGCGAGCAGGGACGGAATCGGGGCCCGGTCCCTGTCCATATTCTTGTCGGTGAGGATGAGAAGCGTCGCTCCTTCCCGGATATGTTTCTCGGCGAGCGCAAAAACGGAGGAAAGCGCCGATTCGAGTGCTTTCCCGTCGCCGTTCGCCGGGAAGAGGATGTCGATCTCCCGCGCGACCACGTCGGGGTGGGAGGCGCTGTGCAGACGCGCCATGTCCTGCGGCGTGAGGATCGGGTGGGGAAGCTTGAGCATCCGGCAATGTTCCGGTGTCTCGTCCAGCAGGTTCTTCTCCCTCCCGACGAAACTCCGAAGCGACATCACCAGCTCCTCCCGGAGCGGGTCGATCGGCGGGTTGGTGACCTGCGCGAACAGCTGCTTGAAATAGGAGAAGAGCAGCTGCGGGCGGTTGGACAGCACCGCCAAGGCTGAATCGTCCCCCATGGATCCGACCGGCTCCTGTCCCTGGGAGGCCATCGGAGCGATCACCATTTTCAGGTCTTCCTCGGTATAGCCGAAGGCGATCTGGCTCCGTACCAGGACCTCCGGATCCTCCCGGGAGATTTCGGGCGGATGGAACAGTCCCCGCAGTTCGATACGGTTGTCTTTCACCCAGGTGCGGTACGGGCGTTGCCGCGATACGCGGGATTTGATCTCGTTGTCGGGGACGATCCGCTTCTGTTCCAGATCCACGAGAAACATCTTCCCCGGCTGCAGGCGTCCTTTCTGGACGATCCGGTCGGCCGGGAAATCCATAACGCCGGTTTCCGAGGCCATCACGATCATGTTGTCGCGGGTGACGGTGTACCGGGCGGGCCGCAGGCCGTTGCGGTCCAGGGTCGCCCCGATGTAGCGGCCGTCGCAGAACACGAGAGCCGCGGGGCCATCCCAGGGCTCCATGATCGAGGAGTGATATTCGTAGAATGCCCGCTTGTCTTCGCTCATCAGGAACTTCGGGCCGAACGCCTCGGGGACCATCATCATCATGGCGTGGGGCAGCGATCGCCCGGCCATCAAAAGAAGCTCCAGGGCGTTGTCGAAGATCGCGGAGTCGCTTCCCTCCTCGATGATCACGGGCTTGATTTTCTCGATGTCGGCGCCGAACAGTTCCGACTCGAGGACCGCTTCCCGGGCGCGCATCCGGTTGATGTTCCCCCGCAGGGTGTTGATCTCCCCGTTATGCGCCAGGAAACGGAACGGGTGCGCGAGGTGCCACGTGGGAAGGGTATTTGTGCTGTACCTTTGATGAACCACCCCGAAGGCGCTCGCGAAAAGCGGGTCGCGCAGGTCCGGGAAATACGTGGTGAGCTGGGAGCCGGTGAGCAGTCCCTTGTAGACGATGGTCCGCGACGAAAGGCTCGGGACGTAGAACTTGCCGGGATCGCAGTCGGTCCAGCTTCGCACCTCCTTCTCCGCCAGGCGCCGGATGACATAAAGCTTTCGCTCGAAGGACGGGGTGTCGAGGGACGGGTTCGAAAGGAAGACCTGGCGTATCGCGGGCTGCGACATCCGGGCGAGGTCCCCGAGGGTGTCGGGGTTCAAGGGAACGTCTCTCCAACCGAGGACCGGGCATCCTTCCTCCCGCGCAACGCGTTCGACCGTTTTCACGCAGCGGTCGGCCAGCCCCGCCTCCGTCGGGAGAAATACCAGCCCCGCGGCGTACTGCCCCGGGGAGGGGAGCGGAAAAGCAAGGTCTCGGCAACCGTGGCGGAAAAAGGCGTCCGGAATCTGCAGCAGAAGGCCTGCCCCGTCTCCCGTCGACTTGTCGCCCCCGATCGCCCCGCGGTGCTCCAGGTTCACGAGGATCTGAATGGCGTGTTCCACGATCGAATGGTCCGGCTCCGCGGTGATCCGGGCGACGAACCCCACGCCGCAGCTGTCGTGCTCGTAGGCCGGGTCGTACAAGCCGGTCGGTGCCGCGACGCCGGCAGCATTTATGCGAGGAAAGCCTGTATGATTCACCATAAGTTGCCGCCTTATTGCCGAGAATCAGATCTACTATTATGCCACGGTTTGGGCCGGGACCGGCGTTGGCCGGGGAACCTAGGATTTTAATCGTTCCCGACGAAAATATCCACCCCTGGGGGTTATAAATGATGCGGTGTGGCTGGGCCGGTGATGACCCATTGATGATTTCGTACCATGACGAGGAGTGGGGCGTGCCGGTCCGCGACGACCGGAAATTGTTCGAATTTCTCGTCCTGGAGGGTGCGCAGGCGGGACTTTCCTGGCGCACGGTTCTCGGGAAGCGAGAAGGTTACCGCAGGGCCTTTCAGGGTTTTGACCCGGAACGAGTAGCGCGGTACGGCGATACAGACGTGGTCCGCCTCTCGTCCGATTCCGGGATTATCCGGAACCGCGCCAAAGTAGCATCCGCCGTGGGAAACGCCCGCCTCGTAATTGCGGTTCGCGACGAATTCGGCTCCTTCGCTGCCTACCTCTGGAGGTTTGTCGGTAACAGGCCGATCGTAAACCGGTTCAGGACAATGTCCGAGTTGCCGTCCTGGTCCCGGGAATCCGATGCGATGAGCCGGGATCTGATAAAGCGGGGGTTCCGGTTCGTGGGTCCCACGATCTGCTACGCCTTCATGCAGGCGGTGGGGATGGTGAACGATCACCTGGTTACCTGCTTCCGCCACGCCGCCGTGAAGGAAGAATTCTCCCCGTGAAAGGGGGAAACCGGCCTGCGGCCTCCATCGCCGTCGCAACAGGAATGCCGTCTCTTGTTGTTATTTCGGCAGGGGGTTGCCGGAGATCTCGCCTCGGGGAAATTGATACACGGTGGGGGAGGAATCGGTAGCCCAGGTTCCTTTTGCCAGGTTCATCCCCTCCGAAAAGGCCAGGTAACTGTAGTTTCCGTAATGGGGAATTTTGCGGGCGGCCTGCGCAGCGGCTTCGGGAGAATGGGACAGGAAAACCGCCGCGACGCGGTCCCCGCCCGCCGGATGGGGCAGCACGATGAAAAGAGAGTCCCCGCGGGAATCGAAGGTTTTCCCACCGACCGAAAATGCCTCCGGGGAGAGGGAGAGTTCTCCCGGCAGGGGAGGGAGGTACCCGCTCCCTGTCGGCAGTCCTATGAAGAGGATATCGTGCCCCGCGAGTTGCGACGCGGGTACGTCCTCTTCCCGAAGGATCGTCAAGTTTTCTTTCCCCATGCCGGCAAGGAGGAGTTTCACGGATCTCTTAAAAACCTCGGGGAGCTCCCGGGCGGCGACGACCAGAAGGTTCGTCGACCCGCGGATGGCGTTGACGGTGGGGGGGATTTCGGAGGGGGAAAGTCGTCGGAACAGGTCCACGTCGGGATCGATGACGAGTTCCCGGGGGGGTGCGTCAGCAGAAAGGGAGAATGGAGTGTCTCCGGAGAAAACGTCAAGAACGGATTCGGTTTTTCCCTCATCCGTCATCAGCCGCAAAAGTATGCGGAGATCGAAATACGGCGGTTCCTGCACGACCCGTCCATAAATGTGCCATCCTTTTCCCGCGGGGACCGCCTTGACCTCTTTCAAAGCGACGACCGGGGCGCCCCGACGTTCCACCCACTGCCGGAAAAAAGGGGCGAAATCGATCCCCGATTTTCTCCCGAATGCGTCGGCAAAGTCGCCCCAGGTCGCCTCCCGAAACATTTTTTCCCGTACCAGGTCCCGCAACCCTTCCCAGAACGCCTCTTCCCCGGCCATGCGTCTTGCCATGTGGAAGACCATCGCCCCCTTGCCGTACCCGATCGCCCTCGACGCCGGGCTGTCGCGTCCCGTGAACGAGGCAAGGGGGAAATCGTTCCCGGAGGAAACAAGGGTGCTGTAGTCCCGAAGAATTTTAAGACGGTACTCCTTCCCTTCCTCCGGGGAGGCCCTTTCCTTGTACAGGTAGTCGGCGACATAGGTGGTAAGCCCCTCGGACCAGTTTCCCCGGCGGTAGTCGACGAGGACCCCGTTTCCCCACCAGGAATGTGCCACTTCGTGCCCCAGGCTGGTGTCGACGATGAAGGGGAGTCGGACGACCGTGCTTCCGAGCAGCGTGTAGGAGGGAAATCCGTATCCCGTGGGGAAAAAGTTCTCCACTACCGCGAACTTGTCGAACGGGTAGGGGCCGAAAAGCTTCCGGTACAGGGCGAGATACCGGGCGACCGCTTCGAGATAATTCCCCGAAAGGGAGTTGGTTCCCGGGTAGAAGTAGGTAAAGATCTTCGTTCCCCCGGCGCTTCCCTCCCTGACCCGGTAAGGCCCCGCCGAGAGGGACAGGCCCTCGAGCGGCATACGGGTCTCCCATTCCGACCGCGTGACGTCGCCCGACGTCTCCCGCCGGACGAGCCTTCCCGCCGTCACGGCCTCATAGCCCGCCGGTCCTTCAACCCGCACCCGGAACGTGGGCCTGCTCCCGGGGATCTCGGGGTACCACCGGGAAAAGTCGCCAAGGAATGTCCCGTTCTCCCCGATCGCTGCCCGGACCCCGTAGCTTGGGTCGTCGGTGTTCACGGGATTTTCGGGGACGTGATCCCGGAACGAGGCCTGGTATTCGATGGTCAGGGAAATCGTACCTTCCGGGGAGATGTCCGAAGGAAGAGCGACCTGCAGGGTCCCTCCCCCCCACGTGAAGAACAGGTCCCTCCTCTGCGCGGAAACATTTTTCACCGTGGCGTTTTCGGATAGTGCGAACGCAATCGAGGATTGGCCGCCGGTATGGAGATCCATGGTGTCGACCGCTGCCAGGGAGTGGTTTGTCGGATCGAGTCGCACCGACAGATCGTGGCGGGTAACAAGAGGCCGGCCCGGGACGCATCCCGCAAGGGAGACGAAGCACGCCGCGAGCGCGGCAGCGAATGCCCGGCACCTTCGGGATGGGCCAGCCATCCCGGCATACGAATCGAACCAGCGCAGGAGGGACATCAGGACGTGGGAGCAAATCCCGGTCTTTGTTTTGCCTCGTCCCATAGTTGAATATCCCTATTATATGAGATTCCTTCCCAACCGTTTCTCCAGGATTGGGGGACCTGATCGTCTGTTTGCGGGGGATCTCGTTTGAATCATCGAGGTGAAATCAGAGTCTTAAGTAGGCGAAGGACGATGCTTCCTGAACGGCGAGTTCCCCCTTGTGTTTCCCGACCATGACGAGATAACGACCGGGAACATCGACCTTTTCGGCTTGCGGGCGCACGCACGAGCGGGTTCCCCCGTTGGAGACGCTCCCGGAAGGAGGGTGGGTTGAGGCTGGACCGACTTCATTCCGTCTTACGGCTCCCGATCAATCTTTCCGTTGCCTGGGATTTCTTTTCCGACCCGCGGAACCTCAAGCGGTTGACTCCTCCTTCCCTGGGGATCGAAATTACCTCCGAGGCACCGTCCAGGATGGTTCCGGGGATGATCGTCACATACTCGATCCGGCCGCTGCTTGGGATCCCGGTCCGCTGGGTGACCGAGATTACCCATGTCCGGGAGCCGAACCTGTTCGTGGACGAGCAGCGTTTCGGTCCTTACCGTTTCTGGCATCACCAGCACCACTTCCGCGAGGTAGACGGGGGGGTCGAGATAGAGGATCTTGTGCATTACGGCCTTCCGTTCGGGGGTATCGGAAGACTTCTGGGGGGAAGCCACGTCCGGCGGCAACTCGCAGGAATTTTCTCGTTCCGGAAAACGTTCCTCGAAGAAACGTTCGGGACGATGCCCGAAACCGGGAGCGGGTGAACGGGATGGCGCCGACCGCCTCGGGACAACGGATTTCCGCAATCGTCTGGTTCCGGAGGGATTTAAGGATCTCCGATAATCCGGCGCTCTCGGCAGCCGTTGCCGGGGGTGTCCCGGTGGTTCCGGTCTATATTTTCGACCCGGAGGGAGAGGGAGGGTATCCGGCCGGCAGGGGTTCGCAACGGTGGCTCCATGGTTCGCTCATCGAACTGGACCGTACCCTGCGGAGGTCGGGCTCCCGGCTTGTCATCCGCCGGGGACCGTCCCTGCAAGTGCTCCGGGAGCTTGCCGGACAAACCGGCGCTTCCCGGTTTTACTGGAACCGGGTCTTCGAGCCCGGTTACGGGAAGCGCGACATGGAAGTGGCGCAGGGCCTTGAGAACGACGGGTGGAAGACGGAGATCTTCAACGGCTCCCTCCTCTTCGAGCCCGGCGATGTTTGTACCTCCGGAGGTGGTCCGTACCGCGTGTTCACTCCCTTCTGGAACAAGTGTGGGTCCCTTTCCGGGCCTTCTTCGCCGTTTCGTGCGCCGAAGACCGTGACCGGACCGTCTTCCTGGCCGGATTCCCTTGCCCCTGGCGATGTGGGACGGGACGCCGGCCGGGCCGGGGCCGGGGAAATCCGCATGACGGGGAGCCCCGGGGAAAAGGGGGCCGTGGCCATGCTTGCGCGATTCCTGGACGAGGCCCTTCCCGGATACCCGGAGAATCGTGACAGGCCGGATCTCCCGGGCACGTCCCGCCTCTCCCCCCATATCCACTTCGGGGAAATCTCCCCGCGACAGGTCTGGCACGCGGTAGGTACCAGAACCGTTTCCGATCCCTCGCGGGGAGTAGCGCGCGGAGCGGAGGCGTTCCTGCGCCAGCTCGGGTGGCGAGAGTTCGCGCACCACCTGCTCCTCCATTTCCCCGAGACTCCCGAGCAGCCCCTGCGCGAGGAGTTTGCGGTGTTTCCCTGGAGGTACGACGAAAGAGCGCTTGCCGCGTGGCAGCGAGGGGAGACGGGGTACCCGCTCGTGGACGCCGGGATGCGCGAACTTCGGGGAACGGGATGGATGCACAACCGGGTACGTATGATCGTGGCCTCGTTTCTCGTAAAGGACCTTCTTCTCCCCTGGCAGGAGGGGGCGAGATGGTTCCTGGATACGCTCCTTGACGCGGACCTGGCGAACAATACCCTGGGGTGGCAGTGGGTTGCCGGGTGCGGCGCGGACGCGGCCCCGTTCTTTCGGGTCTATAACCCCGTGGGACAGGGGAAAAAGTATGATCCGAAGGGGGATTACGTGAGCCGATGGGTGCCGGAACTTGCCGACCTTCCGGCGAGATGGATCCATTGTCCGTGGCAGGCCCCGGGGGAGGTTTTATCCGGCGCGGGCGTTATGCTGGGGAAGACATACCCGCAACCCATCGTCGATCATGCGGCGGCACGCGAGCGATCGATCAAGGCCTGGAAATCGTTAAAAAAGGGGAAAATCTCCGGTCGTCGTAAATAAACGGGACATCCCCGGTCCCGCCGACATGCATGGGGAGATGGGATGAAGCTGATTGTCAGCGGATCGAGCGGTCTGATCGGATCGGCCCTCGTCGGGGAACTTTCCGCCGGAGGGGACATCGTCACCCGGCTGCAGCGGTCCTTTCCGAAAGAGAAGAAGGGGAGGGCGGTTCATTGGGACCCCGGGACCGGAACCGTGGATATCGCAGGGCTCGAGGGGCAGGATGCCGTCGTCCACCTGGCCGGGGAGAACATAGCGGGGGCCCCGTGGAGCCCGGAGAGGAAGAAGAAGATCCGGGACAGCCGGATCGTGGGAACCCGCTTTCTCTGCGAGTCCCTCCTGCGCCTTGAACGTCCTCCCGACACGTTGGTGTGCGCGTCGGCCACCGGGTATTACGGGGACCGGGGAGAAGAGGTGCTTATGGAGGAAAGCGGGCCGGGGGAAGGGTTTCTTGCCGGGGTGTGCCGGGACTGGGAGGAGGCAACCGGGGAGGCCGCCCGGAAAGGGATGCGGGTGGTCAATTTGCGCATCGGAATGGTGTTGAGCGCGGAGGGCGGGGCGCTGGCGAAGATGCTTCCGACGTTCCGGGCGGGCGCGGGCGGCCGGATCGGAAGCGGGCGGCAGTACATGAGCTGGATCGCCCTGCCCGATCTCGTCGGTGCGATCCGCCACGCGGTCACCACGGATTCGCTGCTGGGTCCGGTGAACGCGGTGTCGCCCCACCCGGTGACGAACCGGGAGTTTACGAAAACCCTGGGACACGTACTCGGGCGACCGACAGTCGCCTTCCTTCCCGCGTTCGCCGCGCGGCTTCTTTTCGGGGAGATGGCGGACGAGCTGTTGCTGGCCAGCGCCCGCGTCGAGCCCGCGAAGCTTCTCGCCTCGGGGTACAGGTTCCGTCTCCCGGAAGCGGAAGGGGCTATTCGTTACCTGTTGGGGAGGTAAGACATACGGATTGCCTAGCTGTCCCGCCGTTTCTTCAACAGGTTGTGCTTGGTCAAATATTCCCTTCCTTTCGGAGCAAGGGAATATTCCTTTGGTCTCCCGACGTACAAATGTTCACTGACGTAATTGTTTCTCTCCAGTTTGTCCAGGTGCTCTCTCGCTTTTTGAGCGGAGATATCCACCTTGTAGCCGACGGCATCCGCTGTTCGGGGTGTATATCCAGGAGGGTCGTACAACACGTTTAGCATTTCGATCTCTATTTCTTCTGGTGCAGGCCTGGCGGCAACCTTTTTTGCGGGCTTGCCGGTATCTTGTGGTTTTATTTCCTCGCTTTTTCTTGCCGCTTCGACAGTCCGTTTTGGGGTCCTTTTCGGTTCGTCGGTGTCGGCTGTTTTTTTCGGTTCATCGGTGTCGGTTGTTTTTTTCGGTTTATCGGTGTCGGCTGTTTTTTTCGGTTCATCGGTGTCGGGCGTCTTTTCCGTCTCCTCTGCATCCGGTTTCTCTTTTTTTCTGATAGATCCAACATCCAGCTTGAGTTTTGGCCACCATATATCAAAGGTATCCCGCAAGCGATCCTCGCTTAATCTCCCCTTCTCTGTTTTTTCGTTGATCGTCTCCAGGATCTGATACATGCCATTTTTTTCGAAAATAGCAGATGGAAATTGGGCAAGCGGTCCATTGTCCAGTTCCGACTTATCTACATCTATGAGCAAGGGGATCACGTTTGACACATCCAGGGATTTTGAAAGAACGCCCGCCTCGAAGTTCAACCACGGTGCTCCCGCGTTGCCGGGGACGACGCATAATATTCCAAAAGATGACTGGTTCAGCTCTTTCGAGACATCATTTGCCCATCTCGTTCCCTTTCGGATATCTTCCGGTGGTACGTATGTCTCCACGGCTTGAATCACGAAGGGAATCCAATCCCCCAGAGCCGACGCAATCGCACGACTTGTCTCATCGGACCAGCTAAGGAATATTTTCATCTTTTCCCGCCAATGTTCTCAGCGCGAAGGATCCGAACCGAGCCAAATCGCGATGGCGGTTATCGCCTGGATTTCGTCATCGCTCAATCGGCCCATCCCGGGTTCCGCATTCCCGGAAGCGTTTGCGATGATGCCGCCAAAATGCGCAGTGAGGGCCACCTTGAAAGCCTGGGCCTCGTCCTTGCCCAGCCTGCCGTCGACAAGCGCCCTGGCGCGGGCAAAGGATCCTGCGAAATAGGCCTCGTTAAGCTGATATTGCGAATAATATGCATCGAGGATGTGTTTCCACGTAGGGGCTATCGACGCAAGCAGTTCACGCAGGAGCGTGTTTTCGATCGATGCCGGGTTCTCCAGAAGATCGATGAACGCATTCTGCTCCTCCTCATCCATTCCCGTTGAACCTTCTATTTCGGAAACCATCATGAACACATCAATAACGGCGAACTGGAGCGCCTGCCACTCCTTGGCGGAAAACAGTCGGTGTTTACACATGAAGGTTTCTCCCTGTATGGCCAAGTGTTGTGTTTCGATCGGGTCCGGACCAAACGCTCGTATGTGCGATTTTGCCCTCGTCCAGAAGACATATTACGATTTTCGGGAAATTTGGGAAAGTTCTGTCGTCGGGGGAATCCGGTCGATGATCCGATACATCCGCAATGTCTTTCCGTTCTCCCTTACTGTCCCGTGCGAGCCGTCCGTTTCCACCTGTTGTCAGGCGGTTGGTGAATCGAATGCGACGAAGTCCCCCTCGAGTTCCCCTACTTTTCTGCCGTTACAGTGCAGAATGGAGTGTACCCTCATTCTTGCGCGATTCTTTCGCCTGAGCATGGTGATAAATCGGAACCAGGCCGCCGGGTCGCGAACGACAGAGGAAGCGGTAAACATGTCGGTAATCGGGCATTCGTAGGTCATCGTGCTTTTTTGAATCACGATGTGACGGTTTATGTTTTCACATTTCAGTCGGAGATAGAGTAACGACCAGGCGGAAAGAATTGCCACCGCCGTCGAACTGCCGCCAAAAACGGTTTCTCGATGGTTGATGTTCGGGTAAAGAGGAGCGCACAATGTAACACCGTTCACTGTCGCCTCTAAAACCTCTACTCCCATCGCTTTCGAGATCGGGATGTACTCATGTAAATATTTTTGCAAGTCTTCTGCTTTCACCATAATGGGCTCTCCCAATGTCCTATAGGACATAGTATCAGGTGGCGCACGAACAACGCGGACCGATGCCCGGGCAACGGGCCGGGGCGGCCGCAACGCCGTGAAACCGTTCCGCGGCGGCGGATGCATCTGCCGCGCGTTTCGGGATATAATGCGCCTTCGGCATCAGAAATTCCACGCATCCGGCGTGTCCTCCGGGCGTGTTGCGGACGCCAGGGGATACGCATGCAGGGCAGGAAGATGAACTTTCGGAAAGCGCTGTTTCTTCTCCTGCTGGCGGCGTGCACGCTCCCGTTCGTCAGCACCGGTCTGGGATTGGCCATGGGGCTGGCGTTGAGTCTTCTCGTAGGGAACCCCTGGCCCGAAAAGACGTCGCGCGCAAGCAAGCAGCTGCTCAAGATCTCCGTCGTGGGGCTGGGGTTCGGCATGCAGCTCGCGGAGGTCTTGCGCGTCGGGAAACACTCCATCGTCTACACCTTCGTGGGAATCACCTGCACCCTGGCTGCCGGCACGCTCCTGGGCCGTGCTCTCAAGATGCGGGGATCGACCTCCGCGCTGGTTTCCTTCGGGACTGCGATCTGCGGCGGCAGCGCCATCGCGGCAATGGCGCCCGTCATTCAGGCGGAGAACGAGGACGTCGCCGTTTCCATGGCCACGATCTTCACGCTCAATTCCGTGGCGCTTTTCCTGTTTCCCGTCATCGGCCATCTCCTCCGGTTGAGCCAGGATGCGTTCGGGATCTGGGCCGGGATCGCCATCCACGACACCAGCAGCGTCGTCGGCGCCGCATCCGCGTACGGCCTGGGCGCCCTTGCCACCGGGACCACGGTGAAGCTCTCCCGGGCCGTGTGGATCGCTCCGTGCGTACTGGCCTACGGATGGTTCCGGAAGTCGGAAGGGAAGGCGGTCTTCCCGCTCTTCATCCTGGGGTTCATCGCCGCCGCGGCGATCCGTTCTCTGCTCCCCGGTCTGAAGGCAGAGTGGAACGGCATCGCCGCCGTGGCCCGTCAGAGCCTCGTGGTCACGCTGTTTCTCATCGGGGCGGGGCTGGGGCCCGATGTTCTGAAGAAAGTGGGTTTCCGTCCCATGATCCAGGGCGTCCTGCTCTGGGTGCTGGTCGGCGTCCTCTCCCTGACCGCGGTCCTGCAGGGCGTCATCCACTGACGGGTCTTCCCCCGGGACGCTCGAAGGTCGCGTGGAACGGCACGCGGAGCCGGCACATCCCGTCCACCACGGCGTGGAGCCGGAACCCGTACTCCTGCAGAAAAGGTGACTCGGAAAGGATCTTTTATGGCTCGCGTTTCGTGACCGCCAAGGGGGGTTTCATAAGTTATAAAAAGACCCGTCAGATCGCCTTTGCCCAGGCCAGGCGTTTCTCGAGCCACCGGGAGAGGGTGGTGAACGCGTAGCAGAAGATGAAGTAGATGACGGCGATGAAAAGGAAGATCTCGGTGGGATAGATGAGTGTGCGGTTGTTGATCTGCGTCGCGACATGGGTAAGCTCGGAGACGCCGACGATGAAAGCCAGCGAAGTGTCCTTGATGAGGGACACGAACTGGTTGACGAACGACGGGATCATGTTGCGCAGGGCCTGCGGGAGGATGATATAGAGCATGGTGTGCCGGTGGGTGAGGCCCGTGGAGATCGCCGCCTCGGTCTGCCCCTTCGGAATCCCTTCGATCCCCGCCTTGACGATCTGCGACATGTAGGCGGAAGTGAAGATGGTGAGCGCCAGGATGACGGTCTGGCTCTCCGGCATCACCCGCCCCATGAGGGCCGGGTAGAGGAAATACATCCAGAAGATGACCATGATGAGCGGCATCCCCCGCACGCACTGGATCACCGCCTCCGAGGGGTACCGGATCAGACGGTTGCGGGAGATGGCCAGAAGCCCCAGGATCAGCCCCCCGAAGAACGAGAGGATGCAGGAGACGACCGCGAGGTAGAAGGTGAGCGCCACCCCTCCCAGCGGGCCGTGCGGGTAGCGCCCGATGAAAAAGTACGTCAGGTTGTCCCAGATGACGTGGAAATCGAGCCCCATCTCATCTCGCCTTCAGCGGGGAAAGTATCGTCTTGCTGTACCAGGTGACGGTGATCGTGACGATGATCGACATGGCAAGATACACGACGGTGGCCGCCGTGAACGCCTCGAATCCCTTGAACGTGTAGCTCTCCACCTGCCTCGCCTGGTAGGTGAGCTCCGCCACCCCGATCGTCATCGCCAGCGAAGAGTTCTTCACCACATTCAGGAACTGGTTGATCAGCGGCGGGATGGTGATCCGGACCGCCTGGGGAAGAATGATGTACCGCATGGACCGGAGGAAGGAGAAGCCGGAGCTTCGGGCGGCCTCCATCTGCTCCTTCGGGATGGAGAGGACTCCGGATCGGATGTCCTCTGCGATGAAGGCCGAGGTGTAGATCGTCAGGGCGATCACGGCGGAGGCGAACTCGAAATCGGTCGAGACCAGCCAGTCGTTGACCGCCTGCGGGAGCACCTTGTACGACCCGAAGTACCAGAAGAAGATCTGGACCAGCAGCGGCGTGTTACGGAAAAACTCGAGGTATCCGAGGGCGAACCACCGGACGGGGCGGACCTTGCTCATCCGCATGACCGCGATGATCAGCCCGAGGAGGAAAGCGAGGGCGATCGAAATCACGGAGAGCTGGATCGTGACCTTGACGCCCGATACCAGCCAGTCGAAATACTTCCCCGAGAGTACGACCGCCCAGTCGAACTTGTATTTCAGCATGCGGGGCTACTTCCCCGGCCTATTCCAGTCCCCGCTTGTCCGCATAGATCGTGAAGTCCCGTTCGAGCGGCGTACCGGAGTCCGGCCCGAACCACTTCTCGAAAATGGCCTTCGCCTGGCCGCTCTTTTCCATCTCCAGGAGCGTTTTGTTCACGAATGCGAGGAACACCGTGTCCCCCTTCCGGACGCCGAGCCCGTACGGCTCTTCGGAAATCCGGAATTTCGGGATCTCGTACTCCCCCTTCGGGAGCTTCGCCAGCTGCCCCGCCAGGATCGACTCGTCGGTGGTCACCGCCGCGACCTTCCCCTGCGTCAGCGCCAGCACGGCCTGCGGGTAGTCGTCGAACGACAGGATCGTCGAGTTCGGGAGCGCCTTTTTCGCGTTTTGCTCCGACGTGGAGCCCTTGGCCGTTCCGATCTTCTTCCCGTCTAGGCCCTTCAGGGAATTGGCCGTGCCCTTCTTGACCAGGAACGACTGCCCCGTCAGGAAGTAGGTGTAGCTGAAGTCGATCACCTTGGCCCGCTCGACGTTCTTCGTCATCGTCGCGGCGATGATGTCGATGTTGCCCTCCTGGAGCTGGGGCATCCGGGTCGCCGAGGTCACCGGCTTGAGCTCGACCTTCACCCCGAGCTGTTTCGCGATCTCGTTGACGAAGTCGATGTCGTACCCGACGATCGTGCGGGTTTTCTGGTCGATGTAGCCGAACGGGGGAAGGGAATCCTTCACCCCCGCCACCAGGACCCCTCTTGCCTTGATTTCGTCCAGTGTGTCGGCGGCCAGCGATGCACCGACGAAAAAGGTTCCTACCAACAGAAGCGACAGTACGATGGTCAGCGTTTTCCTCATTGTCGTACTCCTCCCCTCGTGGGATTTAGTGCATCGGCGACAGCACCTGCTTCAGGAACTGCTTGAGCCGTTCGTGTTTCGGGTTCTTGAAGAACTCGGCGGGCTGGGCCTCCTCGAGGATGGTGCCGAAGTCGATGAAGCAGACCCGGTGCGACACCTCGCGGGCGAACCCCATCTCGTGGGTCACCACCATCATCGTCATGCCGGATTCCGCCAGGTCCGTCATGACCATGAGGACCTCCCCGATCATCTCGGGATCGAGCGCCGAGGTCGGCTCGTCGAAGAGCATGATCTTCGGCTTCATCGCCAGCGCCCGCGCGATCGCAACCCGCTGCTGCTGGCCTCCCGAGAGCTGGGACGGGTGGGCGTCTTTCTTCTCCGCCAGGCCGACCCGCTCGAGCAGCGCGACCGCCTGCTCCTCCGCCTCCTTTTTGGGGGTCCCGCGGATCTTGATGGGGGCGAGGGTGATGTTCCTGAGCGCCGTGAGGTGGGGATACAGGTTGAACTGCTGGAAGACGAACCCCACCTCAGCCCGGAGCTTGTTGATGTTCACCTTCGGGTCGGCAAGGTCCATCCCGTCAACGATGAGCTTTCCCTTGTCGATCGGCTCGAGCTGGTTGATCGTGCGGATGAGGGTGGACTTGCCGGAGCCGGACGGGCCGCAGACGACCACGACCTCTCCCTTCTCGACGTGCAGGTTGACATCGTTCAGCACGTGGAGCTTCCCGAACCACTTGTGGACTCCTTCGAATCGGATCATCTCCGTCTCCCGGCGTCCGGATTTCCCTGTTTCGCATATTGGATGTACTATACGTATACCAGAATTCACGAGTTTTCAGAATTCCTTCCTTCTTCTTCTCTTTCCTGCATTTTTTGCTCTTCCCGCCGGTCCTCCTTTCCGCCTGAGGGGAGATCGCCGTCACGACAAAGGGGTGGGGGGGGAAGATTCACGCGGAGATCCTTCCCGCAAAAGGGGGGCCGGCCGCCGCGCCTCCCGGAACGGGGGAAGGTGCGGATCACCTGGGCAAGACGGCGAAGAGCGGCTCCGAGATCGATTCGCCCCGGCAGACGGGGCACCGTCCCGGCCTGTTCGGCCTCTCCCTCTTCCGGAACACGTAACCGCATTGCCTGCACTCCGCGGGAGTGACGACCAGGCGGCCCCCGAGCCGGGCGACGGTTCGTTTGACGTGGGGCATGTGTGCGTACGCCTCCCTTTCGGGAATGCCGACCTCCGCGGAGATCTGCCGTGCGGTGAGGGAGTGGTCCGAGAGGAGGGAGAGGATCCTCCTGCGCACCGTTTCCTTCCTGTCGGCAGGGACGACAGGTTTTTCCGATCCGGTCATGGAACCGCTTCTTCCTCCTTGACAGCGGTCCCCGGGGAGAAAAAAGGTTCCCACCCGAGTCGATGTGGGCCGGTTTCATTGTATCGTGTTTGCGGGGACACCCCTCGACGTACAATCCGATATAGGAGTGTCCCCGGTGGGGAGGGGAAAGGAGATCCGCATGGAAATGTTTCTTCCCGAAGACCTGAGGCGCTATGTCGAGAAGCATGTCGGTCCCGTGTCGCCCCTTCTCGAGGAACTCGATCGGGAGACGCGGGAGCGGACGGGCCACCCCGGGATGCTGACCGGCCGTGTCGAAGGTGCCTTCCTCCGCATGCTGGTCAAGCTCTCGGGGGCGAGGAAAGTGATGGAGATCGGGACCTTCACCGGGTACTCCGCACTCATGATGGCGGAAGGTCTCCCTGCGGACGGGGAGCTTGTTACGTGCGAGGTCTCGGAGGAGTACGCCACCATCGCCCGGAAGTACTTTGACAGAAGCCCGCACGGACGAAAGATCCGCCTTGTCCTGGGTCCCGCCGCCGAGACGCTGCGCGGGGTCCCCGACGGGAGCGTCGATTTTGTCTTCATCGACGCCGACAAGGGGGGCTATTCCCATTATTACGAGGAAAGCGTCCGGATCCTCCGGGGCGGGGGGCTGATCGCCGCCGACAACGTGCTTTGGTACGGACGGGTTCTCTCCCCGGAAGACGGCGATTCCCGGGCTATCGTATCCTTCAACCGCAGAGTGATGAGCGACGACCGGGTCGAGAAGGTGATGCTCCCCGTACGGGACGGGGTATATCTCATCCGCAAGATATAGGAACGCAGCAGGACGTCCGAATCCTGCGGAGGAAACCCGGTGGCCGGTTTTCCGCTCCAAAAAAAGTATCGGACGAATACGGGAGGTCGGTTCATGAAGCGGATACTGGGTGCGCTGATCGTCGCCGTGCTTGCAGGGATTTTCGCCTGGCAGGCACCGGTGGTCGCGGCGGGTGGGGACGATGTTCCCAGAATGACGAAGGAGGAGCTGAAAACGCTTCTGGGCAGCCCGGAAGTCGTCATCCTCGACGTCCGTTTAGGCGGGGGAAACGCTCCGATAAGGATCACGGGGTCGGTGTACGAAGACCCCGAAAACGTTTCGAACTGGGCCCCGAAATACCCGAAGGACAAGAAGATCGTCCTCTACTGCTCCTGAGTCGACGAGGCAACGAGCGCCCGGGTGGCGCTCAGGCTGAAAAGTCTCGGCTTCGGGAAGGTGTATGCCCTGAAGGGAGGCTGGTACGGATGGGTCTCCGCCGGGTATCCGACGGAAAAGACAAGGTAAGCGAAGGCGACCGGGGCGTGCGGGGATAACCGGGTCATGTGCGGGCGCTTCACGCTTTTCGACTCTGCCGATTCCGTGGCCGAGAGGTTCGGTCTGCCGGATACGCCGTCCTTCTCCCCGCGGTACAACATCGCTCCTTCCCAGATGGTGTCCGCGGTGCGGATTCCGCCGGGAGGGGGAGAGCGGGAGCTCGTTCCGCTTCGCTGGGGGCTCGTTCCCTCCTGGGCGAAAGATCCCGCCATAGGCAACCGGATGATCAACGCGCGTGCGGAGACGGTAGCGGATAAGCCCGCCTTCCGATCGGCGATCCGGCGAAGGAGATGCCTGGTCCCGGCGGACGGCTTCTACGAATGGAAACGCGTAAACGGCAGGAAACAGCCGTACTACATCCGCCTGGAAGACGGCGCGATCTTCGCGTTCGCGGGGTTGTGGGAATCCTGGGCGGGGCCGGAACACGCAGCGGTCGAATCGTGCACGATTCTCACTACCGTTCCGAACGATCTCCTCCGGCCGATCCACGACCGGATGCCCGTGATCCTTTCTCCGCGGGATTACGCCCTCTGGCTTTCGCCTGCCGTGCAGGACCTCGAGGCGCTTGCGACCCTCTTTCATCCCTATCCCCCGGAGGAGATGACCGTCTTTCCCGTCGGGACCGCAGTGAACAACCCGAAAAAGGATACGCCGGCCCTGATCGAACCCCTTCGATAACCACGTCTTCCCCTGCCCCTGAACGTTCCTATCGTACTGGAATCCAATGAGAAAACCGGGGGAGGATCGTTTCATGGAGATGTGGAACGATCCTTTTCAGGAAATCATCTTAATAGGAGAAGGAAGCTTGTATGACAACGGGGAACCATGACCGGCAAAGATGGAACGGAAGGAGGGTGGGGGAATGGAACATTCATTCGATCGCAGCTTCGGGTTTCTTCCTATAAATGAGAGAGGGCGGAAACCGCGCACCACCGGGATCACGGAGATGCGCGGACCGTACTACGCGCCCGTCGGGAAACGGTACCTGGAAGACATCTTCGAGACCATGGGCGCGTTTGTCGACATCTTCAAGTTCAGCGGGGGGTCCTTTTCCCTGATGCCCACGCAGGCGGTGAAGGACCTGATCGGCGTTTGCCACGAGCACGACGTGATGGTGTCCACCGGGGGATTCATCGAGCGGGTGCTGACACACGGCCCCGGGATGGTGGATCGCTACCTCGAGGAGTGCCGGGAGATGGGGTTCGACGTCGTGGAGGTGTCCAGCGGCTTCATCAGCGTACCCCTGGACGACCTGGTGGGAATCGTCGATAGAGTGCACGAACTCGGCATGAAGGCGAAGCCCGAGATCGGCATCCAGTTCGGCGCCGGGGGCGCAAGCTCCGTAGAGGAGCTGGAGGCGGAAGGGACCATCGATCCGTCCCAGGCGATCCGGGCCGCCAGGCGGTACCTGGATGCGGGCGCACACCTCATCATGGTGGAATCGGAAGGGATCACCGAAAACGTCCGGAGCTGGCGTACGGACGTGGTCGCGAAGATCGTCAACGAGCTCGGGCTGGACAAGGTGATGTTCGAGGCGGCCGACCCCGAGGTATTCAGCTGGTACATAAAGAACTTCGGCCCGGACGTCAACCTGTTCGTCGACCATTCCCAGGTAGTCCAGCTGGAATGTCTGCGATCCGGCATCTGGGGAACGAAAAGCACCTGGGGCCGCATCGTGACCTACCGGAAACCAACGGGGAAAGCCGCAGCCGCCCGGCCGAAGCTTATCGGGTCGGCGGCCAAGGGCGGCAAGAGGTAACCGCCATGGCGCGATTCGACCACCTCGCGGAGGCAATGGGGAACGAGCGCGTGCTGTCTCGCTCGGAGGAGATGGCGGCGTTCGTGGAGCGGGCGGGATGGGAGCACATATCGCCCGATGCGCGCGAGTCCCTGAAAGTCCGGGTGCTCGATTCTCTCGCGTGCGCCTTTGGTGCCATCCGGGGAGAGCCCATCCGGATGATCCGCCGGGACGTGAACGAGTTCGGGGGAAACCCTCTGTGTACACTGATCGGGGGAGGGCGTACCTCCCCCGACCGGGCAGCGTTCCTGAACGGAGCGCTGGTACGGTACCTGGATTTCAACGACTCCTATCTGGCCCCGGGCGAGACGTGTCACCCGAGCGACAACATCGGGGCCGTACTCGCGGCGTCGGAGTACGCTCTTGCTTCGGGGAGGCAGTTCCTGACGGCGCTTGCTGTCGCGTACCAGGTGCAGTGCCGCCTGTGCGACGAGGCTCCGGTCCGGGTACGGGGGTTCGACCACACCACGCAGGGCGCATTTGCCAGTGCGGCGGGCGTGGCCAAGGCGCTTGGTCTCTCCACCTGGGAAACCGCCAGCGCCCTGGGGATCTCGGGGACCGCGAACAACGCGCTTCGCGTAACCCGCACCGGGGAGCTGTCCCACTGGAAGGGTCTTGCCTATCCGAACACCGCGTTCAACGGCCTGCGGGCCGCGTTCCTCGCGAAGCGGGGGGTGACGGGTCCGAGGGAGGTGTTCGAAGGGAACAAGGGATGGTGCCAGACGATCGCGGGGGATTTCGCGTTGGACTGGTCGAAGGAAAACCTGGAGAGGGTCCTGCGCACCATCATCAAGAAGTTCAACGCCGAGATTCACTCCCAGTCGGCTCTGGAAGGGATGATCGAGCTGATGCGGGAGCGGGGGTTCTCCGGAGCGGACATCGACCGGATCCGCATCGACATCTTCGAAGTTGCCCACCTCATCATCGGCGGCGGCGTGGAGGGGGACAAGACGATCGTACGCACGAAGGAGGATGCCGACCACAGCCTGCACTACATGGTCGCGGTCGCCGCGCTGGACGGGCAGGTGATGCCTGCGCAGTACGAACCGGAAAGAATCGTCCGCAGCGACGTCCAGTCGCTTCTCCACAGGGTGATGGTGGTATCGAACCCCGAGTATTCGAACCGGTTCCCGGATGAGCACGGCTGCCGGCTCACGGTCACCCTGAAGGACGGCAGATTTTTCACGAAGGAGAAGGCGGACTACGAGGGGTTCCACACCCGGCCGATGTCGTGGGCAAGAGTGGAGGAAAAGTTCGAATCCCTCGCGGACGGTGTGATCGAGTCGTCGCTCCGGCGCGAGATCGCCGACGCCGTGAAACACTTGGACGGCATCGCAGTGAAAGACCTCATGATGCTCCTGGGGCGGGATTTGGGCGTGTGATCCCTGATTACCGAAATGCAGGAGAGGGTCGTCTCCCCGTTCTGAACGGGGGTAAAGGGGGCATACCCGCCGTTACGGGGGAGGGAAGAGCAGGCGGGAGACCCGGTGCCTCCTCCCGGCGAACCATCGGTAGAAGACGCGGGAGAGGATTTGCGCGCCCGGAAGGCGGAACAGGACGGCGGCCCACCGCCACCGCCTCAGCCGGGAAAGGATTTCGGGCGCGGCCTGTTCCCCCGCGAGCACCGTTCCGCCGGGCAGAATCAGGTGCATCGCCTCCAGGCAGGCGCTTTTTGCAACCTGAGGAAATCGCCGGGAGAGATCCTCCGAATGACAGGAGAAAAATTCGAACGCATCCGGCGCGGAATTTCCCCGGATCCGGTCGACCGCGCTGCGGCAAACCGGGCAATCTCCGTCGTAGATGAGGACGGGCCTCGTCATCGGCAGATTCCGACCGGGGTGTCCCCGGATGCTTCCTATCTCCAGCGGGAGGCGAAAAAGTCCTCCCCTTCCCAGGCAAGGCTGTCCGCCCGCATCTCCGAGAGAATGTCGAACTCCGCGTTGAACTCGAACACGACGTAGCATCGGTCGTCCTTGTCGATGAAGCGGATCCAGTAGCGGTCTTCCCCCACCGTCCCCCCGTCCAGCGTCATGATCTCCGGAACGTCCAACATCCAGCGGGCGAGTATTTCCCGCAGGCGGTACGTCACCCCGCGGATGACGAGGGTAGCCGCCCCGGACTCTACCTCGCCGTACTTTTGCTCCATCTCCTGCCGCCCACGCGCATGCCGATCCATGGAACCATTATACCTTGCGTTGCCGGCATTCCCCGCCAGGCAGCGTGAACAGGAGCATGTTCCCTTTCTATTGGAGATTAAATATAACATGTTGCAATTTACCGCAGATTAGTCGTCTGCCCCGATCCCATTCCGTTACAGATTTCTTTCGCCGGGGGAGAACCGGGTCCTCACGGGCAACGGCGTCATGGACGATCCCCGTTCCCCCATGTCGGCGGCGGGCCACGGGTAATACATAATTATCCTTGTAAAAGTAACATGTTGCACCTGCTCCCGAATTGTTTTGCGTCTTGGAAAATCCCTTCCTCCGACTCCCTATACTGTCGGGTACACCTGTTGCAATAATCATCAGTTAACACATCTCGAAAATTGTCACTCGACCGGATTTCATTGGGGGAAAAAACAGGGGAAAGGAGGGAATTTTTTTACCTTATTCGAACTGTTAGCCGAAAGAATTGTTCAATATTTATACAGGGGGTAAGGAAAAGATGGATTACGGAAACAGTAGTCGTTATCACAAAAATTGGATTCTGATCGGGACACTTGCCTTGGGATTGCTTTTTTGGGGGGGCACCGAGGCCGGCGCGGTTTCAAGTTATTTAACTTCTTTTACAAATCAATACCCGGCTACAAATGGAACGAGACTGGATGTCTGCATCTTGTGCCATAACAGCAGTTCAGGCGGGTCCAGGAACTCTTTCGGCAGCGCATACAGTGGCAATGGGCATTCCTTTACGAATATAGAGGGGATGGATTCGGACGGAGATGGTGCCACCAACATTGTTGAAATCGGGGCATTGACCTTCCCCGGGAATGCATCGGACACACCCCCGACGGCCACACCTCCCTCGATCACGACGTCGTCGCTTCCTTCCGGGACGGTGGGTACGGCGTACAGTCAGACACTGGCGGCCACGGGGGGGACGACCCCGCGCAGCTGGTCGGTGACTGCAGGGAGTCTGCCCGCGGGCCTTAGCTTGAGTTCCGGCGGGACGATCAGCGGGACGCCGACGGGGAGTAGCACGTCCGCCGTTACGTCCAACTTCACGGTCCAGGTGTCGGGCGGCGGCACCGCTACAAAGGGCCTCAGCATCACGATCAATCCGGAGACTCCGCCTCCGCCGTCCACCACCGGTGATCTTTCCGTTATGCCGCCAGACGGCGCAACGAACGTACCGGTCACGACGGCGGTCGTTATTTCGGCCGACGTTGCCGGGGCATTGGATGGTGCGACGATCACACTGGCGGAAAGCACCCCCTCCTTTGTTGCTGCTTCGGACCCGGGGGGCATCATGTGCGTCAATGGAGGGGTCGTAAGCGGAACGATCGCATACGATGATTTCCTCATGAATGCGACGTTCACCCCGGACTGCTCGCTGGTCAACGGAATGAACTACACGGTGACGATAACCCCGAAGGGGGACACGGAGCCGATGACCTCGACGTTTACCACGATCGTCCAGACTGCGGATACGGACGAGGACGGGGTCGAGGACGGCGAAGACGACCATCCGAACGACGACACGGAAGCGACGCCTCCCAAGTCCAAGAGGGAAGGTAAGTTCTGGGTATCCGTCGGAAAGGACGGGCATCGGCATCTGCGCAAGGTCCGCGGGATCTCGGACACGCATTTTTCCATCAACCAGGACCATAAACCGCATGGGTACGAGTTCCGCGACGGTCTCGTAGATTTCGAGGTTCACGGCATTTCTCCGGGGGAAACGGTGGAGGTGGACATTGAATACCCGGAGGAGATTCCTTCGGATAGCAAGGTCTTCCGGTCCGACCGGGATGGCTTCCACGAGATCCCTGCGGTGATAAACGGAAACCGCTTCACGATGACGGTGACCGACGGTGGGATCGGGGATTCCGACGGCCAGGCGGATGGCGTGATCGTTGATCCGGTCGGCGTGGCGGTCCCGACTGCCACCGGAGACGGGTCGGCCGGTGCGACCCCCGACGCGGCTGGCGGAGGATGCTCCGTGGTCGGCTCCGGTGGAGGGTGGAAGGAGGCGGCCGGGTCGTACGGTCTCCTCACCCTTGTATTGCTCGGGCTGGCTCTCCGGAGGAGGAAACCCGAAAACGGGAGGTAATTCCCGGTTTCATCAACGTAAGGAAGCACGTATGGATAGGGGGCGGCCGGTTCCGGGTCGCCCCCTGTTTTTTTTTGTCCCGAGGCTTGGGACGGATGGAACTGGGGCGTCATCCGCCTCCCGTGCGCGGACCTTCTTTCCCGGGTTCCCGGGCGGCAGAACCCCCTGTTTCTCCCACGGAGGGAAGGGCCCCTTTCTTAAAGGATGCATCGGGGGAGGCAGGGATTATAATGGGGGCGATACCCCGGCGCTTTCGTGCGCCTCGGGGAACAGGGAATTCGCCTGGGGGTGGGTCATGCTGGTAGGGCGGAGGATGACGAAAAACCCGAAAACGGTAGGACCCGACGACCCCCTGACGAGCGCCGCGGACATCATGCGCACGTCCCGGATCAATCACCTTCCCGTGGTGGAGGGGGGGAAGCTCGTCGGCATCCTGTCGGACACCGACCTCAGAAACGTATCCCTGACGAGCGACCGTCCCGCCGGTCCGGGAGAACCGAAGCCCCAGGACCGGAAAGTGCGTGAGGTGATGAAGACCGAGGTCTGGTCCCTCACCCCCGAGGATGCCGTGGAGGACGCGCTCCTCATCATCCAGCGGAAGAAGTTCGGGGCGCTTCCCGTGCTCTCCGGCGACCGGCTGGTGGGGATCATCACCAAGCTCGACATGCTCAACGCCTTCATCGATGTCCTGGACATCGACGGCGTGGGCCTGCGGATCGAGGTGATTCTTCCCCGGTCCCTGAACCGGTTCGAAGAGCTTGTCGATGCCGTCCGGGAGCTCGGTGTGGGTCTTAGAAGCTGTCTCGTCACACCGGAGATAAAGGGATCCGACCGGATGGTCGTCCTCCTGCGTCTCGACACGGTTAACGGACCGATGGTCCGGGGCGCGCTACGGGCGAAGAAGTTCGACGTCCTCGATCCGGCATCCGATATACTCTAGTTCATTAGCGCATCACCTCGCCCTGCGCCCCACGAGCCGCCGCAGCACGTAGGGCAGGATCCCGCCGTGGTTGTAGTAGCGGACCTCCTCAGGAGTGTCGATACGTGCAATCGCAGGAAACGTCCTCTCCGTCCCGTCCGAGGAGACCCTCACGGACAGGGGCTTTCCCGGCGAGATCCCGCCGGAGATCCCCTCGAACGCGTATGTCTCCTTTCCGGTAAGACCCAGGGACTCCCTGCTGGCGCCGCTTTCGAACTGAAGGGGAAGTATCCCCATCCCGACAAGGTTGCTCCGGTGAATCCGCTCGAAGCTCTCGGCCAGCACCGCCTGCACGCCGAGGAGCTTTGGTCCCTTGGCCGCCCAATCCCTTGAGGAGCCGGCACCGTATTCCTTTCCCGCGATGACGAGGAGGGGGACTCCCTCCGTTTGGTACCGCATTGCTGCATCGTAGATCGTCATCTTCTCTCCGTCCGGCAAATGCGACGTCCATCCCCCTTCCGTGCCGGGCACGAGCAGGTTCCGCAGGCGGATGTTGGCGAACGTGCCGCGCATCATGACCTCGTGGTTCCCCCGGCGGCTTCCGTAGGAGTTGAAGTCCTTCTTCTCCACGCCGTGGCCGATGAGGTACTTCCCCGCCGGACCGTCTTCCGGGATGTCCCCCGCGGGGGAGATGTGGTCGGTGGTCACCGAATCGCCCAGGGACGCGAGAACTCGCAAGCCTTCAAGATCCCGCGGAGGGACCGGTTTTGCGGGAAGATCGGTGAAGAAGGGGGGATGCTTGACGTAGGTGGAGGAGGGGGCCCAGGTAAAACACTCCTCCTTCGGAACCGGGAGATCCTTCCAATCCTCGTCGCCCTCGAACACACCCGCGTATTCCTTACGGAACATATCGGCGCTGACAAAGGAGCGGATCGCCGTCGTGATCTCCTCCGGCGACGGCCAGATGTCGCGGAGCATGACGGGGAGGCCGTTGGGGTCGAAACCGACCGGCTCCCGCAGCAGATCGATGTCCATGTTTCCGGCGATAGCATAGGCTACGACAAGAGGCGGGGAGGCGAGGTAGTTGGCCCGGCTCATCGGATGGATGCGCCCCTCGAAGTTTCGGTTCCCTGAAAGGACGGACGCGGCGACCAGGTTCCCCCGGCGGATGCCCTCGGCGATCGGTCCGGGGAGAGGTCCCGAGTTGCCGATGCATGTGGTGCACCCGTACCCGACCAGGTGGAACCCCAAGGCTTCCAGGTAAGGGGTAAGACCGGACTTGGCCAGGTACTGGCTCACGACCTTCGATCCCGGGGCAAGGCTTGTCTTGACCCATGGTTTCGTGCGGAGTCCCCGTTCGACCGCCTTCCGGGCGAGGAGACCGGCGCCGAGCATGACGGCCGGGTTGGAGGTATTCGTGCAGCTGGTGATCGCGGCGATCACGATCGATCCGTCGTAAAGACGAAAGGAGGTCCTGCCCATGGTGACCAGCACTCCGACCTCCGCCGATTCCCCCGGCGGCGGCATGTACGGTTCCTCCGACGGGCTTCCTCCTTCGGCAAGCCACCGGGCATGGTCGTCGGGAGAGGGCGCCTTCGGTTCCTTTCCCCAGCCGACGAGGGATTCGGAAAACGATACCCTGGCTTTGCTCAGGGGCACCCGGTCCTGCGGCCGCTTCGGCCCCGCCAGGCAGGGCTCGACGGTGGCCAGGTCGAGGGAGAGGGTATCCGAGAAATCGGGGTCCGGGGAATCGCCCGTGAGGAACAGGCCTTGCCGTTTGCAATACTCCTCCACAAGCGCAACCTGCTCCCGGTTCCGGCCGGTAAACAGGAGATAGGAAATCGTTTCCTCGTCCACGGGGAAGAACCCGATGGTGGCGCCGTACTCCGGGGACATGTTGGAGATCGTCGCCCGGTCGGGCAGCGAAAGGGAGGAGAGCCCCGGTCCGCAGAATTCGACGAATTTCCCCACGACTCCCTTTGCTCGCAGCATCTGGGTGACGGTAAGGACGAGATCGGTCGCCGTGGCACCGGCAGGGAGCCGCCCGGAGAGCCGGCACCCCACCACTTCGGGAACGAGCATGGAGACCGGCTGGCCGAGAAGCGCCGCTTCCGCCTCGATGCCGCCGACCCCCCAGCCGACCACCCCCAGGCCGTTGATCATCGGGGTATGGGAGTCGGTACCGACCAGGGTATCGGGGTACGCCTGCGTTCCCCCCCCGGTTCTTTTCCGGAAGACGACGGGGGCCAGATATTCGAGATTCACCTGATGGCAGATCCCGGTCCCCGGGGGGACCACCCGCAGGTTCCGGAACGCTTCCTGTCCCCACCGCAGGAAAGCGTACCGCTCCCCGTTTCGCTCCATCTCTCGCGCCACGTTAGCGGCGAAGGATACCGTCGAACCGAACCGGTCCACCTGGACGGAGTGGTCGATGATCAAATCCGCGGGCATCAGCGGGTTGATCTTCCCGGGGGTTCCCCCCATCCGGCGGGCGGCATCGCGCATGGCGGCGAGGTCGACCAGGGCCGGAACTCCGGTGAAGTCCTGAAGCAGCACGCGAGCGGGGCGAAACGCGATCTCCCGCTCCGGCGGTGCGCCGGGTTTCCAGCGGGCCAGGGCCTCGATGTCCTCAGGACGCACGGATGTGCCGTCCTCGTGGCGCAGCAGGTTCTCCAGGAGAACCTTGAGGGATAAAGGCAGGCGGGAAATATTCCCCACGCCGCGTTTCTCGAGAGCCTCTAGGCGAAAGATCTCGTAATTCCTTCTCCCGATGGCCTCCTTCGCTCTGGCGCCGAAGCTGTCGCCGGTCTTCTTCTTCATGGCCCCCTCCCCGCGTCAGTGGTAGAAAAATGGTACCACGGACGGTGCATCCCCTGCTTTCCGGCGGGGGCATTTTCGCCGGGGGAACGGGAGAATCATCCGTGACGCGGTGGAATCGAAGGGAACTTCCCGGCATCCTACCTGTTCGGTAGAGACTACACAGGGAGGGCAGGTCTCATGAAACTTTCGGAACAGATCACGCAGTTCAAGGCGGGAAGGCAGATTCCCCCGGAGATCGCGGCGACGATGAAGCGGGGGGTCGAGAGCATCCGGGCTTCCGGGGCGGCGGGATTACTTGTCGGGGAGAGGGCGCCGGATTTCACTCTCCCGAACCAGGTGGGGAAGACCGTGCATCTTGCCGACCGCCTTGCCTCGGGGCCGATCGTTCTCTCGTTCTATCGCGGAGAGTGGTGACCGTACTGCAACCTGGAGCTGGCAGCTCTGGCCAAGGCACTACCGCAAATCCGGTCCTTCGGGGCGGACCTGATCGCCGTAAGTCCGGAACTTCCCGACTTCACCCTGACAATGGCGGAAAAGCACAACATTCCGATCGACGTGGTGAGCGACGCCAGGAGCGAAGTGCTCAAGAAGTACCGCCTCTGGTTTGCGGTTCCGCAGGAGATCAAGGAGCTCTACCGGGACAAGTTCGGGATCAACCTCGATAAACACAACGGGGACGGCCGGTGGGAGCTTCCCGTTCCCGCCACCTACGTTCTCGACGGGCAGGGGGTGGTCCGGGCGGGCGTGGCGGACCCCGATCACACCGTACGGATGGATATCGAGGAGATCCTGGCCGCGCTGGAATCGATCCGTGAAGGGAAATAGGAGGACCGACTTCCGGGGACGGATGCTTTACCCCCCGGCGTTAACGTCCTCCCGTCCGTCCTGCTTCCATCAGGTGGATCTCCCACTCGTCCCGTACACTGTCGTACCGGAGGATGTACCGATTTCCATCCGAGGCGTCGAGTTTCACGTACTCGTGGTCCTTTCCCCGCCAACGGTCGTGCACGGAGGTGACTTCGAGGCGACGCTCTCCGATGGTGAAAGCGCGCGGCGTCTCTACCGCTCGATATCCCTCGTAGCAGAAGACCCGGACCTTCATCATGCTCCTCCCCGATTTTCCGGACCCTGAACACTATTGTCTCACGGTTTGCCTGGCCGCGCCTCTGCGCCGGATGTGAATAATCCGGCGGGACTTGCCCGTTGCCGCTTCCGGAAACCGCCGGCGGGGGGTATCATCGACAAAGTGGTGGAGAATAATCTCGGGGTTATCAGCCTGTCGCATGGCGGCGCCTGCCCGGGAAGGCAGGTGGTATGATGTCGTCGCGTGACGGGGGAACGGGCAGTTTATTACCATGGTGCAAAGGAGGCAGAGTTGAGGAAAAACCATAAATACAGGGTCCTTGGCATTGCCTTGGCCGTTATGCTTATGATGCCGGCCGGCTGTGCCACCAACCCCGACGGGACCACCGAGTACAAGAGGACCGCGATCGGAGCGATGGCGGGCGCCGCGGTGGGGGCGGGTACCGGGGCGCTCATCGGGGGCAAGAAACGGGCCGGCCGTGGCGCGCTGATCGGCGGGGCCACCGGCGCCGTGGTGGGGGGAGCGATCGGCAACTACCTGGACCGGCAGGCGGTGGAAATGAAGCGGCGTTTGCCGGAGGCGGCCGTGGCGCGGCAGGGGGACAAGCTGTACGTCGCCCTCCCGTCGGGTATCCTGTTCGACGTCGACAAGGACCAGGTCCGGCCGGAGGCCTATTCGTCCCTCAAGGCCGCGGCCGACGTACTGATCAAGTATCCGGACACCTACGTGACCGTCGAGGGGCACACCGACTCCACCGGATCCTACGAGTACAACCAGTCGCTTTCCGAGCGCCGCGCGCTGCGGGTGCGCGACATTCTGGAACAAGACGGTGTGCAAATGGTGAGGCTGAGCGTCCGCGGGTACGGGGAGACGGACCCGATCGCGGACAACGCGACGCCGGAGGGACGGCAGCTCAACCGGCGTGTCCAGCTGGAGATCCGGCCGAACGAGAAGTTGCAGGCACAGCAGACCGGGGGGGGGTAACCCCTCCAGGCATAATACGGGCTCCCTGTCAGAGTCGTTCCGGGGAGCGACCCGAATTCCGTTTAAAAAAAACACTTGGGGGTCGATGCTCGTGGACTACGGTTCTCTCTCCTGGCGTGCGATCAACGCCATACGGTTTCTCTCCGTGGACGGGGTGCAGAAGGCGAAATCCGGCCATCCCGGCACACCCATGGCGCTTGCCCCGTTGTCGTACCTTCTCTGGACCAGACACCTGCGGTTCAATCCGAGGAATCCCGATTGGCCCGACAGGGACCGGTTCATTCTCTCCTGCGGACACGCGTCGATGCTTCTTTACTCCCTGCTGTACCTCACCGGGTTCGACCTCCCGCTGGAGGAGATCAAGGCGTTCCGGCAGTGGGGAAGCAATACGCCGGGGCACCCGGAGACCGGCCACACGCCTGGGGTCGAGGTGACCACCGGGCCGCTGGGACAGGGATTCGGAAACGCCGTGGGGATGGCGATGGCAGCCCGCATGCTGGCGCAGCGCTTCAACAGGCCGGGACACGAAATCGTATCCCACAGGATCTTCGTCTTGTGCTCCGACGGGGACCTCATGGAGGGGGTTGCCTCGGAGGCCGCCTCGCTGGCCGGCTTCCACCGCCTCGGCAACCTCGTCGCTTTCTACGACGATAACCGGATCACGATCGAGGGGTCGACCGACCTGGCATTTCGCGAGGATGTCGCCGGCCGGTTCCGCGCCTACGGCTGGAACGTGCTGACGGTCGCCGACGGGAACAACGACCTCGAGGGGATGTCCGGGGCGATCGAGGCGGCCTGTTCGGAACGGGATCGCCCGACGCTCGTGATCGTCCGGACGATCATAGCCTTCGGCAGTCCGAACAAGCAGGGCACGGCGGAAGCCCACGGATCTCCCCTCGGGGAGAAGGAGGTGGCCCTCACCAAGGAGGCGCTCGGCTGGCCGAAGGAACCCGCTTTCTTCGTGCCCGAAGACGTGCTGGCGCACTTCCGGGAGGCGGTTCCCCGCGGGGAAGCGGGAGAGCGGGAATGGCGCCTGAAAATGGCGGCGTACATGGGAGCCTATCCCGATTTGGCCATGGAATGGGAGAGGGTAATGTGGGGGGACCTCCCGGACGGGTGGGAAAGCGCCCTCCCTTCCTTTCCCCCCGGGACCGCAGCGATGGCGACAAGGAAGGTGTCGGGGAAGGTGATCAACGCGATTGCCCCGAAGATCCCCGAACTGGCGGGAGGGTCGGCCGATCTCGCCCCCTCCACCGATACGCTGATGGAAGAGGGCGGGGCATTTCTCCCGGATGCGCCTCCCGGGGGGAGGAACTTCCACTTCGGCGTGCGCGAGCACGGGATGGGAGCAATCCTCAACGGAATGGCGCGACACGGAGGTCTGATCCCCTACGGGGCCACATTTCTTATCTTTTCCGACTACATGAGGCCGGCCATCCGGTTGGCGGCGCTCATGCGCATACGGGTGATCTACGTCTTCACCCACGATTCCGTAGGACTTGGCGAGGACGGACCCACCCACCAGCCGATCGAGCATCTGGCGGCGCTTCGGGCGATCCCGAACCTGCATGTCTTCCGGCCCGCCGACGCCAACGAAACGGCCGCGGCGTGGAAGATGGCGATGGAGCGTACCGAGGGGCCCTCCATGATGGCGCTCACCCGGCAGAATGTCCCGGTCCTCCCCCCGGAGGACGTGTACCGGGAAGGAAACGTCTTCCGCGGCGCATACATCCTCAAAGAAGGGGGGAACGGCCGTCCTGCCGTGATCCTTCTCGCCTCCGGTTCGGAGGTGCACGTGGCTCTCGAGGCCGCAAACCTCCTGGAGGCGGAAGGGATTCCCGCGCGGGTGGTCAGTTTCCTGTCCTGGGAACGGTTCGAGGAGCAGCCCGGAGAATACCGGCGTTTCGTACTGCCCCCATCCGTGCGTGCGAGGGTTTCGGTGGAGGCGGCTGCTACTTTCGGGTGGGAACGATACGTGGGGGACGGCGGGGCATCCGTGGGTATCGATCGCTTCGGCGCCTCCGCGCCCGGCGGGCGCATTCTCCAGGAGTTGGGTATCACACCGGAAAATGTAGCGGTTTGCGCGAAGGCCCTGCTCGGGAAAACGTAAACCGGACACCGAACCGGTCCGTTTCGTTACGGGGAAAGGAGATTGCATGGCGGGGAATCCACTCGTGAAACTGGGAAAGCTCGGCCAGAGCCCCTGGCTGGATTTCATCGAACGCGGGCTGATCTCGTCGGGAGGGCTACTGCGCCTGGTCTCCGAAGACGGGATCAAGGGGGTCACCTCCAACCCGACGATTTTCGAGAAGGCTATCTCCGGGGGCCGGGAATACGATGAGCAGTTTCAGGATATGGCGGCCCGCGGCGCCGGCGTGATGGAGGCGTACAAGGAGATCGTGACGGAGGACATCCGGAACGCGGCCGACGTGCTGCGGCCCGTCTACGACACTTCGTCCGGTGCCGACGGGTACGTATCCCTCGAGGTCGACCCGGACCTGGCGTACGATGCCGCGCGGACGGTCGAGAGGGCGGAGGAACTGTTCCAGGCGGTCCACCGGCCGAACGTACTCATCAAGATCCCCGGTACCCGGGAAGGATTGCCCGCGATCGAGGAAACGATCGCGCGTGGCATCCCGGTGAACGTGACGCTCATCTTTTCCGTCAAGCGGTATGAAGAGGTGGCGGAGGCGTACATTCGCGGGGTGGAGAGACTGGTCGCCCCGGGCAAGGGCCCGCACCGCGTCGCGTCGGTGGCCTCCTTCTTCGTCTCGCGGGTGGACACGGCGGTGGACCGGCTGCTTGACGAGGTGATCCCCCGGTGGCCGGGGTCGCCCAAGGCGGAGACGGCGATCTCCCTGAAGGGGAAGGTGGCAGTAGCCAATGCGCGACTGGCGTACGCAAGGTTCGGGGAGATATTCTCCACGCCGCGATGGAAGGAACTCGCGTCGCAGGGAGCCCGCGTGCAGCGCCCCCTGTGGGCGAGTACGGGGACGAAGAACCCGAAGTACTCGGATGTGCTCTACGTCGAGGAACTGATAGGACCGCATACCGTGAACACGATGCCCCTGGCCACGATCGATTTCTTCCGCGACCACGGGAAAGTCGAAGACACGCTGACGGGGAGAGAGAAGGAGGCGAGGGCGATTCTGGACGACCTCGGTCTCCTGGACGTTGGTATCGAGGAGGTGTGCGAACAGCTGGTCCGGGACGGTGTGCAGAGCTTCGCCGACTCCTACCGCAAGCTCCTTGCGGCGATCGAGAGAAAGCTCTCCGAGGCGAAGGTGACCTGAGTGCTGCGCAACGAGATCGGGGGCCACGCGGGGAAAGCCGCTTCCTCCTCCCCGAAGAAAGGGAAACCGGATGGGTGAGGAAGGGATCAGCGAGGGAATGACCTCCCTTTCCGGCGAGATGCCGGCGACCGTGGTCCCTCCCCCGTGTCTTCTGATCATCTTCGGGGCCTCGGGAGACCTGACGAAGCGCAAACTCGTCCCGGCCCTGTTCGGGCTCTACCGGGAGAAACTTTTGCCCGAGGGGTTCGCCGTCCTGGGAGTATCGCGCACTCCCTACTCGGACGATGTGTTCCGCGACCACCTGCGGGACGAAATCCGGGACGGCTCGCCGGGGACGTTCGACCAGCGAAGCTGGGACGATTTCGCGGGAAGACTTTTCTACCACCCCGGGGATATCGGCGACCCGCAGGGCACGAACTCCCTCGGTGACCGGATCCGTGTTTTGACGATAGACCGCCGGATTCCGGGAAACCTCATTTTCTATGCCTCCGTCGCCCCGAGGTTCTACGCTCCCCTTGTTTCCCGGATCGGAGAGGCGGGACTTGCCGTCCCTTCGGAGGATCTTTCCGGCTTCCGGCGCATCGTGATCGAGAAGCCTTTCGGGCACGACCGGGAAAGCGCCCGCGAGCTTTCCCGCAAGGTCAAGGAAGTGTTTCACGAGGACCAGGTCTACCGGATCGACCACTATCTGGGCAAGGAGACCGTCCAGAACATCCTCGTCTTTCGCTTCGCCAACGGCGTCTTCGAGCCGTTGTGGAACCGGAATTACATCGACCACGTCCAGATCACGGTTGCCGAGGAGATCGGGGTAGAGGGCCGGGGGGACTATTTCGAGGAGGCGGGGGTCGTCCGGGACATGATCCAGAACCACCTGTTCCAGCTTCTCACGAACGTTGCGATGGAGCCTCCCATCTCCCTTGCCGCCAACGACGTGCGCGACGAAAAGGTCAAGCTGTTGCGTTCCATCGAGCCGGTGAAGGAAGAGGATGTCGGCGAGGTATGCGTCAGGGGTCAGTATGCCCCCGGGGAGGTCCGGGGAAAGAAAGTCCCGGGTTACCGGGCGGAGAAAAACGTCTCGCCGCAGTCCCTTGTCGAGACGTACGCCGCCATGCGCCTAACCATCGACAACTGGAGATGGGGAGGGATCCCGTTCTATCTGCGCACGGGTAAACGGCTGGGCGGGAGAGTTTCCGAGATTGCGATCAAGTTCCGGCCGGCGCCGTTTCTTCTGTTCGACAACTCCGTGTGCGGGCAGCTGGTGTCGAATTACATCGTCTTGAACATCCAGCCCGAGGAGGGGATCTTCCTGAAGTTCGGTGCGAAAACTCCCGGGCCGTCGATCTGCGTGGAGCCGGTGGAGTTCAAGTTCACCTACGAGCAGGCGTTCGGGGCGAAATCCCGGCCGGCGTATGGACGGCTCCTGCTGGATGCGATGCTGGGGGATGCGTCCCTTTTCCCCCGGGATGACACCGTCGACATCTCGTGGTCGCTGCTTGCGCCGTTCCTTTCCCGCTGGAAGGAAAACCCGGGACGTGACCTGTTCTTCTACCCGGCGGGGTCGTGGGGTCCTCGTGAGGCCGACAAGCTCCTGGCCCGGGAAGGGAGAAAATGGAGGGTGGCGTGACGAAAGGGAGGGATCTCCTGTCCGGCAGGCTCTTCGTACTTTCCACCCCGGAGGAACTGGCGAGGGCGGCGGCAGGACGTCTGTGGGGAATCACACGGGAGCGCGCGATGGTCCTGGGCCGGTCCGGAAAGGGGGCGCGGCGAATCACCGTGGCTCTCTCCGGCGGCAACACACCCCGTCTCACGCTATCGGCCCTCTCCTCCGAGCCTTACCGGAGCCGTTTCCCGTGGGATCTTGTCCACTTCTATCAGGTAGACGAGCGCTGGGTTTCCTCGGACGATGCGTCGAGCAACCAGCGTATGCTGCGGGAAACGCTCGTTTCCCAGGCCCCCGTCCCCCCGGACCACTTTCATCCGGTCGACACTTCCCTGTCCGACCCCCGGGAGGGAGTACGCAGGTACGAGGAGATGCTTCGGCGCGCCTTCCCGGAGACCAAAGGGGGCTTCCCCCGTTTCGACGCTGTCCTGCTGGGGCTGGGAGCCGATGGACACACCGCGTCCCTTTTCCCCGGGTCGCCTGTCCTTGATGAGGGGACCGACTGGGTGGCGAAGACCGAGGGAGGGAACCCGCCCGTCCCCCGCATCACACTGACGCTTCCCTTGCTGAATGCTTCCTCCCACGTCATCTTCCTGGTGAGCGGAAAGGAGAAGGCCCTCGTTCTGGAGAAGATGCTGACGGGAAAGGGAGCGGGGTTGCCTGCGTCCCGGGTTGCCCCCCGGAGGGGAAAGGTCACCTTCCTCGCGGATGCGGACGCGGCCTCAAGGCTCGGGGGGAAATCCGCCCCGGTCCCCCGGGGGGGGCACGTGCGGGACGGGAATGGTGGTGCCGCGTGAGAATTCTGGCGGGAGACGTGGGCGGAACGAAGACAAACCTCGCGCTCTTTTTCCGGGAAGGGACCGCATTGCGGCGGTCGGAGCTTCGTTCGTTTCCGAGCGGCCGGTACCCCGATCTGAAATCGATTCTCGCGGAGTATCTCGTCGGCAAATCCGGCGTTACAGCAGCATGCCTCGGGGTTGCGGGACCCGTGGTGTCCGGGCGAAGCCGGGTGACCAACCTTCCGTGGATCGTTGACGGGCAGGCGATCCGGAGCGTTCTCGGGACGGATCGCGTCTTCCTTGTCAACGACCTGCAGGCGACCGCCTTTGCCGTCCCGTTTCTTCCGGAAGAGAGCCTGGCCGTTCTCCAGCAGGGAGAAGCCGAGCCGCGGGGAAATATCGCGGTCCTCGCCGCGGGAACCGGTCTCGGGGCCTCGTTCCTCGTGTGGAGCGGCGCGGGGTATGTGCCCGTCGCTTCGGAAGGGGGACATGCCGATTTCGCACCCCGGGATGAGAGGGAGGTCCGGTTGTTCGTTTTCCTGCAAAAGAACCTTGCCCACGTCAGCGTGGAGCGGGTGGTATCGGGGCCGGGACTGCATGCGATCTACCGGTTCCTGCGCGAGTCCGAAGGGATGCCGGAATCCGAAGGAGTCGAAGCCCGCCTGCTCGGGGAAGACCCTCCTCGCGTCATTTCGCGGGAGGGGCTATCCGGGAACTCGGAGACCTGCGGAGAGGCCCTGCGGATCTTTGCGTCTCTTTACGGGGCTCAGGCGGGGAACCTTGCCCTCCAGGTGATGGCAACGGGAGGCGTGATCCTGGGAGGGGGAATCGCCCCCTCGATCCTGCCGATTCTCTCGGACGGGACCTTTCTCGGGTCGTTTCTCTCCAAGGGCCGCTTCCGGGAGTTCCTCTCGCAGGTACCGGTCAAGGTGATCCGGGACGACAAGGCCGCGTTGCTCGGCGCGGCGCATTATGCCCTTGCGGGCGAGGAGAGAGCCAGTTGAAGGCGGGCAGCAGACATCCGAGGATCATCCTGGCCGCCGACCACGGCGGAGTGGCCCTGAAGGCGGATCTTGTCCGGTTCCTGTCGGGGGAGGGCTATGCGGTACGGGATCTGGGAACCAATACCCCCGATCCGGTGGATTACCCCGATTACGGGTTTGCCGCTGCCGCGGCGATTCGGAGGAGGGAAGCCGACCGGGCCATCCTCATATGCAAGTCCGGTATCGGGATGGCGATTGCAGCGAACAAGGCAAGGGGAGTGCGGGCGGCGCTGGTATCGACCGTACCGGACGCCGAGTTGGCCAGGCGCCACAACGATGCCAACGTACTCGTGCTGGGGGCGAACGAGGTTCCTTCCCGCAGGGCGCGAAGCATCGTGAGGGTGTGGCTTGCGACCCCCTTCGAGGGAGGGCGCCATCGGCGGCGGGTGGAGAAAATCCGGCGCTTCGAGAAAGCCCATTGGACGGAGTGAAGAAGAGGACGTCCCCCCGTTCGGAGTTCGTTACGGTTCCCCACCCCCGATGATTCTGCGCAACGCTGCCGCGAGAGTTCCGACCCGGTACGGCTTCTGGAGGAACCCTGCGGCTCCGGCCGAGAGAAGACTCTGGGGTCTGCCTTCCACGGTGTAACCCGAGGAAATCAGGATTCGGGCGGACGGATCGATTTCCTTCAGCCGGTGGAACGTCTCCTCTCCGCCCATCCCCGGCATGATCATGTCGAGGATGACGATTGCGATCTCCCCCCTCCTTTCCTCGTAAGTCTTCATGGCCTCGAGACCGTTCCGGGCCGTGAGGACCCGGTAGCCGAGCCTGCCGAGCATCTCTACCGCCAGCAGACGAAGCGACTCCTCGTCATCGACGAAGAGGACCGTCTCCGTTCCTCCGGGCGGTGGTTCCTCGGGGACGACGGCAGGGGGGGGCAATATCTCCTTCGACGAGGCGGGCAGCAGCACCCGGAAGGTAGATCCTTCCCCGGGAGCGCTGCGGACATCCAGATACCCCCCGTGGTTCTTCACGATGCCGTACGCCATCGCAAGTCCCATCCCGCTACCTTTTCCGGGTTCCTTCGTGGAAAAGAACGGTTCGAAAATGCGCGGGATGTTTTCAAAGGGGATCCCCACGCCGGTGTCGGAGAGGGAGAGGGAAATGTACTTCCCCCACGTCAGGTTCTCGGGGACTCCCTCTTCTTCTCCCGAAAATTCCTCGAGGCCCGTCCCGAGCGTAAGAGTCCCGCCCGTAGGCATGGCGTCGCGTGCGTTGATGCACAGGTTGAGGACCGTCTGCTCCAGTTGGCCGGCGTCCCCCTCGATAGACGGAAGCCCATCGTTCAGGTCCGTCCGGATCTCGATCGATCGGTCGAAGGTGTGCCGGATCATGGAAACGACCTTTTGCACGACCTGGTTTATGTCGATCGGCCGAACCTCGTACTTGCCGCCCCGCGCGAACCCGAGAAGCTGGGTGGTGAGCTCGGATGCGCGAATACCGGCCCTCTCGATCGATTCGATTTCCTCCATTCCGGACCCGGCATCCCCGATCCGGGCCTTGAGCACCGAGGTGTAACCCATGATCGCCTGGATGATGTTGTTGAAGTCGTGGGCGATCCCGCCCGCCAGGGTCCCCACCGCGTCCATTTTCTGGATGTGCCGCAGCTGTGCCTCGAGCTTTCTCTGCTCGGTGACGTCGATGCCGGTTCCGATCACCCAGGCCACCTCGCCCCGCTCGTCCCTCGTGACCGAGTTGTTCCACCGGATGTTCCGCTCGTCACCATTCCGCGTATACCAGGGGTTTTCGTGAAATGGGAAGAGGTCCTTCTCGTCCAGTCGCGAAAATGCCTCCCGGATCTCCTCGGCTCCCCGTTCGGGCAGAAGAAAGTCCCATATATGTTTCCCCCGGACCTCGTGTTCCTGCCAGCCGGTCACTTCCTCGCACTTCCGGTTGAAGAGCAGGATCCTGCCCTCCCGGTCCAGTACGACGATCAGGACGTTCGCTACCGCCAGGATCCGGGAGGAGAAGTCCTTCTCCCTCTGAAGGGCCTCTTCGGCGTCCTTTCGCTGGGTGATGTCGGTGACCTGCCCAAGGACCAGGTCCCCCGAGACCGGAAAAACGTGAAGCATTCCCCAGAAATGCGTTCCGTCCCTCCGTTTCTGCAGCACTTCCGCCTCCACCGGCTTTCCGGTGCGCAGAACGGTTTCGCACCGGGAGCTCTTTTCCGGGGCATCGAAGATATCGGAC